>NZ_CACSIK010000003.1 GCF_902705875.1 Zhongshania aliphaticivorans | reverse complement strand
CCACCTGACCCCATCCCGAACTCAGAAGTGAAACGTGTCATCGCCGATGGTAGTTTGGGGTTTCCCCATGCGAGAGTAGGTCATCGCCAGGCTTCTAAATAAAAATGCCCCAGCCGAATTCGGTTGGGGCATTTTACTTTGTGGCGCAGAAAACGCTGGGCAGCTGGCGAAGACCAACGGCAATGATTCGCGCCGCTGGCGATCACCCTTCGGGCAGCGTTAGGCTGTCCAAACCTGCTGCACAGGTTTGTCGCCAGGCTTCTAAATAAAACACCCCGCTCAGCTTTGCTGTGCGGGGTTTTTTATTTGGGATGCGATATTTGCTGTCACTACAAAGGTCCCATGCGACAACCCTTGCACCGACAGGTGCGGGTTGGGGCGCCTCAGGCGTCGCGAATCGATTGGAAGCATTGCTTCCACCCAATGTAGGTCATAACCAAAGCGCTAGCTACGATTGCGGGGCAGGTTTTGATTCGCGCCGGTGGTGCCTTCGGGCAGCCCTAGGCTGTCCAAGCCTGCTGCACAGGTTTATCGCCAGTACCGACGGCGGCCCCTATTAATTTAAAATGGAATGACTGTCGATAGGTCTCTTTTACTTATCTGTCTGCGTTGTGTTATCTGGACCTAGGAATAGCCCACTCTAGGTAGCTAAAGAGCTATGATAGAGGGATGTAGCTTATCGGATATATGCTGTAAGTCTTGTGGGGACGGTGCGGAATTTTACATATTCGTAGTGAGTGCCTTAGCTTGGGGCTATCCTATTGTTGTGTGCCTGAGGCTCTCTATTACTTCTGTAAAAACCCCGTGGAATGTCCGTCGGGGTTTTTGGGTACGCTACAACTCTGTTAATACATGTGGCTAATTGTGTGCTTGTTATGTATCTAATTCGCGTACATCAATCGATTTAACGTCTGAATTTTTTCTAATAATTTCAACGATTCGATAGATCATAGTTACTTCTCCCACGCGACCGGAAATAGAAATATTCCCATTGTGACCGTCAATTTCTACCAAGCCTGACAATTTGCTATCACTTTTAATTTGGGACATGAGGGTGCTAACTAATTGCTTGTCGGTTTCTGAATACTGATTAGAATACAAGCTGGGCCGTACCTGGATGTTGTTGTCATGACTACTACTGGCTATTGCTGCGCTGTTAATGAATATAAAAAAGACTGCACTGACTGCGATTTTTGTTATGTTCATGTGAAATTACCCCATTGAATATATTTATTTTTTAGTACGTTGCTTAAATGCGTAGCGATCAATATCGGTTGCGGCAATAGCAGCGATTTAGATCATCGCAAATATGTCAATAAAGAGGGTAGCTGCAGAACTCAGCTTGTCAATTTTAGAGTTGCGACCGAAAAACAAATATTCTGATATTATGCTATGCATAAACGTATATAGGTGTGTTGCTCTGGTGGAAGTACTTAAAATATTGGCAGATGGTGAATACCATTCAGGCGAAGAAATAGGGCGTGATCTTGGGGTGAGTCGGGCCGCAGTGTGGAAACAGCTACAAAAGCTTGAGGCCTTAGATCTTGTTATCGAATCGGTTAAGGGTCGAGGTTATCGTTTGTCCGGTGGTTTGGATCTTTTAGATGCTGAGCGAATTAGAGCGCTATTATCACCAGAGGCAGGTTTGGCGCTTGGCGAGTTAGAACTTTTGTCGCAGGTGGACTCAACAAATAATGCGGCGGCTACAGCTATTAAGGAAGGGCGGGATAAAGGGTATAGCTGTCTTGCGGAACAGCAGACAGCGGGGCGTGGTCGTCGAGGTCGTGAGTGGAAAAGCCCATTTGGCCGCAATATATACATTTCTCAGGTTTGGCGGTTTCAAGGCGGGGCGTCAGCACTTGAAGGTTTAAGTTTGTCGGTGGGTTTGGCTGTTGTTCGAGCGCTGGGTAAGTTTGGTGTAACCGACCTAGGCTTAAAGTGGCCTAATGATGTGCTCCACAATAATAAAAAGATATCCGGTATATTGCTTGAGATGCAGGGTGATCCTGCGGGTATTTGTCAGGTAGTTGTAGGTGTTGGGGTAAACGTTGATATGTCGCTTAGTGATATGTCTGATGTTTTACAGCCATGGACTGATTTGGTAAGTGCTGTTGGCATTGTGGATAGGAATGCTATTGTTGCCGAGTTAATGTCAGCATTGCATGTAGTTTATAAAGAGTTCTCAGCTTCAGGCTTTCTAGCTCACAAAGAAGAGTGGAGCCAATATGATGTTTTTGCTGGGCGAGCAGTGCGGGTACAGCTTGGGGAGCATTATATCGAAGGCGTGATGAAGTGTGTCGATCAAAGTGGTGGCTTGGTATTGGTAACCGCAGACGGCGAGCAGGTTTTTAATGGCGGTGAAGTCAGCTTGCGGAGTGTATAGTCAGTGCGAGTTGTTGAGCTTGATGTTGGTAATACTGCGATTAAATGGCGTTGCATACAAAACGGGCAGCATGTTGCTAAAGGTAGAGTAGAAGGGGCGGTTGATGGTTTGAAAGCGCTGCCTTTTGCTGGGGTGAGCGCGGTGCGGATTGCTTCTGTTGTTGGTGGTAGTAGAGAAAAAGAAGTAACAGCACTGCTAGATCACTTGGGGTTAGATTATGAAATGGCCACATCCCAAGCGGAGTGTGTCGGTGTTAAAAATGCCTATGCTGATGTTGGTAAGCTGGGTGTCGATCGCTGGTTGGCAATGCTAGCTGCTTATACAAAAAGTCAAAGTGCCTGTATTGTGATAGATGCAGGTACCGCGCTGACTATTGATATTGTCGATAAAGATGGCTGCCATCGCGGCGGTTATATCTTAGCGGGTGCGAGTTTAGTGCTGAAAGTGCTGAGCGAGGCGACAGGAAAGGTGCGCTTTGGTAGTGAGTCAGCTAAAGCTTTGTTGCCTGGTTTGAGTACGGATGAGTGCGTGCATAATGGAAAGTGGATAGGTTTGGTGGGGGCTGTAAGGGCGGCAATTAACGAGGCTGAGTCCATCATAGGTTGTCATTATCAAGTTTTTATAACCGGTGGTGATGGTATGGTGTTAAATGAGTTGGCGGGGGGCGCTGCAAATTCGTGGTGCTATTGTGAAGATTTGGTTTTGGACGGCTTGGAGCCGGCATTAAGCAAAGCGTAAGCAGGGAGAAGTGGGTGCGTTGGTTGTTCTTGTTTTTTCTGATTGCTAATGTCGCTGTGTTTGTTATCCGTGGGCAGGATGATGGTTCGCAAGAGTTTGCCTTTACTGGGGAAGAGCAGCTGGGTGGTCTTGTTTTATTATCAGAGAGTAAAGCCGTTTCTGAATCGGATATGTCTCCAGTAGTTGAAAGTGAGGGTGGCAAGTTGGTGGAGGCGCCTTTAGGGTGTCTAGTGCTGGGACCCTATAGGAATATAAGTGAAGCAAGGGGTGATAGGGAGTCGATATTAGGTAGCAGGTTGTTACTTGAAAGCTACGAGCGTAGCGCTGATTATTGGGTGTATCTTGGGCCGTATGGTTCGGCGTCGGAAGCAGCTAAGATAGGCGCTTCGTTACGCATAAAACGCATAGATAATTTTGTAATTAGAAGTGGTGAGCTGAAAAATGCGATCTCCTTAGGGGTGTTTACTTCAGTGGAGAGGGCAAATATCCATGCTAAGGGGTTGCGGAAGAAAAAATATGAAGTTTCGGTTAGGCGGGTGGGGAAGCTGGCAAAGCGCTACTGGTTGGCGTATCAGGGGGGAGAAAATGCACCGCTCTATCTTGAAGCGAAGAGTAAAATGCAAAAAAACACAGACAATAACAAAAGCTTGGAGAAAAAAAGCTGTAATCTGATTGCGTCTTACAAAGAGTTAGACTAGAATGCCGGCCTCGTTTGGAAGCGACGTGGTAGCTTAGCTGGCGTAGCTCAGTTGGTAGAGCAGCTGACTTGTAATCAGCCGGTCGGGGGTTCGACTCCTCTCGCCAGCTCCACATATTTTCTAATGAGCCAAATTGTAGTTGAAGGTTTAGTCGAATTAAAGCTAATAACTATATGGCTCAAAAGAGAAAATTCCGTTCTCTTGGGGTGGGGTTCCCGAGTGGCTAAAGGGATCAGACTGTAAATCTGACGCGCGAGCTTCGGTGGTTCGAATCCACCCCCCACCACCATTATATTGTAAGACTTGCCAGCAGATTGAAGTTTCAGCGGGTATGGTTCAATGGTAGAACCTCAGCCTTCCAAGCTGATGGTGCGGGTTCGATTCCCGCTACCCGCTCCAATTTGAGCAGGTTTGTAAAAGAGATTTTCGGTGCTCATGTAGCTCAGTCGGTAGAGCACTTCCTTGGTAAGGAAGAGGTCACCGGTTCAAGTCCGGTCATGAGCTCCATTAAAATTTGGCGACAAAAGCTGATTAGGTGGCTTTTGTCTTTTTGTAGTGGCTTGACGAAAATAGTGACTTGACGAAAAAGTCCGCTAGGAGACTGTCGCAATGGCTAAAGAGAAGTTTGAACGTAATAAGCCCCATTTGAATGTGGGCACCATTGGTCACGTTGACCATGGTAAAACCACGCTGACTGCAGCACTGACGCGCGTATGTGCAGAAGTATTTGGTGGTCAAGCAGTCGCGTTTGATGGTATCGATAACGCACCTGAAGAGCGTGAGCGCGGCATCACTATCGCGACCTCGCACGTTGAGTATGATTCATCAGTTCGTCACTATGCTCACGTCGACTGCCCAGGTCACGCTGACTACGTTAAGAACATGATTACTGGTGCTGCACAGATGGACGGCGCTATTTTGGTATGTGGTGCAACTGACGGCCCAATGCCGCAGACGCGCGAGCACATCCTGCTATCTCGTCAGGTTGGCGTACCTTACATCGTTGTCTTCCTGAACAAAGCTGACTTGCTAGCTGAAGATTGCGGCGGCGTAGGCAGCGAAGAATACAACGAAATGTTGGAATTGGTAGAAATGGAGTTGCGTGAGCTACTCGACATGTACGAATTCCCAGGCGACGACACGCCAATCATTGCTGGTTCTGCGCTGATGGCGTTGAATGGCCAAGACGACAACGAGCTAGGAACAACTGCCGTTGCAAAATTGGTTGAAGCATTGGATACCTACATTCCACAGCCTGAGCGTGCGGTTGATCTGCCGTTCTTGATGCCAATTGAAGATGTATTCTCAATCTCTGGTCGCGGTACTGTTGTAACAGGTCGTGTAGAGCGCGGTATTCTGCGCACCGGTGATGAAATTGCCATCATTGGTATCCGCGAGACAACAAAAACTACCTGTACTGGTGTTGAGATGTTCCGCAAGCTGCTTGACGAAGGTCGTGCAGGTGAGAACGTAGGTGTGTTGTTGCGTGGTACAAAGCGTGATGACGTTGAGCGTGGTCAAGTATTGGCTAAGCCTGGTTCAATCACTCCGCATACTCGTTTTGAAGCAGAAGTGTACGTGTTGTCCAAAGAAGAGGGTGGTCGTCACACGCCATTCTTTAAAGGCTACCGTCCGCAGTTCTACTTCCGTACCACAGACGTAACAGGTGCTTGTGAGCTACCTGAAGGTACTGAAATGGTAATGCCTGGTGATAACGTGAAAATGGACGTGACATTGATTGCGCCAATCGCGATGGAAGAAGGTTTGCGTTTTGCAATTCGTGAAGGTGGCCGTACTGTTGGCGCCGGCGTTGTTGCTAAAATCGTAGAATAAGCCCGGTTTTTAATGGGTGTAAGTCCGGGCTCGTCCCGGCACTTGTAGGCCAGTAGTTCAATTGGTAGAGCACCGGTCTCCAAAACCGGCTGTTGGGGGTTCGAGTCCCTCCTGGCCTGCCATTTACGTTAACACCGCTTCGCGTAATGCGTCGTGGTGTTTTGCGCTTAGCAAAAAAGGATATGAGTAAACAATGAGTGCTAAGGCGGAAGACGCTAGTCGCTTTGATGGCCTAAAGTGGAGTGTAGTTGCTCTGCTGGTTGTTATCGGTGTTGGCGGCAATACGTATTATTCTGGCGAGTCCTTGCTTTATCGCGTCATTGCCTTGTTGGTTTTGGCGTCTGTAGCGACTTTTATTGTGTATCGCACAGAAAAAGGTGCGGCATTTTTTGAGTTGTTGAAGGGCGCGCGTACGGAGATCAGAAAGGTAGTCTGGCCGACGCGCCAAGAAAGCACGCAAACAACACTCATTGTAGTGGCGTTTGTTGTAGTGGCGGCATTGATTCTGTGGGGCTTAGATACTCTGCTGGGTTGGCTGGCATCCATGGTTATCGGCTAGAGGTAGGGCATGACAAAGCGTTGGTATGTTGTACACGCCTATTCTGGGTATGAAAAGAAAGTGGCATTGGCGCTCAAAGAGCGTATTGAACTTTCGGGCTTTGCTGAGCGTTTTGGTGAAGTGTTAGTGCCGACAGAAGAAGTTGTAGAGATGCGTGGCGGGCAAAAGCGGAAAAGTGAGCGCAAGTTTTTTCCTGGCTATGTGTTAATCGAAATGGATCTTGGCGACGACACTTGGCATTTAGTGAAAGAAACGCCACGGGTCATGGGGTTTATTGGTGGTAAGGCGGATAAGCCTGCGCCGATTACTGAAAAAGAAGCACAGGCAATATTGCAGCGGGTTGAGAGTGGTGATAAGCCCAAGCCTAAGACGCTGTTTGAGCCTGGAGAAATGGTTCGCGTTATCGATGGTCCGTTTAATGACTTTAACGGTGTTGTCGAAGAAGTGAATTATGAGAAGAACCGCTTGCATGTGGCGGTATTGATTTTCGGGCGGTCAACGCCTGTAGAGTTGGACTTTGGTCAGGTAGAGAAAACCTAAGTTCACTATTTTTAGGTCAGCGTCAGCTGTCGAGGGGAGCTTCGTTAAATCGGAGCGTTATCACCCATTTGGAGAGGTAATATGGCTAAGAAAGTACAAGCTTATATTAAGCTACAAGTTGCTGCTGGTGCAGCAAACCCAAGTCCACCGGTTGGTCCTGCATTGGGTCAGCATGGTGTGAATATCATGGAATTCTGTAAAGCATTCAACGCTCAGACGCAGAGTCTTGAGAGTGGTATGCCAATTCCTGTTGTTATCACAGTGTACTCTGATCGCAGTTTCACTTTTACTACCAAAACACCTCCTGCGTCTTTCTTATTGAAAAAAGCAGCGGGCGTGAAAAGTGGTTCAGGCACGCCTAACTCAAAGAAAGTGGGTAAGGTAACTCGTGCGCAACTAGAAGAAATTGCAACTATTAAAATGGCTGACCTCACTGCATCTGACATGGACGCCGCTGTGCGCACCATCGCCGGTAGTGCTCGTGCCGCTGGTATCGAAGTGGAGGGTGTGTAATGGCTAAGCTAACTAAGCGCCAAAAAGCGATTCGTGAAAAAGTAGTTGCTGGAAAGCAATATAGCTTTGAAGAAGCCGTGGCATTATTGAAAGATGTTTCAGTTGTTAAATTTCCTGAAGCCATCGATGTAGCAATTAACCTTGGTATTGATGCACGTAAATCGGATCAAGCTGTTCGTGGCGCAACTACCTTGCCAAACGGTACGGGTAAAACAGTACGTGTTGCTGTGTTTACTCAAGGTGAAAATGCAGAAAAAGCAAAAGCTGCTGGTGCAGATTTTGTCGGCATGGATGACCTTGCTGAGCAAGTCAAAGGTGGCATGATGGACTTTGACGTTGTCGTTGCATCGCCAGACGCAATGCGAGTTGTTGGTCAGTTAGGTCAAGTTCTTGGTCCTCGTGGACTAATGCCTAACCCTAAGACCGGTACCGTAACTGCTGATGTAGAAACCGCAGTAAAGAATGCTAAAGCGGGGCAAGTACGCTACCGCACAGATAAGAATGGCATTATCCATGGCGCGATTGGAACAATCTCTTTCGAAGCTGGCGTGTTAAAAGAAAACTTAGAAGCCTTGTTGGGGGATTTGCGTAAAGCGAAGCCATCATCAGCTAAAGGCGTCTATATGAAGAAGGTTACGCTTTCTTCGACAATGGGTCCTGGTATTGTTATCGATCAGGCTAGCCTAGCGTCAAAATAATTTTTGAGCGTTATGCGCTCAGAATAAAGCGCCTTTTTCGAAGGGTGCTTTCTGGCTTTGTGGTCTTTGACAGCTGACCTACTGTGTCAAAAGACAGAGACCATCAAAGACCGTAGGTGGGATTGGGTTATTTAAACCTGAACCCTTAATAGGTGTGTTGACTTGTCAACGTTACCGGCACCGGCCTACGCAGATGGTGGATTGGATTTGTTCACCAGCAAACGACTTTGAAGCTAGTATTTAAAGTCTACGGTAATTAACTGACAAATCCAGGAGTTATCCAAGTGGCATTAAGACTCGACGACAAAAAAGCGATTGTAGCTGACGTTAACGAGACTGCCGCTAGTGCATTGTCATTGGTTGTTGCTGACGCCCGCGGGTGTACAGTTGGCCAAATGACAGAGCTTCGCAAATTGGCGCGAGAGTCCCAAGTGAACGTACGAGTAGTGCGTAATACTTTGGCTAAAATCGCGTTGAAAGGAACTGACTTCGAATGCGCAGAAGAGGCCTTTAAAGGTCCTTCTCTGTTAGCTTTTTCGATGGAAGATCCCGGTGCGGCGGCTCGTATCTTCAAAGATTTCGCGAAAGAAAATGCGAAGTTTGAAGTGAAAGCACTTGCGGTTAGTGGCCAATTGATGGGTGCAGATCAGTTGGATGTATTGGCTAAGCTGCCGACCCGCGACCAAGCGCTATCTATGTTGATGAGCGTTATGTTAGCACCGGCAACCAAACTGGTACGTACAATGAACGAAGTCCCAGGAAAATTGGTTCGTACATTAGCTGCTGTTCGCGAGCAGAAAGAAGCTGCGTAAGCGGCGTTAAATTTATTTAGTAATTGACACAGTAGGGAGTTTTACATGGCTCTGTCACAAGAAGACATTTTGAATGCAATCGCTGAAATGAGCGTTATGGACGTAGTTGGTCTAATCGAAGCGATGGAAGAGAAGTTTGGCGTTACTGCAGCCGCTGCAGTTGCTGCAGCACCAGCTGCCGCTGTTGAAGGCGGCGCTGCTGCTGAAGAACAAACTGAGTTTGACGTTGTTCTGACTGGCGCTGGCGAGAAGAAAGTAAACGTGATCAAAGCAGTACGTACGATCACTGGCTTAGGCTTGAAAGAAGCTAAAGAAATGGTTGATGGCGCACCATCTACTATTAAAGAAGCTGCTTCTAAGGCTGATGCAGAAGCTGCTAAAACAGCACTTGAAGAAGCTGGCGCAAGCGTCGAGCTTAAGTAAGTTGCTTGTTGACCTGCTTGCAGGTCAATCTCAAGCGAGGCTGGTGGGTTAAATCCCGCCGGCCTTTTGTTGTTTGAGAAATTACAGTCGGAGCCCAAACGGGTCTGACCAGCGACAGATGAACTGTCGCACTAACGACGTCGTCGCCGGTCGTGGCGAGGTCAAGAGATGATGCTGAGGAGTACTGATGGCTTACTCATACACTGAGAAAAAACGTATCCGCAAGGATTTTGGCAAGATGCCGCACGTCATGGACGTGCCTTATCTCCTTGCGATTCAGCTGGATTCCTACAAGAAGTTTACGCAGCAAGGTATTCCTGCTGCTGAGCGCGGCGAGCACGGTTTGCATGCCGCCTTTAAATCTATATTCCCAATTGTTAGTTACTCTGGGAATGCTGCGCTTGAGTACGTCGATTACGTACTTGGTTTACCGGCATTTGATGTGAATGAGTGCCAATTACGCGGGGTAACCTATTCGGTGCCGTTGCGGGTTAAGGTTCGCTTGATTATTTATGATCGTGAATCGGCTAATAAAAGCATTAAAGATATAAAAGAGCAGGAAGTCTATATGGGGGAAATCCCCCTGATGACGGAAAACGGTACATTTGTTATCAATGGTACTGAGCGAGTAATCGTGTCTCAGTTACACCGGTCACCGGGTGTTTTCTTTGATCATGATCGTGGTAAAACCCACTCTTCGGGTAAGCTCTTATACTCCGCTCGGGTTATTCCATACCGTGGTTCATGGTTGGATTTTGAATTCGATCCTAAAGACCAAGTTTTTGTTCGTATTGACCGTCGTCGTAAATTACCGGCAACGATTTTGTTGCGTGCACTGGGCATGGTTGCTGAAGAGATACTCGACCTTTTTTACGACGTAAACACGTTTAAAGTGGCGGAAAAAGGCGGCTTCACCATTGAATTGATCCCTGAGCGTTTACGGGGTGAGGTGGCTACGTTTGATATTTGCGCTAAAAATGGCGAAATTATCGTAGAGACTGGTCGGCGTATTACTGCACGGCATATTCGTCAGATCGAAAAGGCAAATCTTACCGAGCTTGAAGTACCTGTTGAGTATCTTGTTGGTCGTGCGTTGGCTAAGGATATTATCGATAAGTCAACGGGTGAGGTTTTATTCCCATGTAATACTGAAATTACAGCGGAAATACTCACCACATTGGAAGAGGCTGGTGTCGAAGAAATTGACACACTGTACACCAATGAATTGGATTGCGGTCCTTACATTAGTGATACTTTACGTGCCGACCCAACTAATAGTCAGCTTGAAGCGTTGGTCGAAATTTACCGAATGATGCGCCCGGGTGAGCCGCCGACTAAAGAGTCTGCTGAAAACCTATTCCAAAATCTATTCTTCTCTGCTGAGCGTTATGACTTGTCGACCGTGGGTCGGATGAAGTTTAACCGCCGTATTGGCCGCGAAGAAATTTTGGGCTCAGGCACATTAGATCAAAGTGATATTGTTGCGGTTATGAAGATGCTGGTTGGCATTCGTAACGGTAAAGGTATTGTTGATGATATCGATCACCTAGGTAACCGTCGTATTCGTTCGGTTGGTGAAATGGCTGAAAACCAATTCCGTGTTGGTTTGGTTCGCGTTGAGCGCGCAGTAAAAGAGCGTCTCTCAATGGCCGAGAGCGAAGGCCTGATGCCGCAGGACTTAATCAATGCGAAACCTGTTGCGGCTGCGGTGAAAGAGTTCTTTGGCTCTTCACAGCTTTCTCAGTTTATGGATCAAAATAATCCGCTGTCTGAAATCACGCACAAGCGTCGTGTTTCTGCGCTTGGGCCCGGCGGTTTGACCCGAGAGCGAGCTGGTTTTGAGGTTCGTGACGTTCACCCAACACACTATGGCCGCGTTTGTCCTATTGAAACGCCGGAAGGGCCAAACATTGGTTTGATTAACTCATTGGCGACCTATGCGCGCACCAATGAGTATGGCTTTTTAGAAAGCCCTTACCGCAAGGTATTGGATGGCCAAGTAAGCGATGATATTGAGTACTTATCTGCAATTAATGAAGCAGAAGAGGTTATTGCTCAGGCATCGGCTGCAATGAATGACAAAGGTGAGCTAACCGACGAAATGGTTGCGGTTCGTCACATGAACGAATTCACCGTAATGCCCCCGGAAAAAGTAACCTACATGGACGTTTCGCCCAAGCAGGTTGTTTCGGTGGCGGCATCTTTAATTCCATTCTTAGAGCACGATGACGCTAACCGGGCACTGATGGGCTCGAACATGCAGCGTCAGGCTGTGCCAACGCTAAAAGCCGACAAGCCTTTAGTTGGTACAGGCTTTGAGCGTTACGTAGCTTCTGACTCAGGGGTTTGTGTTGTTGCTCGTCGCGGTGGTGTGATTGATAGTGTGGACTCGTCGCGCATTGTTGTTCGTGTTAATAACGATGAAGTTCAGCCTGGTCAGCCTCCTGTTGATATTTATAACCTCACCAAATACACACGTTCTAACCAGAACACCTGTATCAACCAGCGTCCGATAGTCAGCGAAGGTCATGACGTTGTTCGTGGTGATATTCTGGCTGATGGTCCGTCTGTTGATTTGGGTGAGCTTGCGCTTGGCCAAAACATGCGTATCGCGTTTATGCCTTGGAACGGTTACAACTTCGAAGACTCTATTTTGGTGTCTGAGCGTGTTGTAAAGGAAGATCGTTTTACGACTATTCATATCCAAGAGTTAACGTGTATTGCTCGCGACACTAAATTGGGGCCAGAGGAAATTTCGTCTGACATCCCCAATGTTGGTGAAGGTGCATTAGCTAACTTGGATGAGTCTGGCATAGTTTATATCGGTGCTGAAGTGGGCCCCGGAGATATTCTGGTTGGTAAAGTTACGCCTAAAGGTGAGACTCAATTAACGCCAGAAGAAAAGCTATTGCGAGCTATCTTTGGTGAAAAGGCTTCGGATGTAAAAGATACCTCGCTGCGTGTTCCAACGAGCACTAAAGGCACGGTTATCGACGTTCAGGTCTTTACGCGTGACGGTTTAGAGAAAGATAAGCGCGCGTTGGAAATCGAAAAAATGCAGCTTGATCAATTCCGTAAGGATTTGAATGAAGAGTACCGCATTGTAGAAGAAGCAACGTTTGTGCGTTTGGAAAGTGCTTTAGTTGGTCAGAGCATTCTTAGCGGCCCGGGTATGAAAAAGGGCGATGAGTTGTCTGTTGATGCTCTTCAAGAGCTGAAGAAAGATGACTGGTTTAAGCTTCGTATGGCTGAAGAGCCATTGAATGCTGCGCTTGAAGATGCTGACAAACAATTAGTTGAGCACCGCAAAACCTTAGAAGAACGTTTCGAAGATAAAAAGCGCAAGCTGACAACGGGCGATGATTTAGCGCCGGGCGTTTTGAAGATAGTTAAAGTGTATTTAGCAATAAAACGTCGTATCCAGCCAGGTGATAAAATGGCTGGGCGTCATGGAAACAAAGGGGTTATCTCGGTGATTATGCCGATAGAAGATATGCCTTTTGATGAGACGGGTGAGCCAGTCGATATCGTATTGAACCCGCTTGGTGTTCCCTCGCGGATGAACGTTGGTCAGGTACTTGAAACTCACCTAGGCTTAGCGGCTAAAGGTTTAGGTCGCAAAATTGATGAGATGATCCGCGAGCAGCGCAAGATGGCTGAATTGCGTGCATTCTTGGGTGAAATCTATAACGACGGCGCTGGTCGAAATGAAGATCTCGATAGTTTCAGTGATGAAGCCGTTATGGAACTGGCCAAAAACCTGCGTGGCGGTGTGCCAATGGCCACTCAAGTATTTGACGGTGCTAATGAAGGGGAGATTAAAAACCTCTTAACGTTAGCGGGCTTGCCTGATAGCGGTCAGTTAAAATTATGTGATGGTCGTACCGGTTTAGAGTTTGATCGTCCGGTAACCGTTGGCTATATGTATATGTTGAAACTGAACCATTTGGTTGATGACAAAATGCATGCACGTTCAACGGGTTCGTACAGTTTGGTTACACAGCAGCCACTAGGCGGTAAAGCGCAATTCGGTGGCCAGCGTTTCGGGGAGATGGAAGTTTGGGCCTTAGAAGCTTACGGCGCCGCTTACACCCTGCAAGAAATGTTGACGGTTAAGTCGGATGACGTAAATGGCCGTACCAAAATGTATAAGAACATTGTTGATGGTGATCAGCGTATGGAGCCGGGCATGCCCGAGTCTTTCAACGTGCTGGTTAAAGAGATCCGCTCACTCGGTATTAATATCGAGCTGGACACGGAATAAACATCGACAACGACTATGGCAAGGGGCGCTCGATTAACTTGAGCGCCTGATGAATACCCTTGCGGAGGAACGGCCTTGAAAGATTTATTGAATCTATTGAAACAGGGACAACCGAATGACGAGTTTGACTCGATTCGTATCGGTTTGGCGTCACCGGAGCTGATTCGCTCGTGGTCTTTTGGCGAAGTTAAAAAGCCTGAGACTATTAATTACCGTACGTTTAAGCCTGAGCGAGATGGCTTGTTCTGTGCGAAAATTTTCGGACCCGTAAAAGACTACGAGTGCCTATGTGGTAAGTATAAGCGCCTCAAGCACCGTGGTGTTATTTGTGAAAAATGTGGCGTTGAAGTTGCGCTTGCCAAGGTACGTCGTGAGCGTATGGGTCATATTGAATTGGCTAGCCCAGTTGCCCACATTTGGTTCTTGAAGTCATTGCCAAGCCGCATAGGTCTGTTGCTTGATATGACCTTGCGTGACATCGAGCGTATTCTTTACTTCGAGTCTTATGTTGTTACCGATCCAGGAATGACTACCCTAGAAAAAGGGCAGTTGTTAAGCGACGAACAATTCTTTGAAGCGATGGAAGAGTTTGGTGACGATTTTGTTGCCAAGATGGGTGCTGAGGCAATCATGCATTTGCTGATTGAATTGGACCTTGTTGCTGAAATTGAGCGTTTGCGTGAAGAGATTCCCGCGACGAATTCAGAAACCAAAATTAAGAAACTGTCTAAGCGTTTGAAGTTGATTGAAGCGCTGGCTGACTCAGGTAATAAGCCTGAGTGGATGGTAATGAAAGTATTGCCAGTTTTGCCGCCAGACTTGCGTCCATTGGTGCCATTGGATGGTGGTCGCTTTGCGACCTCTGATCTTAACGACTTATACCGCCGTGTTATTAACCGTAACAACCGTTTGAAGCGTCTATTAGACCTGAATGCGCCTGACATCATTGTTCGCAATGAAAAGCGTATGCTGCAAGAGTCAGTTGATGCTTTGCTCGATAACGGTCGTCGCGGTCGTGCAATCACCGGGTCTAACAAGCGTCCGTTGAAATCACTTGCTGACATGATTAAAGGTAAGCAGGGTCGTTTCCGCCAGAACTTGCTAGGTAAGCGTGTCGACTACTCTGGTCGTTCGGTTATCGTTGTTGGTCCTACACTACGCTTACACCAGTGTGGTTTGCCTAAGAAAATGGCCTTGGAGTTATTCAAGCCCTTCATCTTCGGTAAGTTAGAAGCGCGTGGTTTGGCAACAACCATCAAAGCAGCTAAGAAAATGGTTGAGCGTGAGCCGCCAGAAGTTTGGGATATTCTTGCGGAGGTTATTCGCGAGCATCCAGTTATGCTTAACCGTGCCCCAACACTTCACCGCTTAGGTATTCAGGCTTTTGAGCCCGTGCTTATTGAGGGTAAAGCGATTCAGCTTCACCCCTTGGTTTGTGCGGCATATAACGCTGACTTTGATGGTGACCAAATGGCGGTACACGTACCGCTAACAATCGAAGCTCAGTTAGAAGCACGCGCTTTGATGATGTCGACAAATAACATTTTGTCGCCAGCTAATGGTGAGCCGATTATTGTTCCATCTCAAGACGTTGTATTGGGCTTGTATTGGATGACGCGTGAGCGTGTCAATGGTATGGGTGAAGGTACTGCTTTTGCCAATCCAGAAGAAGTTCATCGTGCCTACGTTGGTGGTAAGGCGCATTTACAGGCGCGTATTAAATGCCGTTTAGTCGAAGTGAGCTTCGATGAGAGCGGTGAGCGCAGTGAAACCCGTAGCATTATCGATACCACCGTTGGCCGTGTCTTGTTGTGGCGGATAGTCCCAGAGGGTTTGCCCTTTGAGATGGTCAACCAAAACATGTCCAAGAAAGCGATTTCACGAATTCTTAATGAGTGCTATCGCCGTGTTGGCCTAAAGGCCACGGTAATTCTTGGCGACCAATTGATGTATACCGGTTTTGAGTATTCAACACGCTCAGGTTCATCTATTGGTGTTAATGATTTTGAAATCCCTGATGCAAAAGCGCGTATTGTTAATGCCGCTGACGCTGAAGTGGTCGAAATTGAAAAGCAGTATGCTTCTGGTCTGGTAACCCAGGGTGAGAAGTACAATAAAGTTATCGATATTTGGTCCCGTGCAAATGACATGGTTTCCAAGGCGATGATGGAAGGTTTGTCTAAAGAGCCTGTTATAAACCGCGAGGGTGAGGAAGAGATGCAAGACTCTTTCAACTCGGTTTATATCTATGCCGACTCTGGTGCGCGGGGTTCTCCAGCTCAGATTCGTCAGCTGGCTGGTATGCGTGGTTTGATGGCAAAACCTGATGGTTCGATCATTGAAACCCCCATCACGGCTAACTTCCGTGAAGGTTTGAGCGTACTTCAGTACTTCATCTCGACTCACGGTGCTCGTAAAGGTTTGGCTGATACGGCATTGAAAACAGCAAACTCGGGTTATCTAACTCGTCGTTTGGTTGATGTTGCGCAAGACTTGGTTATTACTGAGGATGATTGTGGTACAGATCAAGGTCTGACCATGAATCCCGTCATCGAAGGTGGTGACATCATCGAAACATTGGGTGACCGGGTATTGGGTCGTATCGTTGTTCGTGACGTTTTCCGTCCAGGTACAGATGATATAGCCGTTGCTGCTGGTGAGATGCTCGATGAGAAGCGCGTTATTGAATTAGAAGAAATGGGTATTGATGAGATAGAAGTGCGCTCACCAATTACCTGTGAAACACGTCATGGTGTTTGTTCTGCGTGTTACGGTCGTGACCTGGCTCGTGGTCACTTGGTTAACCGCGGTGAGGCAGTGGGTGTTATTGCTGCTCAGTCGATTGGTGAGCCGGGTACTCAGCTTACCATGCGTACCTTCCATATCGGTGGTGCGGCATCGCGGGCAACGGCAGTCGACAATATTCAGGTTAAGCAAGACGGTAAAGCACGTTTGCATAACTTGAAATATGTTGAGCGTGAAGATGGCTTCCTCGTCGCCGTTAGTCGTTCTGGTGAATTGGCGATTACGGATAAAAGTGGTCGTGAGCGTGAGCGCTATAAGCTCCCATACGGCGCCTTGATTAAGGTTGCTGACCGGGCCGAAGTAGCTGCTGGTGATATTGTTGCGACTTGGGATCCACATACTCACCCCATCGTGACGGAAGTTGCGGGTATCGTGAAGATGTCCGGGATGGAAGAAGGTATCACCGTTAAGCGTCAAACGGATGAGCTTACTGGTCTAAGCAGTATTTCTGTTATGGATCAGGGTGAGCGTCCCGCTGCAGGTAAGGATATGCGTCCAGCGGTAACCTTGGTTGATGCGAACGGAGACGAGCTTTGCTTGGCGGGCACCAATGTGCCGGCGCATTACTTCCTCACTGAGAATGCAATCATTTCTCTTGAGAATGGTGCAGAAGTTAAAGTCGGTGATGTTATTGCACGTATTCCGCAAGAAAGCTCTAAAACACGTGATATCACAGGTGGTCTGCCACGCGTTGCTGACTTGTTTGAAGCGCGTAAGCCGAAAGAGCCCGCAATCCTTGCCGAGATATCTGGAACAGTGAGCTTTGGTAAAGAAACCAAAGGTAAGCGTCGCCTGATCATAACGCCTGCCGATGGCAAGCCTATCGCCGATGGTTCGGATTACTACGAAGTGCTAATCCCGAAATGGCGTTTGCTAACCGTGTTTGAAGGTGAGCAAGTAGAGAAGGGTGAGATTGTTTCTGAGGGCCCATTGAGTCCGCATGATATTTTGCGCCTCAAGGGTGTGGAAGAATTGGCGAAATATATTGTCAATGAGATCCAGGACGTTTACCGCCTACAAGGTGTAAAGATTAACGATAAACACATTGAAGTTATCGTTCGTCAAATGCTTCGCAAGGTTAATATCCTTACCTCGGGTGATTCATCGTTTATCAAAGGTGAACAAGCTGAATACGTACGGGTTGTTGAGGAGAATGAAATCCTTGGGAACACGGATAAGATTTCGGCCAGCTATGAGCGTGAGTTGCTTGGTATAACTAAGGCATCTTTGGCAACGGAGTCGTTTATTTCGGCGGCCTCGTTCCAGGAGACAACCCGCGTTCTTACCGAGGCGGCAGTCACTGGTAAGCGTGATCACTTGCGCGGTTTGAAAGAAAATGTGGTAGTTGGCCGTTTGATTCCTGCAGGAACAGGCTTGGCTTATCACAATGATCGTAAGATCAAGAAGGAAGAGGCAATGAAAACCGTCTCGGCACAGGATGTCGAAGCGGCACTGTCAGAGGCGCTTAGCGAAAATAGCTGAGTAAATTTGACTACTTGACGGGAGTGGAGCGCATCTTTAGAATTCGCGCTCCACTTTTTTTATCAGCTATCGGCGGTATCGATAGTCAGTTGGCTAGCACATTGGTGTGCAAGCTTTAGTTTTGGAGTTAATTAATGGCAACGATCAATCAGTTGGTTCGTCAGCCGAGAAAGCGTAAAGCGGCTAAAAGTGACGTACCTGCATTGCAGGCATGTCCACAGCGTCGCGGCGTATGTACTCGTGTTTACACCACTACACCTAAGAAGCCGAACTCGGCACTGCGTAAAGTGTGTCGTGTACGTTTGACTAACGGCTTTGAAGTTTCATCATACATCGGTGGTGAAGGCCACAATCTGCAAGAGCACAGTGTTGTGCTTATTCGCGGTGGTCGTGTTAAGGATTTACCAGGTGTGCGTTACCACACTGTTCGCGGTAGCCTTGATACCTCTGGTGTTAATAATCGTAAGCAAGCCCGTTCTAAATACGGTACTAAGCGTCCTAAGTAGTAATTAAACTTAACGCTTAAAATAACCTTAAGTAAGGCCAAGCCATCGTCTACTCGCTGTAAGGCGACCCGGTGTTTGGATTTACCTGAAGAAATAGGAATAGAGATATGCCAAGAAGACGCGTCGCCGCCAAGCGGGAAATCCTACCGGATCCAAAATTCGGTAACCTGACACTGGCCAAGTTCATGAACCACGTTATGGTAAGTGGTAAAAAATCAGTCGCAGAAACCATCGTATATGGTGCTCTGGATCTGGTTAAAGAACGTTTAAATACTGATCCTCTAGAAGCTTTCGATACCGCCCTAGAAAACATTGCGCCAATGGTCGAGGTTAAGTCTCGTCGTGTTGGTGGTGCTACTTATCAGGTTCCAGTAGAAGTTCGTCCTAGTCGCCGTACTGCGTTGGCAATGCGCTGGTTGGTGGACTATTCACGTGGCCGTGGCGAAAAGTCCATGCGTCAGCGTTTGGCTGGTGAAATCATCGATGCATCTCAGGGCAAGGGCTCTGCTGTTAAGAAACGTGAAGACGTGCATCGTATGGCTGAAGCCAACAAAGCGTTCTCTCATTACCGTTTCTAGGTTGGTGTTATTGATTTCAGGTTCGGGAGAACATTGTGGCGCGTAAGACTCCTATATCCAGATATCGCAATATCGGTATTTGTGCCCACGTTGACGCTGGGAAGACCACGACTACTGAGCGCGTGCTTTTTTACACTGGTCTATCTCACAAGATAGGCGAAGTGCATGATGGCGCGGCGACTATGGACTGGATGGAGCAGGAGCAGGAGCGAGGGATTACCATCACTTCTGCTGCTACAACCTGTTTTTGGGCTGGAATGCAGCAACAGTTTGAACAGCACCGCGTTAATATCATTGATACTCCGGGGCACGTTGACTTCACGATAGAAGTTGAGCGTTCTCTGCGGGTTTTGGATGGCGCGGTTGTTGTGCTTTGTGGTTCATCAGGTGTGCAGCCGCAAACAGAGACGGTTTGGCGTCAAGCGAATAAATATGAAGTTCCGCGCATGGTTTTTGTTAATAAGATGGATCGTGCGGGTGCGGATTTTGAGCGTGTTATAAGTCAGTTGCGAACACGCTTGGGGGCGAACGCTGTCCCTATGCAAATGACCATTGGTAGCGAAGACGAGTTTCGCGGCGTGGTTGATTTGATCAAAATGAAAGCCATTATCTGGAGCGAGGCTGATCAGGGTATGACCTTCGTGTATGAAGACATTCCTGCTGACTTGTTGGATACATGTAAAGATATGCGTGAGTTCATGGTTGAGGCTGCGGCTGAATCCAGTGATGAGCTTATGGAAAAATACCTCGAAGGCGAAGAGTTGAGCGAGGAGGATATCAAAGCGGGGATTCGTAAGCGGACCTTGGCGAACGAGATTATCCCTGTATTTGGCGGTTCTGCTTTTAAAAATAAAGGTGTGCAGGCGGTACTTGATGCCGTCATTGAGTACATGCCATCGCCGGCTGAAGTTAAGGCGATTGAAGGCACGCTAGATGATAAGGATGAAACACCTGCAACACGCGCAGCTGATGATAATGCGCCGTTCTCTGCCTTGGCTTTCAAGATAGCGACAGATCCTTTTGTGGGTACGCTGACATTTTTCCGGGTTTATTCTGGGAAATTGGAAAGTGGGACTGCGGTTGTTAATTCGGTTAAAGGTAAGAAAGAGCGTGTTGGTCGGATGGTGCAAATGCACGCCAATGACAGGCAGGAGATTAAAGAGGTTTTGGCGGGCGACATTGCTGCAGCCATAGGCCTTAAGGATGTTACAACAGGTGATACTTTATGTGATCCGGCAAACGTTATTGTCTTGGAGCGCATGGAGTTTCCAGAGCCGGTAATTTCGGTTGCTGTTGAGCCTAGAACCAAGGCTGATCAAGAAAAGATGGGTATCGCACTGGGTAAGTTGGCCCAAGAGGACCCTTCATTTCGCGTAAAGACCGATGAAGAATCGGGGCAGTGCATTATATCCGGTATGGGTGAGCTTCACTTGGATATTCTTGTTGATCGCATGCGTCGCGAATTCAGTGTTGAGGCTAACATTGGTAAGCCGCAAGTTGCTTATCGTGAGGCAATCAGGAATACATGTGAGATTGAGGGTAAGTTTGTCCGTCAGTCTGGTGGGCGTGGTCAGTTTGGTCATGTGTGGATACGGTTTGAGCCCGGCGAAGATGCAAATGCAGAGGGTTTAGAGTTTGTCAGTGAAATTGTTGGTGGTGTTGTTCCTAAGGAATATATCCCTGCGGTAGAAAAAGGGATTGCCGAGCAGATGCAGAACGGTGTGCTTGCTGGTTATCCGTTACTGGGTTTGAAGGCAACTGCTTATGATGGCTCTTATCATGATGTCGATTCAAATGAGATGGCATTTAAAGTTGCGGCCTCTATGGCGACAAAGCGTTTGGCTGACCTTGGTGGTGCGGTGCTTTTAGAGCCAATAATGAAGGTGGAGATTGTTACCCCAGAAGAGAATATGGGGGATGTGGTCGGGGATTTGAATCGTCGTCGCGGAATTATTCTTGGTATGAATGAAAGCGTGTCAGGAAAGGTAATTGATGCAGAAGTACCGTTAGCGGAGATGTTTGGTTATGCAACCGATCTGCGCAGTGCAACCCAGGGTCGTGCAACATTTACGATGGAGTTCGAAAAGTATTTCGAGGCGCCGCGTAATGTTGCCGAAGAAATCATGGCTAAGAACAGAGCTTAATTTTTAATAACCTTTATGCGAGGAATATCCCGTGGCTAAAGAGAAGTTTGAACGTAATAAGCCCCATTTGAATGTGGGCACCATTGGTCACGTTGACCATGGTAAAACCACGCTGACTGCAGCACTGACGCGCGTATGTGCAGAAGTATTTGGTGGTCAAGCAGTCGCGTTTGATGGTATCGATAACGCACCTGAAGAGCGTGAGCGCGGCATCACTATCGCGACCTCGCACGTTGAGTATGATTCATCAGTTCGTCACTATGCTCACGTCGACTGCCCAGGTCACGCTGACTACGTTAAGAACATGATTACTGGTGCTGCACAGATGGACGGCGCTATTTTGGTATGTGGTGCAACTGACGGCCCAATGCCGCAGACGCGCGAGCACATCCTGCTATCTCGTCAGGTTGGCGTACCTTACATCGTTGTCTTCCTGAACAAAGCTGACTTGCTAGCTGAAGATTGCGGCGGCGTAGGCAGCGAAGAATACAACGAAATGTTGGAATTGGTAGAAATGGAGTTGCGTGAGCTACTCGACATGTACGAATTCCCAGGCGACGACACGCCAATCATTGCTGGTTCTGCGCTGATGGCGTTGAATGGCCAAGACGACAACGAGCTAGGAACAACTGCCGTTGCAAAATTGGTTGAAGCATTGGATACCTACATTCCACAGCCTGAGCGTGCGGTTGATCTGCCGTTCTTGATGCCAATTGAAGATGTATTCTCAATCTCTGGTCGCGGTACTGTTGTAACAGGTCGTGTAGAGCGCGGTATTCTGCGCACCGGTGATGAAATTGCCATCATTGGTATCCGCGAGACAACAAAAACTACCTGTACTGGTGTTGAGATGTTCCGCAAGCTGCTTGACGAAGGTCGTGCAGGTGAGAACGTAGGTGTGTTGTTGCGTGGTACAAAGCGTGATGACGTTGAGCGTGGTCAAGTATTGGCTAAGCCTGGTTCAATCACTCCGCATACTCGTTTTGAAGCAGAAGTGTACGTGTTGTCCAAAGAAGAGGGTGGTCGTCACACGCCATTCTTTAAAGGCTACCGTCCGCAGTTCTACTTCCGTACCACAGACGTAACAGGTGCTTGTGAGCTACCTGAAGGTACTGAAATGGTAATGCCTGGTGATAACGTGAAAATGGACGTGACATTGATTGCGCCAATCGCGATGGAAGAAGGTTTGCGTTTTGCAATTCGTGAAGGTGGCCGTACTGTTGGCGCCGGCGTTGTTGCTAAAATCGTAGAATAAGATCGATACACCGTTCGGTGTAAGAGGTTAGTAAGGGGGAGGCTTGGGCCTCCCCCTTACAGTTTTGATATGCCCTTTGCGGTATTAAGTTGTGGTTGTGGCTTTGTTATGAAATATCCGAAATATTAGGTTGACAATATCTCGGTATATCATTAACATTCCGCTTCCTTTTTTCGGGTTACTTCACGCGAACGTCGCGGTGGGCTCGGATTTATTTGGGATGGGAGTTTGGTCAGGTGCAAAATCAACGGATTCGAATTCGTTTAAAGGCTTTTGATCACCGTCTCATTGATGCGTCTACGCAAGAGATTGTAGACACTGCAAAGCGTACTGGTGCGCAGGTTAGAGGCCCGATTCCTCTGCCTACTCGCAAAGAGCGTTTTACAGTGCTGGTTTCTCCACATGTAAATAAGGATGCGCGTGATCAGTATGAGATCCGCACCCATAAGCGCATGTTGGACATCGTAGAGCCTACAGAAAAAACTGTAGATGCATTGATGAAGTTAGATTTGGCGGCTGGTGTAGAAGTTCAAATTAGCCTCGGCTAGTTAAACATGTAAATACTGAATTATTTTCAGACCCGCTCGGGGGCTGGCCCTGGGTTGTGTAACGCGCTTTACCGCGCGGCCATAGAGGGTGTTAGCCCCGTACACTGAGAGGTTGGAGCAATGACTATTGGTTTGGTCGGTCGTAAAAGCGGCATGACGCGCGTTTTTACAGAAGACGGCATATCTATTCCGGTAACGGTGATTGAGGTAGATCCTAATCGCGTTACTCGTGTCAAGGCGGATGACGTAGATGGTTACAGTGCGATCCAGGTAACAACTGGCGCGCGTAAGGCATCACGCATCTCTAAAGCAGAAACAGGTCACTTTGCTAAAACTGGTGTTGAGGCTGGTCGTGGTTTGTGGGAATTTCGTTTGGAGCAAGGTGAGGTGAGCCCTGAAGTAGGTGCTGAGCTGACTGTTGCTGTTTTCGAAGCTGGTCAAAAAGTTGACGTGACTGGGCAGTCTAAAGGTAAGGGTTTTCAGGGCGGTATAAAGCGCTGGAATTTCCATATGCAAGATGCCACTCACGGTAACTCGTTATCGCATCGTGTACTCGGTTCTATCGGTCAGTGTCAGACGCCAGGTCGCGTTTGGAAAGGCAAGAAGATGGCCGGTCACATGGGTGCTGAGCAAGTAACAGTTCAGACTCTTGAAGTCGTGCGAGTAGACGCGGATCGTAACTTGATTTTAATCAAGGGTGCGGTTCCAGGTGCTCCAGGTGGTGACGTGTTTGTGCGTCCCGCTGTGAAAGCTAAAAAATCCTAGGGGGCCATGCAGTGGAATTAAGTATTGCGAAACCCGGTAACGGGGCTGCGGCGGGAACGGTTCAGGTATCTGACGTTACGTTTGCTCGTGAGTTTAACGAAGATTTGGTGCATCAAGTGGTAGTGGCCTATATGGCTGGTGCGCGCCAAGGTACTCGGGCTCAAAAAACACGTTCTGATGTTAGTGGTGGTGGTAAGAAGCCTTGGCGTCAAAAAGGTACGGGCCGTGCTCGTGCTGGAACGATTCGCTCGCCGATTTGGCGTGGTGGCGGTGTGACGTTTGCTGCTAGTCCGCAGGATCACAGTCAAAAAGTAAACCGCAAAATGTATCGTGCTGCTATTTGCACGATCTTGTCTGAGCTAGCTCGTCAAGAGCGCTTGGTTGTGGTTGAAGAATTTGCTTTAAGTGAGCCGAAAACAAAATTGCTAGTTAAGTCGCTTGGTGAATACGGCCTTAAAGGTGCGTTAGTAGTGACTGAAGAAGTAAATGGTAATTTATATCTTGCAGCGCGCAACCTTCATGATGTCGATGTTCGCGACGTTAATGGTGTTGATCCAGTTAGCTTGATCGGTTACGAGAAAGTGGTTGTTACTGTTGCTGCATTGAAAAAGTTTGAGGAGCTGTTGGGATGAATACAGAGCGCATCTATAAGGTACTGCTCGGCCCGCACGTTTCTGAAAAAAGTGCAGCCAGCGCTGAGCTAGGTAATCAGGTAGTGTTTAAAGTGCTGCCTAGTGCAAGCAAGCTTGAAATCAAAAATGCGGTTGAAAAACTTTTTAAAGTTGATGTGTTGGGTGTTCGCACAGTCAATGTAAAAGGCAAAGTAAAGCGTAACCGTTTTGGTTTGAGCAAGAAGTCAAACTGGAAAAAGGCGTATGTTAGCCTTGCGCAGGGTCAAGATATCGACTTTGCGGTCGCTGAATAAGTCTGGAGTTTAGTCAAATGGCAATAGTTAAAAGTAAACCGACTTCTCCCGGCCGTCGCTTTGTCGTCAGGGTTGTTAACCCCGATTTGCACAAAGGTGCACCGCACAAGGCGTTGCTTGAGAGTCAGTCGCGCAATGGTGGTCGTAATAACAACGGCCGTATCACTACTCGTCACGTTGGTGGTGGTCATAAGCAACATTATCGCTTGATTGACTTTAAGCGTAATAAAGATGGTATTCCTGCGCGTGTTGAGCGTCTTGAATATGATCCTAACCGTACTGCTTTCATTGCCTTAGTAATGTATGCGGACGGCGAGCGTCGCTATGTAATTGCGCCTAAGGGTATAGCTGCAGGTGACGAAATTGTATCCGGTGAGTCATCACCTATTAAGCCGGGCAATACACTGCCTATTCGCAATATCCCAGTGGGTAGTACTATTCACTGTGTTGAAATGAAGCCAGGTAAAGGCGCGCAATTAGCGCGTAGTGCGGGGACTTCTGCTCAGCTTGTTGCGCGTGACGGCCAGTACGCAACGATTCGTTTGCGCAGTGGTGAGACGCGTAAAGTATTGTCGGAATGCAGAGCAACATTGGGTGAAGTGTCCAATAGTGAGCATAGCTTGCGTAAATTGGGTAAAGCGGGTGCATCGCGCTGGCGTGGTGTTCGTCCTACCGTTCGCGGTGTGGCAATGAACCCGGTTGATCACCCACATGGTGGTGGTGAAGGTCGTACTTCTGGTGGTCGTCATCCCGTATCTCCTTGGGGTATGCCGACTAAAGGGTATAAGACCCGTAAAAATAAGCGTACAGACAAACTAATTGTCCGTCGTCGCGGCAAGTAAGTCGCCAGATGCCAATTAGAGTAAAGAGGATAAGCTTGTGCCACGTTCATTAAAGAAAGGTCCGTTTGTCGATCTTCATTTGTTGAAGAAGGTTGAAGTAGCGGTAGAAAAAAACGATCGTCGCCCCATTAAAACGTGGTCGCGTCGCTCCATGATTCTGCCTGAAATGGTGGCGCTGACTATCGCTGTTCATAACGGTCGTCAGCATGTCCCAGTGATTGTTACTGAGGATATGGTAGGCCACAAATTGGGTGAATTTGCCGCGACTAGGACCTATAAGGGTCACGTGGCCGATAAAAAGGCCAAGCGTTAAGCTTGCGCCGGGAGAGGCTTTTAAGATGGAAGTAGCGGCACGTTTAAAAGGCGCAAGAATTTCTGCTCAGAAAGCACGTTTGGTTGCTGACCAAATACGCGGAAAGGGCGTTGAGGAATCGCTGGATCTGTTGACGTTCAGTTCTAAGAAAGCGGCGAGCATTATTAAGAAAGTGCTTAACTCTGCAATCGCCAACGCTGAGCACAATGAAGGCGCTGATGTTGATGAGTTAACGGTTTCCACGATTTTCGTTGATGAGGGTTCTACTATGAAGCGCCTTCGTCCACGTGCAAAGGGTCGTGCGGATCGAATTCTTAAGAGATCTTGTCATATCACGATTAAAGTTGCAGACGGCGAAGGCTAGGTAGGAGAGACCACATGGGTCAGAAAGTACACCCGACCGGCATCCGGCTGGGAATCGTAAAAGAGCATAATTCTGTTTGGTTCGCTAGCGGTAAGAACTACGCGGATAACTTGGTAATGGATCTGGAGATTCGCGAACTGCTTGAGAAGAAGCTAGCGAGTGCATCGGTAAGTCGAATCGTTATTGAGCGTCCGGCACAAACCGCGCGTATCACGATTCACACCGCACGTCCTGGTATCGTTATCGGTAAAAAGGGCGAAGATGTCGACAAGCTCCGTAAAGAGCTTTCGGTAAAAATGGGTGTGCCAGTTCACATCAACATCGAAGAGATTCGCAAGCCGGATCTAGAAGCGAAGTTGGTGGCTATGAATGTCGCTCAGCAACTAGAGCGTCGGGTCATGTTCCGTCGTGCGATGAAGCGTGTTGTTCAAAACGCAATTCGTCAAGGTGCGGAAGGTATCAAGGTACAGGTAAGTGGTCGTGTCGGTGGAGCAGAGATTGCTCGTACTGAATGGTATCGCGAAGGTCGTGTGCCATTGCACACACTGCGCGCAGATATCGATTATGCGACACACGAAGCAGCTACGACTTACGGCATCATTGGTGTCAAGGTCTGGATATTCAAGGGTGAAATCTTGGGAGCCAGAAAAGAAGCGGTCGAAGCTAAGGCTAAGAAAGGTTCAGAGTAAGGGTTACGCAAATGTTACAGCCGAAGCGCACAAAGTTTCGCAAGCAACACAAAGGTCGCAACCGTGGTCTGGCAGAGCGCGGTAGCCGGGTCAGCTTTGGTGATTTTGGCCTGAAGTCTGTTGGTCGCGGACGTATTACAGCTCGTCAGATAGAGGCGGCACGTCGTGCTATGACTCGCCATATCAAACGGGGTGGAAAAATCTGGATTCGTGTTTTCCCAGATAAGCCTATTACTGAAAAACCTCTGGAAGTTCGTCAGGGTAAAGGTAAGGGTAATGTTGAGTACTGGGTCGCACTGATACAACCTGGCAAGGTATTGTATGAAGTAGAAGGCGTCTCTGAAGAATTGGCGCGTGAAGCATTCGCCTTGGCGGCAGCAAAGATTCCTGTGCCAACCACATTTGTTAAGCGGGTGGTAATGTGATGAATGCTTTAGAATTACGCGAAAAGTCAGTTGACGATCTGAATGCCCAACTGGTGCAGCTCCTTGAAGATCAATTCAAGTTGCGCATGCAAAAGAGTACGGGCCAGTTAGCGCAGACACATTTGCTGAAGAAAACCCGTCAGGAAATTGCACGCGTTAAAACTGTGCTCCAGGAAAAGGCAGGTAATTAAAATGTCAGAAGTTGCAAAAAGTGCTCGTACAGCTACCGGTAAAGTCGTCAGCGACAAGATGGATAAAACCGTTACTGTTCTGATCGAGCGTCGGGTAAAACACCCGATTTACGGTAAGTACATTACGCGCTCATCGAAAGTTCACGCTCATGATGAAAAGAATGAGTGCAAAATTGGTGATGTAGTGACAGTTTGCGAAACACGTCCAGTCTCTAAGTTAAAAACTTGGGCTTTGGTTAGTGTTGATGTAACGGCTACCCAGGTTTAATTTCACCGGCGGCCCTTGTGCAATCGCTTGATGCACTGTTGACTGGTTTGGAGTAAGAAATGATTCAAACAGAAAGCTATTTAGAAGTTGCAGATAACAGTGGCGCTCGCCGTGTTATGTGCATCAAGGTGCTTGGCGGCTCTCATCGTCGTTACGCACGAGTCGGTGATCTGATCAAAGTCACTGTCAAAGAGGCAATCCCTCGCGGCAAAGTGAAAAAAGGTCAGGTAATGACAGCTGTTGTAGTTCGTACTAAGAAAGGTGTTCGTCGTGGTGACGGTTCACTGATCAAGTTTGACGATAACGCTGCAGTGTTGCTAAACAATTCAAATGCGCCTATAGGCACTCGTATATTCGGGCCTGTAACGCGAGAATTGCGTGGCGAGAAGTTCATGAAGATTATCTCTTTGGCACCGGAAGTACTATAAATTACTGGGTGTGAAGAGAAGGCTGAGGTCAGGTTATGCGTAAGATTAAGCGTGAAGACGAAATTATCGTCTTAACCGGAAAAGACAAAGGTAAGCGCGGTGTTGTTCAGAAGGTTATGGACAATAACAAGCTACTTGTGTCTGGCATTAATATGATTAAGAAACACCAGCGTCCAAACCCACAGTTGGGTGTTGCTGGCGGTATCGTCGAGAAAGAAGCGCCGATCCAGGTTTCTAATGTAGCGATTTATAATCCGGCAAGTAAAAAAGCGGATCGCGTGGGCTTTAAAGTGGCCGAAGATGGCAGTAAGACCCGTATCTTTAAATCCAGCGGCGAAGCGGTTGACGCGTAGGGGTTAGTGAAAAATGGCACGATTAGGTGAACTATACCAAAACGAGTTACGGGCTAAGCTGATTGAAGAGCTGTCTTTAGCTAACCCTATGGAAGTTCCTCGCATCACTAAAATCACTCTTAATATGGGTGTTGGTGAAGCGGCTGGTGATAAAAAAGTTCTTGAAGCTGCGCTGACTGATCTGCAAAAAATTGCGGGCCAGAAGCCGGTGGTAACAAAAGCGCGTAAATCAATTGCTGGCTTTAAGATCCGTGATGGCTGGCCGATTGGTTGCAAAGTAACTTTGCGTGGCGCTCACATGTATGAATTTTTGGATCGCTTAGTAAGCGTTGCAATTCCACGAGTTCGAGATTTCCGAGGCGTAAGCCCAAAATCATTCGATGGTCGTGGTAATTTTGCAATGGGTGTTACTGAGCAAATTATATTTCCTGAAATTGATTACGATAAAGTTGATACACTGCGCGGTCTGGATATCACTATAACCACAACCGCTCGTAATGACGATGAAGGTCGCGCGCTTTTAAAAGCGTTTAACTTTCCGTTCAAAGGTTAAGGGGTAGGGATTATGGCAAAGCAGTCTATGAAGGCGCGTGAATTAAAGCGTGCCCAAACTGTTGAAAAATTCGCTGCAAAGCGTGCTGAACTGAAAGCTATTATCATCAGTGCAACAGCTAGCGACGAAGAAAAATGGGATGCGCAGGTTAAACTGCAAAAGCTGCCTCGTGATGCGAGTCCTTCTCGCCAGCGTCGTCGCTGCCAGATCACTGGCCGTCCACACGGTGTTTACCGCAAGTTTGGTCTTTGCCGTAACCAGCTCCGTCAAGCCGCAATGCGCGGTGATGTCCCAGGCTTAGTTAAGGCTAGCTGGTAATATTGAGAATTTTGCTGTCGCTGGCATTAGCCGCGGCGTTTAACGGGAGCAAAACATGAGCATGCAAGACCCTTTAGCGGATATGCTAACACGCATCCGCAACGCTCAGATGGCAGGTAAAACTGCTGTTACAATGCCGTCATCTAAATTAAAAGTATCGGTTGCCAAGGTACTTGAAGATGAAGGTTATGTCGCCGGTTCGCGGGTGGATGAACAAGGTGGCAAGGCAGCACTGACGGTAGAGCTTAAATACCATCAGGGTAAGCCAGTTATCGCTGAAATCAGTCGCGTTAGTCGCCCTGGTCTCCGCGCTTACGCAGGTAAAGATGAACTACCATCAGTACGTGCAGGGCTGGGTATCGCTATTGTTTCAACCAGTCATGGTGTAATGACTGATCGTGCAGCACGAGCTGCCGGGGTTGGCGGCGAAGTGCTTTGCACTGTTTTCTAAGGCGACGGTTTAAAGAGTTCTTAACATGTCAAGAGTAGCGAAAAGTCCAGTGACTATCCCTTCAGGGGTTGAAGTCAAGCTCGACGCCAGCAACATCTCTGTGAAAGGTAAAAAAGGCACGTTGGTTATGTCTTTGCACAAATCAGTAGAGATCAAGCAGGAAGACGGGTCTTTAGTATTTTCAGCGCGTGAAGGCGCGAAAGAAGGTTGGGCAATGGCGGGTACAACTCGTTCACTGACTAACAATATGGTTGTCGGGGTAAGCGAAGGCTTTCAGCGTAAGCTGATTCTTAATGGCGTTGGTTACCGTGCAAAAGCAAATGGCAAGTCAATAAACTTGGTGCTGGGTTTTTCGCACCCTATTGATTATGACTTACCAGAAGGTGTAACTGTTGAGACCCCAACGCAAACAGAAGTTGTGTTGAGTGGTACCGACAAGCAGGTACTTGGTAAGGTAGCGGCCGAAATCCGCGCGTTCCGTCCACCAGAGCCTTATAAAGGTAAAGGTGTTCGTTACGCGGAAGAAAACGTCCGTCGTAAAGAAGCGAAGAAAAAGTAAAGGCAAGGTTATGAGCGATAAGAAAGTTTCAAGATTACGTCGTGCCCGCCGTGCTCGCTTTAAGATGCGTGAGCTACGCGCCGTACGTTTGAGCATTCACCGCACACCACGTCATATGTATGCACAGCTTATTGCTGCATCTGGTGACGTCGTGTTGGCGAGTGCATCTACGCTAGACAAAGATTTGCGTGCTGGTGCGACCGGTAATGTCGCTGCAGCAGCTAGTGTGGGCAAGTTGATCGCTGACCGTGCGAAAGCCGCAGGCGTGACAAAGGTCGCTTTTGATCGCAGTGGATTTAAATTCCACGGGCGAGTCAAGGCGCTGGCAGATGCTGCCCGTGAAGGTGGTTTGGAATTCTAAGGTTTTAGGCGATGGCGTATAACGATCAGAAAGACAAAGCAAACACAGAAGGCCTGCAAGAGAAGCTTGTTCAGGTAAACCGTGTTGCCAAAGTGGTCAAAGGTGGCCGTATTTTTAGCTTCACTGCATTAACTGTAGTGGGCGACGGAAGTGGTAAAGTCGGTTTTGGCCGTGGTAAGGCTCGTGAAGTGCCTGTCGCGATCCAAAAAGCGATGGAAGCTGCACGCCGCAATATGGTTCAGGTAGATATTAAAGGTGATACCATTCAGTACGCTGTAAAAGGCCGTCATGGTGCCTCTAAGGTCTACATGCAGCCTGCATCTGAAGGTACTGGTGTCATCGCAGGTGGTGCGATGCGTTCTGTACTGGAGATTGCCGGTATTAATAACGTATTGGCTAAGTGCTACGGTTCTACAAACCCAGTAAACGTGGTTCGTGCAACTATTAAAGCACTTGAAAGTGTTTCCTCTCCAGAAGACGTTGCTAGTAAGCGCGGTAAAACTGTAGAAGAAATCTTGGGCTAAGACACAGGCAGGATTTGCTATGAGCAAGATTAAAGTCACACTAGTTCGTTCTGTTGCAGGACGACTAAAGTCGCACAAGGCCTGCGTTGCCGGTCTTGGCTTGCGTCGTATTCGCCACACTGTAGAAGTAGAAGATACTCCATCGGTGCGCGGTATGATCAATAAGGTCAACTATTTAGTACGTGTTGAGGGGTAAGTGATGAGCGATATGCGTTTAAACACGCTGAGCCCGGCGCCTGGTAGAGTTAAAGAAGGTAAGCGGGTTGGTCGTGGTATCGGTAGTGGCTTGGGTAAAACCGCAGGTCGTGGTCACAAAGGTCTGAAGTCACGTTCAGGTGGTAGTGTGCGTCCAGGTTTTGAAGGCGGTCAAATGCCTTTGCAAAAGCGTTTGCCAAAGTATGGTTTTACTTCGCGTTTGTCACGTGTCACTGCACAAATTCGTACCTCTGAGTTAACCTCAGTGAATGACGATGTAATTGATTTGGATGCGCTTAAGCGTGCCGATTTGATTAGCAGTAACATTGAACGCGCAAAGATCTTTCTGTCTGGTGATTTGAACAAAGCCGTTACTGTAAAAGGTTTAGCAGTAACCAAAGGTGCCCGCGAAGCTATTGAAAAAGCGGGCGGCAAAGTCGAGGAATAAGGCGAACTCAATGGCGAAGCCAAGTCCACAAACTGCTGGAAAAGAATCCGGAATGGGCGAGCTTATGGCTCGCCTCCGTTTTTTATTGTTGGCAATAATTGTTTATCGTATTGGTACTCATATACCTGTGCCAGGGATTAACCCGGATCAGCTCGCTGCGTTGTTCAATCAAAATCAAGGAACGGTTCTTGGTTTGTTCAACATGTTCTCTGGTGGTGCATTGGAGCGCATGAGTATTCTGGCGCTTGGTATCATGCCTTACATCTCTGCATCTATTATTATGCAGTTGATGTCTGCTGTAAGTCCGCAGCTGGAAGCCTTGAAGAAAGAGGGTGAGGCTGGACGACGGCAGATAAGTCAGTACACGCGGTATTTGGCTGTAGTATTAGCCTTGTTGCAGGGTACTGGTATGACAGTTGGCCTTGCCAATCAGGGTCTAGCTTACAGTGCTGATTTTAGTTTTTACTTTGTGTCTGTGGTTTCTCTCGTTACCGGCGCAATATTTATGATGTGGCTTGGTGAGCAGCTTACTGAACGCGGTGTTGGTAATGGTATATCCATGCTGATTTTCGCAGGTATTGTTGCAGGTTTACCCTCTGCTGTGGGTCAATCTTTAGAGCAAGCGCGTCAAGGTGAATTGAACATTCTCGTCTTGCTAGCAATCTTGGTTCTTGCCATTGCGGTTGTGTATTTGGTGGTATTTATTGAGCGTGGACAGCGGCGTATCACGGTTAATTACGCCAAGCAACAGCGCGGTAATAAAATGTACCAAGCGCAATCTAGCCATCTACCGATGAAAGTGAATATGGCTGGTGTTATTCCTGCTATCTTCGCAAGTTCCATTTTGTTATTCCCTGCGTCTATTGCGCAGTGGGTAGGACAAAGTGGCGAGGGGATGGAGTGGTTGCAGGATGTGGCGTTGGCAATCGGTCCCGGTCAGCCTTTGAATATTCTGCTTTTCACAGCATTAATAGTATTTTTCTGCTTCTTCTATACAGCGTTGATGTTTAACCCTGATGAAGTCGCCGATAACCTGAAGCGTTCAGGAGCATTTTTACCTGGGATTCGTCCTGGTAAGCAAACTGCGAACTATATAGACGGTGTATTAACCCGCTTAACCATGTTTGGTTCTTTGTATATTGCCGGTGTGTGTTTGTTGCCGCAGTTTTTGGTCGTGATGTGGAATGTACCATTTTATCTTGGTGGCACCTCATTGCTGATTGTTGTAGTGGTAGTAATGGATTTCATGGCACAAGTTCAGTCTCATCTGATGTCTCATCAATATGACTCTGTCATGAAAAAGGCTAACTTAAAAAATTACGGCGGTGGTGCGCGCTAACGCTCACTAACCAAATGGCTTGTTTGGAGTATCACAATGAAAGTACGTGCATCGGTAAAGACAATTTGCCGGAACTGTAAAATCGTTCGTCGTAAAGGTGTGGTTCGGGTTATTTGTAACGTTGAACCGCGTCATAAGCAGCGACAGGGCTAAGCAATACGGTAACGGGGTTGCTTTGCAACCTTAGTGCGGGTAGACTACTGCGCCTTTCGTGCGGTGGTCATCCGTTTTCCGGTGATTGTTTGGCGTTAAAAAGAATTGGGCTTAATTGGAGTAACCTGAATGGCTCGTATTGCAGGTGTCAACATACCAGATAACAAGCATGCTGTTATTGCGTTGACCTATATATATGGCATTGGCCGCACTAGCGCTAAAGCGTTGTGTGCCAAAACTACAATAGCTGAAGACGCTAAAATCAGCACTTTGTCCGAAGAGCAGCTTGATGCACTTCGTGGCGAAATAGCGAAAATGTCCGTAGAAGGTGACTTGCGTCGCGTAGTTTCTATGAACATCAAACGCTTGCTGGATCTGGGCTGCTATCGCGGTCTGCGTCATCGTAAAGGTCTGCCGCTTCGCGGTCAGCGTACTAAGACTAATGCGCGTACGCGTAAAGGTCCACGTAAGCCGATTCGTAAGTAATCAAAGGCAGTAATCCTTTAGTGTAGCTACACCACTTGTGTAGTGTTGATATTAGAGATGGAAATAGAACATGGCCAAACCAGGCAAACAAGCTCCACGTAAAAAGGTCAAAAAGACCGTCGTGGACGGTGTTGCGCATATACATGCGTCGTTTAACAACACCATTATCACAATTACAGACCGTCAGGGTAACGCACTAAGCTGGGCAACAGCGGGTGGCAGTGGTTTCCGTGGCTCTCGTAAAAGTACACCTTTCGCCGCACAGGTTGCTGCAGAACGCGCCGGTAACGCTGCGAAAGATTACGGTTTGAAAAATCTTGATGTTGAAGTTAAGGGCCCAGGGCCAGGACGTGAGTCTGCTGTGCGTGCTTTGAATAACTGTGGCTACAAGATTACAAACATCACTGACGTGACACCAATTCCACATAATGGTTGCCGTCCTCCCAAGAAACGTCGCGTTTAATTAACAGTTGAGGAATATAGAAAATGGCTAGATATTTGGGCCCAAGCTGTAAATTATCCAGACGGGAAGGTACCGACCTGTTCCTGAAGAGTGGTGTTCGTCCTCTGGATTCAAAATGTAAAGCTGAAACAGCACCTGGTATGCACGGTGCTCGTCGTGGTCGTCTTTCAGACTACGGTGTTCAGTTAAGAGAAAAACAAAAAGTACGTCGTATGTACGGTGTACTAGAAAAACAATTCCGCGCATATTATACAAAAGCTGCACGCCGTAAAGGCGCTACAGGTGAAAACCTGCTTCAGCTTTTGGAAGGGCGTCTAGACAATGTGGTTTACCGTATTGGTTTTGGCTCAACCCGCGCAGAAGCTCGTCAATTAGTGTCACATAAGTCTGTACTGGTAAATGGTAAGACAGTAAATGTCCCCTCTTATCAAGTTCAAGCTGGTGACGTTATTAGTGTTCGTGAGAAATCTAAGACACAGTTACGCATTCAATCTGCAATTGCACTTGCTGCGCAGCGTGGTGATATTTCTTGGATTGATATTAATGCTACTAAAATGGAAGGCGTTTATAAGAGCGCGCCAGATCGTAGCGACTTACCTTCTGAGATTAATGAGCAATTGATCGTAGAGCTTTACTCGAAGTAAGTTAAACTCCGGACAAATCACGATAGGTGAACTATGCAAAGTGCTGTCAATGAATTTCTAACACCACGTGTTATCCAGGTCCAAGAACTTGGTCAAACTCGTGCGAAAGTGACGCTAGAGCCGCTAGAGCGTGGGTTTGGTCACACCTTGGGTAATGCTTTGCGTCGTATTTTGCTTTCTTCTATGCCGGGTTGTGCGGTAACCGAAGTTGAGATTGACGGCGTATTGCATGAATACAGCGCAATGGAAGGTGTACAGGAGGATGTCATTGAGATCCTGCTTAACCTTAAAGAAGTTGCGGTGATCATGCATGGTAAAGACCAGGCGACATTGGTTCTTAACAAGAAAGGACCTGGTTTAGTAACTGCTGGCGATATTCAAACTGATCACGAAATTGAAATCGTGAATACAGATCACGTTATTGCTAATCTCAATAGTGATGGTGAGATCAATATGCGTCTTACCATCGCTCGTGGTCGCGGATATGTCCCGGCTGATTCTCGTGATAATGCTGAAGAAGAATCTCGTTCAATTGGCCGCTTGCAGTTAGATGCGAGTTACAGCCCGATCAGTCGTGTTAGTTACGTGGTTGAAAGTGCCCGTGTTGAGCAGCGTACGGATCTGGATAAGTTGGTTTTGGATTTAGAAACTAACGGAACAATTGATCCTGAAGAAGCTATTCGTCGTGCAGCAACTATCCTCCAGCAACAACTTGCCGTATTCGTTGATCTGGAAAGCGAAGGTGAAAACGAGCCTTCACGTGAAGAGAATGAAGTAGATCCTATTCTGTTGCGTCCTGTAGATGACTTAGAGCTCACCGTCCGCTCGGCTAACTGCCTTAAAGCGGAAAATATCTACTACATCGGTGACCTAGTTCAGCGCACTGAGGTTGAATTGTTGAAAACACCAAACCTTGGTAAGAAGTCGCTAACAGAAATTAAAGATGTATTGGCGTCACGTGGGTTGTCTTTAGGTTTGCGCCTAGATAACTGGCCGCCAGCAAGTCTTAGAAACGACGACCGAGTGCTTGCGTAATTTCGCGAGTACTTTTGAATATTTTTTGCTGAGATAGCAACGTTTATTAAAGGAAAAAGCCATGCGTCATCGTCATAGTGGCCGTCAATTAAACCGTAATAGCTCTCATCGTAAAGCGATGTTCCGCAACATGACGGCGTCGTTGGTTGAGCACGAAATGATTAAAACTACCCTACCTAAAGCAAAGGAACTGCGCGGATATGCAGAACCTTTAATTACGCTTTCTAAGGTAGATTCTGTCGCTAACCGTCGTCTTGCATTTGCACGCCTACGTAGTGATTCTGCTGTTGGCAAGTTGTTTTCTGACTTGGGACCTCGTTATGAGGGCCGTCCAGGCGGCTACATTCGCATTATGAAATGTGGTCTACGTTCTGGAGATAAGGCGCCGATGGCATATGTTGAATTGGTAGATCGCCCTGTCATTGAAGAAGATGACGACGAATAGTCTAGCAATTAAAAAGCCGGCTTATTAGCCGGCTTTTTTTTGACTAAATTTTAATCCCTTCGGATAGCTTTATTTCTCAGCTACCGTTTTCATTGCGGTCTTTACTGGGAGAAGCTTAGCAAGAAAATGACCGGTATGAGATTGTGGCATTTCTGCAATCTGTTCTGGTGTCCCCTCTGCGATAATTTGCCCACCGCCACTGCCGCCCTCTGGCCCAAGGTCAACAACCCAATCTGCTGTTTTAATAACATCGAGATTATGTTCAATAACAACAACGGTATTACCGTGGTCTCGTAAGCGATGAAGGACGGTAAGTAAAAGTTGGATATCTTCGAAATGAAGACCGGTTGTCGGTTCATCTAGAATGTAGAGTGTTTTTCCTGTGTCGCGTTTAGAGAGTTCTCGTGCCAGTTTTACTCGTTGAGCTTCACCGCCTGATAGCGTTGTCGCTGCTTGACCCAAGCGGATATAACTTAAACCGACATCCATCAAAGTTTGTAATTTTTTACTGATGCTAGGGACGTTTTCAAAAAAAACATTGGCATCTTCTATGGTCATATCTAAGACTTCGTGAATATTTTTACCCTTGTAAGTGATTTCAAGAGTTTCACGATTGTATCGTTTGCTCCCGCATACTTCACACGCAACATAGATATCGGGTAAGAAATGCATTTCAACTTTAGTGACACCATCGCCTTGGCATGCCTCACAGCGACCGCCTTTAACATTAAAGCTAAAGCGACCCACCTTGTAACCACGTGAGCGCGCTTCTTGTGTGCCAGAAAATAATTCGCGTATTGGTGTGAAAATGCCTGTGTAGGTAGCAGGGTTTGACCGAGGAGTACGACCTATCGGGCTTTGATCTATATCGATACATTTGTCGACTTGATCTAGACCAGTGATGGCAACGTGCGCGGCAGGGGTTAAGGTCGTCGCGCCATTTAATTCTGTGGCCGCCAGTGGGTATAGTGTGTGGTTAATGAGTGTAGATTTACCTGAACCGGATACACCGGTTACACACGTCATGAGCCCCAAAGGCAGGCTTAAATTTACATTCCTTAAATTATTTCCTGATGCACCAGTTATTGTGATTGTCTTATCTTTAACAAAGGGGTTGCGTTGCGTTGGTATGGCGATGCACTTAGCGCCAGACAAATATTGTCCAGTTGAAGAGTTGGGTGAATTTAGAATATCTTCAAGTTTGCCTTGTGCTATAACGTTGCCGCCGTGAACACCGGCGCCAGGGCCGATGTCTATTATGTGGTCTGCGGTTCTGATGGCATCTTCGTCGTGTTCAACAACGATAACTGTGTTACCAATATCACGTAAATGTCTTAATGTTTTAAGTAGTCGATCATTGTCACGTTGATGTAAGCCTATTGATGGCTCATCAAGAATATACATAACACCTACTAGGCCGGCGCCAATCTGGCTGGCCAGTCTTATTCGTTGCGCTTCACCGCCAGACAGCGTGTCAGCGCTACGGTCAAGTGTTAAGTAATTGAGGCCGACATCGACTAAAAAGCGGAGGCGATCATTAATTTCTTTAAGTATTTTTTCGGCAATTTGAGCACGCCTTCCATGAAGCTTCAGCGAAGTGAAGTATTCTCTTGCGGCGCCTACCGGCATCGCTGCAATTTCAGGCAAAGTTTTGTCTATTATAAATACATTGCGAGCTTCTTTACGGAGGCGAGTGCCATGGCAGTCAGGGCAAGACTGGGTGTTTAAAAATTTACTAAGTTCCTCGCGTACTGTTTGTGATTCAGTATCTTTATAGCGCCTTTCCATATTTGGAATTACCCCTTCGAAGGGGTGCTTTCGTTGGAAATTGTCGCCGCGATCATTGATGTAGGTAAAACTGATTTCTTCGCTGCCGCTTCCGTAGAGGATTTTATTGCGATGATCCTCACTAAGTGATTCGAAAGGTGCATCTACATCAAAGCCATAATGATCTGCGAGTGAGGTGAGCATGTGAAAATAATAAACACTGCGACGATCCCAGCCGCGAATAGCACCAGTAGATAGGCTTGCTTCAGGGTGTTGAACAAGGCGGCTGGCATCAAAAAATTGTTTAACGCCGAGCCCGTCGCAGCTGCTGCAGGCACCAAGAGGGCTGTTGAAAGAGAATAATCTGGGCTCTAGCTCGGCTAAGCTATATCCACAATGGGGGCAGGCGAACTTAGAAGAAAAAACTAATTCAGCAATACTATCGTCTTCCATGTGGGCAACGCGTGCCACGCCATCGGTGAGTTCCAAGGCCGTTTCAAATGACTCTGCTAGGCGTTGTCCCAAGTCTTCGCGAACTTTAAAGCGATCTACAACAACGTCTATTGAGTGCTTTTTGTTTTTGTCCAAACTTGGCAGATCATCAAGGTCGGTAACAATTCCGTCGATTCTTGCACGCACAAAGCCCTGGCTACGTAACTTGTCAAAAGTGTGTAAATGCTCACCTTTTCGGTTGTGAATGACGGGGGCGAGCAGCATCATTTTGCTGCCTTCGGGCAACGCTAAAACGTTATCGACCATTTGGCTGACAGTTTGTGCCGAGAGGGGCGTATTATGGTCTGGGCAGCGGGGCTCACCAGCGCGAGCGTAAAGTAATCGCAAGTAATCGTATATTTCGGTAATGGTGCCAACGGTGGATCGTGGATTGTGAGATGTCGACTTTTGTTCTATTGAGATTGCTGGTGATAAGCCTTCAATATGATCAACGTCGGGTTTTTCCATCATGGAAAGAAATTGACGTGCATAGGTAGAAAGTGATTCTACGTAGCGACGTTGACCTTCTGCATAAAGGGTATCGAAGGCGAGAGAGGATTTTCCCGAACCAGATAAGCCGGTGATAACAACCAGTTTGTCACGGGGAATATCAAGGTCGATGTTCTTTAAATTGTGGGTGCGGGCACCGCGAACGATAATCCGATCCATAGTATTCCCCAGCGTGGTAAACCAACCATTATACGATGCGCATATGCTGAGGCGCAAAAGAAGCTTATGAAATAGAACAGTGGTTTTTAAGGGGCTGTTATGCTGATAGAATCGAGTTAATTAAGTTAATCGTTTTTGGGAATCCACCTTGAGTCTGAACGCAATGAGTGCGGCAGAGCGTCGCTCTGTCGCTTCACTGGCAACTTTGTATGCATTTCGCATGCTTGGGTTGTTTATGCTACTTCCAGTTTTGAGCTTATACGCCAGTGAATATGACCACAGTACACCGGTGCTTGTCGGTTTGGCGTTGGGTATATATGGCTTGGGTCAAGCTGCATTACAAGTGCCGCTTGGCATGTTGTCAGACCGGATAGGCCGTAAACCGGTTATTATTGCTGGTTTGATTTTGTTTGCTGCTGGGGGCGTTGTTGCCGCAAGTGCGGATAATATTGTTACGGTTATTATTGGACGCCTTTTGCAGGGCACAGGAGCAATAGCGAGCACATTAACTGCGTTGCTTGCCGACTTAACGCGGGAGCAGCATCGTACAAAAGCAATGGCGACGATTGGGCTTAGTATCGGTGTGTCTTTCGCTGTAGCGATGGTGCTTGGGCCGTTAGTGGCTTCTGAGGTTGGTGTTTCTGGATTATTTTTGTCGACTTCTATCTTAGCCGTGATTGGTGTATTCATAACATTGTGGTTGGTGCCAACACCAAGCACGGCCAGTGTCAATGGCGATAGTCAATCATTGCGGGGCCTGTTAGTGAGGTGTTTACAAGATCGCAATTTGATGAGATTGAATATTGGTATTTTTTCTTTACATGCCATGCTTATGGCGATATTTGTGATTGTGCCAAGTTTGTTGGAAGAGCAGGGGTTGGTAGCCAATGATCACTGGAAAATGTATCTTCCAGTTATGGTGCTGGCGTTCATTGCCATGGTTCCGTTGATTATATATGCGGAAAAATATAATGGCATGAAGACCACCTTTTTGTCGGCCATCGCAGCATTGGTTTTGACATTATTTGCCTCGGCTTGGCTTGCTCAAGAGTTTTGGTATTTAATTTTGATGATAGCGTTGTTTTTTACTGCGTTTAATTTACTAGAAGCATCTCTACCCTCCTTGGTGAGCAAAACAGTATGCCCTGGTGGTAAGGGTACGGCGATGGGAGTGTATTCTACCTTCCAGTTTTTTGGGGCTTTTTGTGGCGGCGCCATCGGTGGCGGGCTGCTCGGTCGCTGGGGAGTGTCGGTATTGTTTGTGGGTGCGGCAGTACTTGGCGGTATCTGGTTGATTGTTGCCTGGGGAATGGCCGTACCGCCAAAATCAGAGAATATGATTTTACGCTGGAATTTCGGGGATTGGGATGCTGTAAATTTGCGTGATGAAATGTTATCTCTGCCAGGCGCGGTAGATATTACAATATTAGAAAGTGAGCGGCTGGCGTATTTTCGTGCGGGCCCAGATTTTAATCCCGCTACCTTGCCTGATGGTATACAGCTCAGCAGCTAATAAGGTGGGAATCCGGTATAGTTAATCTTTTGCGAGAAATACATTCGCAGTATTAGAAATAATTGGAGGTGGCGCATGGCGCGAGGAGTGAACAAAGTTATTCTGGTGGGAAATTTAGGCCAGGATCCTGAAACCCGTTATATGCCATCTGGTGGTGCTGTAACTAATATCACCGTGGCGACAAGTGAGACTTGGAAAGATAAGCAAACAGGTCAGCCGCAAGAGCGAACTGAATGGCATCGAGTTGTATTTTTTAATCGTCTTGCGGAGATTGCTGGAGAGTATTTGAAAAAAGGCTCAAAGGTTTACCTTGAAGGTTCTCTACGCACTAGAAAGTGGCAAGACCAAAGCGGACAAGATCGCTATACCACCGAGATAGTTGCGGCAGAAATGCAAATGTTAGACGGTCGTGGAGACTCGGGTTCTGGTGGTAATTACAATGATGGTGGCTATTCGGCGCCGTCTCAGCCCCAAGCTCAAGCGGCACCTGCACAGCAACCAGCTCGCCGTGCACCACCACCTCCGCCGCAGAATCAAGCGCCAGCACAAAGTGCGCCACCGGCCGGTGGGTTTGATGACTTTGACGATGATATTCCGTTCTAAAAAACAATTAATAGATTTTAAATTCTTTAAAGGCGCCCTTCTTCTGTAGGGCGTTTTAGTTAGCGCTTAACCATTTGTATTTTAATTCCTTGTGAATATTGGGGGCATTGAGTACTGTTGATGGGGTAAGCCATCTTTGTATGCTGCTACTCAGTTAGTGTAACTTTCTTACAACGTGTGAATGCTTTTGTGAATGTAGTTTTAATTTCTCCATCAAGTTCTTTGAGCGACGCAATCTGCAATCAATTACATTTGCGGTTGCGACCATTTATTGCCATTTCTCCAGATGACCTGCCTTCATTGGATGCGAGCCTGTTAGTAGAGGCAATTGTTGTAGATTGCCAAGCTTTGGTGGAGTTTCAGGGCGCGGATGGCATTGCTGAAAATAAGCATGCCCAGATGTTAGAGCGACGTGAAGTGTTATTGCAGTTTTGTCAGGAGGCGTGTGTACCGTATATTTTGCTCAGTGATGGCCGGGTCTTTGATGGATTTGACGCGCCGCATAATGGTTGCGTGGAGAATGACGGTGTTACAGCGGCGAGTCTGGCGGGCAGGCAACTGGCGGAGTTAGAGGTTTTATTAACTGAATTTTCGGGCCAAGGTATAGTGTTACGCACGGGGCCTTTAATTGCGGTAGAGGAAGGGGGTTTTATCAGTGACTGCCTAGTGACTGTTCGCGGAGGTAAGGTACTGCCGTTAAATGATGCAATATTGAGTTGCCCAACGCCGGTATCTGATCTTGCAAGAGTGGTGTCGGCGATGGTCGATCAGCTTAGTTGTGGTGCGTTGTGTCGAGGTGTTTACCATTACAATAGCAGTGGTTCGACTAGCGCTTATGAGTTTGCTGAAGTTGTCTGTGCGTTTGCTTCGCAGTTTGTTGCACCTGTTGCGGAAATCACGGCAGATGATGACGGCATAGGCTGGGTGCCGAGTGTGCCGGTACTTTCTTGCGATAAAATATTGCAGGATTTTGGTGTTAAGCAGCTGCCGTGGCGGGCCTACCTGCCTAGGATGGTGCGTGCAATTTGTGAAGGGGCAAGTAAATGAGCGGCGATGATAATTTTATACCGCTGGATGTGGCGGTATTAACTGTCTCAGATTCGCGGGATGAAAAAAGTGATAGTTCGGGTAAGTTTTTTGTTGATGCGCTTGAGTTGGCGGGTCATCAGCTTGCGGACAAGAAAATAGTAAAAGACGATATTTATCAAATACGTGCTGTGGTGTCAGATTGGATTTATCGTAGTGATGTCCAAGTGGTATTGATCACGGGAGGAACCGGGTTTTCCGGTCGAGATTCAACACCTGAAGCAGTTTCGGTGTTGTTTGATAAGGAGATTGATGGTTTTGGTGAGGTATTTCGTGCGGTTTCATTACAGGAAATAGGCTCCTCTACCATTCAGTCTCGCGCAATAGCGGGTTTGGCAAACAATACGGTGATCTTCTGCGTGCCTGGATCAACTGGGGCATGTAAGACCGCATGGGAAGGGGTTATTAGTGAGCAGCTTGATAGTCGGCATCGCCCTTGTAACTTTGTTGGCGTGTTAAAAACTCGTCGGAATGCGGGGGGTTAGTGTTGGGTTTGCGCGCTGTTGATGATGTTTTGCACTATATTCTTTCTGACGCTCCAATTGGGTGCGTTAAGAGCGAGGTGTCGGCACTGTATTTGGGCGCAGTGCTTGATGGCGACGTGTTTGCTGAGCGAGATGTTCCGCCGGCTGATAACAGTGCTATGGACGGCTTTGCATTTAGGTATGAAGACTTATTGTCGGGTAAATCCTTGCCTGTTAGTCAGCGTATTCCCGCAGGAATAGTAGGCGAGGAGCTGCAAGAAGGCACCGCAGCGCGAATTTTTACTGGTGCGTTTATTCCGCCTAATGCAGATACGGTTGTCGCTCAGGAAGACTGCGAATTATCAGGCAATCAGGTAACTGTTAGCGCAGGCGTAAAAAGGGGGCAGCATATTCGCCCTCGTGGCCAGGATATCTCGGCGGGCCAATTGTTATTTGAGGCGGGGCACCGATTGCAGGCGGCGGATTTGGGGTTGCTGGCGTCCTTGGGTATATCGCGGCTCTCTGTGTCTGCCCCTATCCGCGTGGCGTTAATGTCTACTGGCGATGAATTGCGAGAGCCGGGAGAGTCCTTGTCTGCAGGGCAAATTTATAATTCTAACAGGCCCATGTTGGCGGCGATGATTCGTTCGCTGGGTTGTGAGGTAGTTGATTTGGGGATCATCCCAGATAACGCCAGCGCTACTAAAGCTGCGCTTCTCGATGCCTCTACACGCGCTGATGTTGTGATTAGCAGTGGCGGAGTATCCGTGGGCGAGGAGGATCACGTAAAAGCCCAAGTTGAGGCGCTGGGGGAGTTACAGTTGTGGAAGTTGGCCATCAAGCCGGGTAAGCCGCTGGCTTATGGTCGTTTGGGTGCTGCGCCATTTTTTGGTTTGCCTGGGAATCCGGTGTCGAGTTTTGTCACATTCTGTCTTTTTGTTCGGCCTTATCTGTTGAAAATGTTGGGTGTGGCAAATCCTGTCGTGGCGCAGTGGCCGGCTAATGCTAATTTCAGTTGGCCCAAGGCGGGCAGTCGTCAGGAATATTTGCGGGCTAGAGTGACGCCTGGCGTATCGGGTATGCAGGTAGATATTCACCCTCAGCAGAGCTCTGGGGCATTAACGTCAGTGTCGTGGTGTAATGCGCTGGCCGTTATCCCTGTGGGTGTTACGTTGCAGCGAGGCGATCACGTTGAGGTAATCTTTTTGCGGGATTTATACTGAAGAGTTAACGCGCCAGCCATCGTGTAAATAAATCGCTGGCGCGTATTGTTTAAGCTGTGTAACGCTTAAACACAAGGCTGGCATTGGTGCCGCCAAAGCCGAAACTATTAGACATAATTGTATTCAAGGTGACATTTTCTTGCTTGCTTGTCACGATAGGTACGCCTGCCGCTTCGTCATCTAGCGTGCTGATATTAGCGGATGCGGCAATGAAATTATGTTTCATCATGAGTAAAGAAAAGATCGCTTCTTGAGCGCCTGTTGCGCCCAATGAGTGGCCCGCCAGTGATTTGGTAGAGCCAATAGCGGGGATCTTTTTGCCTTCATAAGCTTGCTTGACCGCTTTTAATTCTTGCATGTCGCCAGCAGGTGTCGATGTGCCGTGAGAGTTGATGTAGTCAACATCGCTATCAACGCCGGCTAGCGCTTGGTGCATACAGCGAGCCGCACCTTCTCCGCTGGGAGCAACCATGTCATAGCCATCGGAAGTGGCGCCGTAACCAACCAGCTCGCCGTAAATTTTTGCGCCGCGTGCTTTGGCGTGCTCGAGTTCTTCTAGCACTACCATACCGGCACCACCGGCAATTACAAAGCCATCACGCTCTGCGTCATAGGGACGTGAAGCGCACTCAGGGGTGTCGTTGTATTTTGTTGATAGGGCGCCCATTGCATCAAATAAGCAGCTTAGGGACCAGTGCTCTTCTTCGCCGCCACCAGCAAAGACAATGTCTTGTTTGCCAAGTTGGATAAGCTCTGCGGCGTTGCCTATGCAGTGTGCGCTGGTGGCGCAAGCTGAAGAAATTGAATAGTTTACACCTTTGATTTTGAAGGGTGTCGCAAGGCATGCAGATACGGTGCTGCCCATGGTCTGGGTGACACGGTACGGCCCAATGCGCTTCACGCCGCGTTGGCGTAACGTGTCAGCCGAGTCGATTAGGTTCGCAGAAGATGCTCCGCCAGAACCGGCAATAATTCCTGTGCGGACATTGCTAACTTGATCTTCTTGAAGACCTGAGTCTGCGATAGCTTGCTGCATAGAAAGGTAGGCATAAGCGGCGGCGTCGCCCATAAAACGGAATTGTTTGCGATCAATTAGCGCTTTAAGGTCAAGGTTTTTAATGGAGCCTGAAACATGGCTGCGAAAGCCCATTTCTTTGTAGGTCTCGTTGAGCGCAATACCCGATTTGCCTTCCTGTAGCGAACTTAATACTTCAGCTAGATTATTGCCTATGCTGGAAACAATCCCCATGCCGGTCACGACAACACGTCTCATCGAATACCTCTTTTAATGTTTAATGGTAAATGGAGTTAGTAAAAGTTTTAACGCTTACTAGAAGCTGGCGTCGTCTTTAAACAGACCTACGCGCAAATCTTTTGCGGTATAGATAACTTTGCCGTCGACGGCTACTTCGCCGTCGGCGATGCCAAGCACTAACTTGCGCTCTATTAAGCGTTTGTAGTTTAGCGTGTAAGTGACAAGTTTGGCGTCGGGAAGAATTTGGCCTGTGAATTTCACTTCGCCAGCACCGAGTGCGCGTCCCTTGCCGCTATTACCACGCCAGCCCAAATAAAAGCCAACGAGCTGCCACATGGCGTCTAGGCCTAGGCAACCGGGCATCACTGGGTCGCCAATAAAATGACAATCAAAGAACCAAAGGTCGGGATTGATATCCAATTCAGCAACGAGTACGCCTTTGTTATGCGTACCACCCTCGGTGCTGACATGGGTGATGCGGTCTACCATAAGCATATTGTCTACAGGTAGTTTTGGATTGCCGGGGCCAAACAACGTGCCGTTTCCGCAATCAATTAACTCTTGTTTAGTAAAGCTATTTTGATGAATTAAAGACATGAGGCAGAATTATCAGTTTGAGAATGTTGCTTGCCATCTTAGCACGAAGGGTTTGTATGGCACATACAAAATGTAAACATTGGCCTGAACATTGCTGTAACACTCCTGTAACTAAGAGACAGTAAAAGAGCTGTTCTTGCTAAGTGGGCGCGCTAAAGGGAAAATAGCTGCATATTGCCTAGTTTTTTAATGGAGCTGGATTTTGGTCCAGATTAATAAAAGGAAACATCATGATTAGAAAATGTTTATTCCCTGTCGCCGGTTACGGCACACGTTTTTTGCCTGCAACAAAATCTATGCCTAAAGAGATGCTGCCCATCGTGAATAAGCCGTTGGTGCAGTATGGTGTTGAAGAGGCGATTAACGCTGACTTAAATGAAATTGCCTTGGTTACTGGGCGTGGTAAGCGTGCTATTGCAGACCATTTTGATATTAGTTATGAGTTGGAAAATCAGATTGCAGGTTCTAGCAAAGAGCGTTATTTAGACTGTATTCGTAATGTGCTTGAGAAAGGTACCTTCATGATGACGCGTCAGCGTGAGATGAAGGGCTTGGGGCACGCTATTTTGACTGGTGAGTGCCTCGTTGGCGATGAGGCGTTTGGGGTTATTTTGTCGGATGATTTGTGCCTCAATAATGAAGATGATGAAGGCGTTATGGCGCAGATGGTTAAGCTCTATAACCAGTTTCGTTGCAGCATCGTCGCTATCCAAGAGGTGCCATTGGAAGAAATTGAAAAATATGGCGTTATTGCCGGCGAAGAAATGGGTGATGGTTTATTCCGTGTTAGCTCCATGGTTGAAAAACCGAAGCCAGAAGATGCGCCAACCAATATGGCTGTTATTGGTCGTTATATTTTAACGCCAGATATTTTTGACATTTTACGTGAAACGCCTCCTGGCAAAAACGGTGAAGTACAGCTAACTGATGCATTGATGACGCAGGCGCAAAATGGTTGCGTTCTCGCGTATAAATTCCGAGGCAAGCGTTTTGACTGTGGTAGCGTACCTGGTTTTATCGAAGCCACTAATTACGTCTACGAAAACATTTATGCCGAGGGTTCATCGTGAGCAGCAGTGAAATAACATGTTTTAAAGCATACGACGTTCGCGGTCGTATTCCTGATCAATTGAATGAGGATATTGCTTATCGAATTGGCCGTGCTTTTGCTGCTGTTATTAAGCCTAAAAAAGTGGTTGTTGGCCATGATATACGTTTGAGTAGCGAAGCGATTAAAGCGGCATTGACGAATGGCCTGTTAGACTCTGGTGTGGATGTTTATGACATCGGCTTATGCGGCACGGAAGAAATTTATTTTGCCACGGCGCATGCGGAGATGGATGGTGGAATCGCGGTAACCGCCAGCCACAACCCGAAAGACTACAACGGCATGAAATTCGTGCGGGAGGAGTCTAAACCTATCAGTGGTGACACAGGGCTTTTTGATATTAAAAAGTTGGCTGAGCAAAATGAATTTGCTGAGTCTGCCGAGCGTGGCAAATTGCAGTCATTAGATACAGCGTCTGCTTACGTCGAGCATCTGTTGAGTTACGTGGATGTTGCTTCATTAAAGCCATTAAAGATTGTGGTTAATGCCGGTAACGGTGGTGCGGGCAGGGTCATCGATTTATTAGAGCAGCATTTGCCCTATGAATTTATTCGAGTCCATCATGAAGCGGACGGTAATTTTCCTAATGGGGTGCCCAATCCATTGCTGGTAGAAAACCGCCAGCCCAGCATTGATGCGATTAAGGCGCATGGTGCTGATTTAGGGGTTGCTTGGGATGGTGATTTTGATCGCTGTTTCTTCTTTGATGAAACGGGTGACTTCATTGAAGGCTATTACGTTGTTGGTTTGTTAGCCGAAGCGTTTCTATTGAAAAACCCTGGCGCCAATATTGTTCATGATCCGCGTTTAACTTGGAATACCGTTGCGATTGTGGAAGAGGCTGGCGGTAAGGCTGTGCAGTGCAAAACGGGTCACGCCTTCATTAAGGAGCGTATGCGCATTGAAAATGCAGTGTACGGTGGCGAGATGAGTGCACATCATTATTTCCGAGACTTTGCTTATTGTGATAGCGGAATGATTCCTTGGCTGCTGGTTACTCAGCTTATGTCAGTTAAATCCGCGAGTCTGTCTTCGTTGGTAGAAGAGCGAGTGGCGCTGTTCCCCTGTAGTGGGGAAATTAACCGTGAGGTAGCTGACGCGAAAACCGTAATCGCCCAAATTGAGGCTAAATATAAGCCGTTGGCGGCGGCAGTCGATTTTACTGATGGTTTAAGTATGAGCTTTGAGGGTTGGCGTTTTAATGTGAGAATGTCAAACACTGAGCCCGTTGTTAGGCTGAATGTTGAAAGTGATGGTAATGCCGCGCTAATGGAAGAGAAGACCGCTGAATTACTGGCGATGTTATAAATTTTTCTGTCGGTGAAAGCGCCTGCGGGCGCTTTTTTTATGGCTGGGTGTTTTTGTTGTTGGCTTGCGTTTGGTGCCTTGCCCCAAGTAATGCTGCCCTTAATGAATTTTGATGGCAGCTTGGGTGGCGGGTTAGCTTAGCTGCGTCTTGATAGTGCGATAGTGGTTAGTTTTTCCAGCGCGCGACGACAGGGGGAGTCCTCGATAGGCTTAAGCGCCTCAAGAGCGGAGTCGGTATACTGTTTGGCTGCATTTCTACAGTAGGTGAGCGCGCCGCTACTGGTCACTGCGGCGACAATAGCGTCAAGCTGCTCGGCAGATTTGTTGCTAATGGCATCGCGTACTAACTGTTTCTGAGTTTCGTTGCCATGTTGTAAAACATAAATTAGCGGCAGTGTTGGTTTGCCTTCTGCGAGATCGTCGCCAACGTTTTTACCGGTTTCTTCTGGCTTGCCTTCATAATCAAGGATGTCGTCAATTAATTGGAAGGCAATACCAAGGTTGAGTCCGTAGTTGTAAAAAGCGGTTTGGTGCTCACTTGCATGGCTGATAATGGCTGCGCCTTCGCAAGCGGCGCCAAATAAGACGGCGGTTTTACTGCGAATAACGTCGTAATAAGTAGACTCACTGGTATCTGCATTACCTGCGCGGCTCAATTGCAGTACTTCACCTTCTGCCACGGTATTGGTGGTACTGGAGAGTAGGCCCATCAGTGGAAGGCTGCCAATTTCTACCAATATTTGAAATGCGCGCGAGTAAAGGAAATCGCCTACTAGAACGCTTGGAGCGTTGCCCCAGTTAGCGTTGGCGGTGGGGCGTCCGCGTCGAAGTGCTGAAATATCGACCACGTCATCATGCAGCAGTGTGGCGGTATGTATGAACTCAATAACGGCGGCTAACTGAACATGCTGAGAGTCAGTTTTGCCGATGGCACCGGCACACAAAAGTGTTAGTAAGGGGCGGAGGCGCTTGCCACCTGCATCGACAATATAGTGGCCAATGTTTTCGACAAGGGGCACATTCGAGTGAAGTTGTTCTATGATGAAGTCGTTGACCGCAGCAAATTCGCTGTCAACGATCTGGCGGATCTGTTGCATGATTACGGCAATACGTCTGGCAGAGTCGGTTGGCATCGTATGAGTGAAGCCGCGGACTGTCAAGCGTTCTGCGGTAACAGGTTTTAGGGTGTTGTTTATTTTTCTAAAACTGCGTACAATTCGCGCCCCTGAAAGCAAAACCGTGCGGCCTCTTAATGGTTAAGTGGTGGTGACGGTGCCTGGACTTGTCCCGGCGTAGACTGTGATAGCAGAAAGCGCTCGGCCGAAATACATTATTGCAAGCAGGCTCTTGGAGATTATGCCCATGTACGCAGTTATTGAAAGCGGTGGTAAGCAACACCGTGTTATTGAGGGTGAGACCCTTAAGCTAGAAAAAATCGAAGTTGCCACTGGCGAAAGTGTAACCTTTGACAAAGTGTTGATGGTTAAAGCTGGTGAAGAGCTAAAAATTGGCGCACCTTATGTAGATGGTAGCAAAGTGACTGCGGAAGTTGTTTCGCAAGGTCGTCACGCCAAGGTTAAAATTGTTAAGTTTCGCCGTCGGAAGCACAGCATGAAACAAGCTGGTCACCGTCAGTGGTTCACCGAAGTGAAAATCACTGGAATCAGTGCTTAAGAAATTTAGGAGAGACTCATGGCTCACAAGAAAGCTGGTGGTAGTACTCGTAACGGACGCGACTCACAGAGTAAGCGTCTGGGTGTAAAACGTTTTGGTGGTCAAGTTGTTAGCGCGGGCAGCATTATTGTTCGTCAGCGTGGCACACGCTTTCACGCAGGTGAAAACGTAGGATGCGGCACCGACCATACATTGTTTGCAAAGGCAGATGGTGTGGTGAAGTTTGAAGTTAAAGGTCCAAAGAGTCGCAAATACATTAGTATTGTTGCGGCCTAAGCCTTCTTCGTGACGTTTAAAGCCTCGTCTGTTGACGGGGCTTTTTTGTTTCTGTAGATAGGTTTTATCCACACTCCTTTTTAGGTTGGCACGGTAATGAAGTTTGTTGATGAAGCGGTAATCAGGGTAGAGGCGGGGCGCGGCGGAAATGGCTGTCTGAGTTTCCGTCGTGAAAAGTTTATACCCTGGGGTGGTCCTGACGGTGGCGACGGTGGCGACGGTGGGAGTGTTATTTTGCGCGCCGAGGCCTCAATGAATACCTTGGTTGATTTTCGCTTTGTTAAAGCTTACAACGCGCGTGTTGGTGAGCCGGGTCGAGGTGCGAACTGTCGTGGCAAAAGTGCGGATGACTTGATCTTGAATGTGCCAGTTGGGACAACGGTGATCGATGAGGATACTCAGGAGGTGCTGGGTGATCTTGTGGCGGCCGATGATACCCTTAAGGTGGTGCAGGGTGGTTTTCATGGCTTGGGTAATACTCGCTTTAAATCGAGCACGAATCGTTCGCCGCGTCAGTTTACTCGGGGCAGTGATGGCGAGGTCCGTAACCTGCGTTTAGAGTTGAAGGTCTTGGCTGATGTAGGTTTGCTGGGAATGCCTAATGCGGGTAAGTCGACGTTTATTCGTGCAGTTTCCGCAGCTAAGCCAAAGGTGGCTAACTACCCTTTTACAACCTTGGTGCCCAACTTGGGGGTGGTGCGAGTACAGCAGCACCGCAGCTTTGTTGTTGCTGATATTCCGGGGTTGGTTGAGGGGGCCTCGGATGGTGCTGGCTTGGGGATCCGCTTCCTTAAGCATTTGACTCGCACGCGTTTGTTGCTGCATTTGGTTGATATGGCGCCGTACGATGGTGTTACTCCGCAAGAGTCTGTGTCGATTATTGCTAAAGAATTGTCGCGTTTTAGTCCAACCTTGGCAGGGCGTGAGCGTTGGTTGGTGCTTAATAAGTTGGATATGTTGCCTGAAGATGAACGTGAAGCGCGCTGTCAGGAGGTGGTTGATGCTTTGGCGTGGACGGGACCGGTTTATAAAGTGTCGGCGTTAACTGGCGAAAACACCAAGGCTCTGTGTAATGATGTGCTGCAGTTTGTTGAAGAGCAGTCGGAATTATTGGCGGTGGATGCTGATGCTGCGGAGCGTGAGCGCGACATTCAGGACGCGATGCAGGCGGAGGCAAGGGAGCGAATACAGGCCCTAGCGGATCAGCGGCGCTCGGCGCGTCGCGCTGAGGGTGGTGCGGATGATTACGACGATGAAGATGATGATGACCATGATGTTGAAGTGGTCTATCGGCCTTGAGGTGAGATGATCTTGTCTGAGAGTAGGCGGAGATTAACCGCGTGTAAGCGTGTTGTGGTAAAGATCGGTTCAGCGCTGCTGACAAATGATGGTCGCGGTCTTAATGCTGAGGGCTTGGATGCCTGGGTTGCGCAGTTGGCTGCGCTAAGGGCGGCTGGGCGAGAGGTGGTGTTGGTTTCGTCTGGGGCTGTTGCAGAGGGAATGACTCGTCTGGGTTGGCGTGAGCGGCCAGATGATTTGCATAAGCTACAGGCTGCGGCTGCCGTTGGTCAAATGGGTCTGGTTCAGGCTTATGAGGCGCGGTTTCGGCTTCATGGTTTGCAGACCGCGCAGATTTTGCTTGGTCATGATGATATTTCGGCGCGAGATCGTTATTTGAATGCGCGTAGCACCTTGTTGACGCTGCTTGACTTGGGTGTGGTGCCGATTGTTAATGAAAATGACACGGTTGTTACTGATGAAATACGTTTTGGTGACAATGACACGTTAGCGGCGTTGGTCGCCAATTTGATTGATGCTGACGCGCTGGTGATTTTGACTGATCAGCGCGGCTTGTTTGAAGAGGATCCGCGTGCTAACCCCGCTGCAAAATTAATTTCTGAGGCCTCTGTAGAAGATCGCGCCTTGGATGTAATGGTGGGTGGCGCTGCTGGATCGCTGGGGCGTGGAGGTATGTTGACCAAATTGCGCGCAGCGCGTTTGGCTTCCCGTTCTGGGGCGAATACAGTGATTGTAGGTGGGCGCGAAGATCGAGTATTGGATAGGGTATTTGCTGCTGAGGATGTTGGTACATTGCTGCTTTCTAAGGAGCCGCCGATTACAGCTCGGAAAAAATGGTTGGCCGGGCAGTTGCGCTTGCGTGGCAGTGTGGTGATTGATGAGGGTGCGGTACGTGTATTGACGCAGCAGGGCCGCAGTCTGTTACCTGTTGGGGTAGTGGCGGTTGAGGGGCAGTTTTCCCGTGGCGACCTTGTTAGGTGTGTTGATGCCCATGGTTGTGAGGTGGCTCGGGGTTTGATTAATTATTGCGCGGATGATGCAAGGCGTTTGCAGGGTGTGCCAAGCCATAAAATAACGGAATTGCTGGGCTTTGCCGGTGAGCATGAGTTGATTCACCGAGATAATTTAGTCGTGGTTGCTTGATGTAGGCGACATAAAAAAACCCGCAGAAGCGGGTTTTTTTATGTCGCAAAATAAAGCGAATTACTACGCAGCGGTAGCCATTGCTTTAATTTTGCTGTTTAGCCGGCTCTTATGGCGAGCGGCCTTGTTCTTTGTCACGATGCCTTTGTCGGCCATGCGGTCAAGAACGGGTACTGCAGCAACGTAAGCAGTTTGAGCTTCTGCTTGATCGCCTGATTCGATAGCTGACACAACTTTTTTCAAGTATGTGCGAACCATGGAGCGCAGACTGGCGTTGTGCGTACGACGTTTTTCCGCCTGGCGTGCGCGTTTTTTAGCTTGTGGAGAATTCGCCACCCTTATAACTCCTTGAAACCTAGCACTGAAAATTTAGGCCGGGAATTATTCATGTTTAGCGAGTTATTGTCAAGACCATTACCCGCCTAAAGTGGTTTTTATTTGAGGGGGCGTTAATTTAGTAGGAAGCGTTCAACTGCGATCATGCCCCAGCAGCTTAGGCAGAGTAACAGGCTAAGCATGACGGCGGCTGAACCGATGTCTTTTGCTTGTCCTGATAGGGGGTGGTGATCGGTGCTGATGCGGTCGACGACGGCTTCAATGGCAGAGTTAATAAGTTCTACAATGACGACTAACACGACCGTAGCAATTAATATTGATCGCTGGCCGGCGTTGCTGCCTAACCAGAGCGCAGCAGGTAGCATGATGAGTGCTAGAGTGCTTTCTTGACGAAAGGCCTCTTCGTGTTGCCATGCGGCCCGCAACCCTTTGAGGGAATATTTTGATGCGTCAAGAATACGAGCGGGGCCGGTGCGGCCGGGTTTGTTCATCATGGCGGGGTTGTCATTCTCCGAGTTAACAAAAAAGGTTAACGCCTTTTACTAAGATATAAGGGGTGTGCAAATGCTGATCTCGGCTAACCGTATGTGTTAAACAGTGTACAATGCGGCACTTCGCACCGAGCTATTTTGGCTGCGGTTCCAGCATCGAAAATGTAGCAATAGTGTAATGCAATCAGATGACAATTGAGAGACAACTACTTAACCCGACTCACTGGCCTTCATGGTGTGCCGTGGCTTTACTTTGGTTACTCGCCCATTTGCCGAGGCGGCTGAGTTATGCCTTGGGTGCGGGGGTGGGCAATTTATTTTATTTTTTTGCCAAAGATCGTCGCCATATCTGTGAGACCAACTTGCGCTTGTGTTTTCCTGAATTAACAGAGGCCGATCACCGAGTGTTGGTGAAGAAGACCATGCGCAATCAAGGCGTGGGTTTGATGGAAACCTTGAGGGTATGGTTTATTGCGCCCGAAAAGCTGGGTGTAGAGTTTGAGCTTTTGGGAAAGGAGCATCTTGAGGTGGAGGAAGGGGGCCCGGGTATCATTGTGATTGGCACCCATTTCACCACATTGGATTTCTGCGGTACGCTTATTGGTCTGCAATACCCATCGGATTCTTTTTACCGTAAGCATAGAAACCCAGTATTTGAGTTTATTCTCAGTCGTTCACGGGCGCGCTATGGCGAGCCTATCCACCGTCGAAATATTAAGCGCGCACTCAAGTGTCTTCGTGACGGTCGGCGGTTATTTTATTTGCCTGATCAAGACTATGGTCGAAAGTCAGCTGAGTTTGTGCCGTTTTTTGGCATACCTGCGGCGACCACAATTGGTACGAGTACCTTGGCGCGGGGAGGCCGGGCAAGGGTAGTTTATGCAAATCAGCGGCGTTTAGATGGCGGTCGTCGATATCGGGTTGAAATAATACCTATGGATAATTTTCCGAGCGGTGACCCTGCTGTGGATGCTCGCGCTATTAATGCGATCCTTGAGGAAAATATACGCAGTGTGCCAGATCAGTATATGTGGGTGCACCGTCGCTTTAAAACTAGGCCTGTTGGAGAGGCCGGGTTTTACGAATGAGTATTCGTCGAGTCTGGGTGATTACTGATGGGCGTTTAGGGCACCTTAATCAGTTACGAGGCTTGGCGGCTCGCTTGCAAAGCAAAACGGGGGTTGAGCTGCATTGGTTTGACTTGGCGGCAACGAAGTTTGCCTTCACTGGTCGCGAGGGGTTAAAGCGTCAGTTTGGTAGTGAGCAGGCACCGGATTGGATATTGGCTGCAGGAAACAAAACACACATCCCATTGTTGTGGTGTAAGTGGGTAATGGGCGGCAAAGCCATGGTCCTTATGCGGCCGTCGTTGCCACTGCGTTTATTTGATGCCGTTTGCATGCCTTTTCATGATTCCCCCCCCAAGCGTCGCACGGTGCTTGGTACTTACGGCGTGATAAATCATATTGTGCCGCAGGATGGGCAGCGTCATCAGGGGCGTGGCCTTATTTTGATAGGTGGTGTGAATACTCATTTTCGCTGGAATAATGAGACTATTCTTGGGCAAGTAAAACGTATTGCTTCTGCGATGCCAGAGTGTGAGTGGGTGGTGTCGGACTCTCCGCGAACGCCCGTTGGGTTGCTTAATGAAGTTGCTGGGCTGGGGCTGGAGAATCTGTCCGTGCTACCTTATAGCGATACTGGCAAGGGCTGGCTCCCCAAAATATTGGCCGAAGTTAGTCAGGTTTGGGTAAGTTGTGACAGTGTGTCTATGGTTTATGAGAGCGTGAGTTCGGGGGCGCCGACGGGGCTACTAGAGCTAGAGCCCAGTCGCGAGTCACGAGTGACAAAGAGTATGGCCCAGCTGACCGAGAGCGGTTTGGCAACACGATTTACCGATGCAGATTTATCCTCACCGTTGTCACCCGCTGCGCGTGCCCTTTGGGAGGCGGATAGAGCGGCGGATTGGTGGCTGCAAATAGACAGCGAAATGCAGTAATGGCGATGAAATTTTGGGCTCCCTATGCTTAATACGAAAAATGTAGCTACTGACGCCGGCGGCCCGCTTAAAGTGGTGCAGGTTCTGCCCGCCTTAAACTCCGGTGGTGTTGAGCGTGGTACGGTTGAGTTGGCGAGAGAATTGGTGCGCGAAGGGCATACGTCGGTAGTGATTTCATTTGGGGGGCGCTTGGTTGATGGTTTGGTGGCCGACGGAAGTGAGCATATTACTTTTCCTGTGCATCGAAAATCGCTTTGGTCGCTCTTACAGGTTCGACCAATGAGGCGGCTGTTAGAAGGGCTGGCTGCGGATATTGTGCATGTGCGTTCCCGAGCACCGGCGTGGATTGTTTGGCTGGCCTGGCGACGGATGAATCCAACAACGCGTCCACGGCTGGTAAGCACCTTCCACGGCATGTATTCGGTTAATTTTTATAGCGCGGTAATGGCGCGTGCAGAGCATCTTATTGCCATATCAGATTGTGTAAAAAATTATATTGTCAGTAATTATAAGGCGAGTGAAAGTCGTATTACCTTAATACCTCGAGGGCTCGACCCTGCGGTATTTAATCCTCGCGCGTGTACTGACCAATGGAAAAAAACGCTTTTTGAGCAATATCCACAGTTAAAAGATAAGCACCTCATTTTAATGCCGGGCCGGTTAACACGCTGGAAAGGGCAGGAGGCATTTTTGGACATGATGTCGCGTTTGCTAAAGCTTCGTCAGGATTGTCACGGTGTTGTTGTTGGTGACGCCGAGCCAGGTAAGCAGCATTATGAGGAGGAATTGCTTGCCAAGCGTTCTGCGCTTGGTCTTGATGAGGCTGTCACCTTTGTGGGGCATCGTAGTGATATTGCTCAGTTCTATGGGATAGCTGCCATTACCTGCCATATGTCCAATAAAGAAGAGCCCTTTGGCCGCACTGTGCCAGAATCTTTGGCCAGTGGTACCCCCGTGGTTGCCTATGATCGAGGTGGCGCTAGTGAATCGCTAAATGTCGGTTTTCCACAGGGCTTGGTGGCAGCCGATGACGTTGTCAGCTTTGCGGTAAGGGTGGATGACTTAATTGACGCTGATGCAGAGATTACCCTGCCGCAAAGTTACTATTTAAGTAGTCAGTTAGCGAGTACGCTTGCTGTGTATAGGCGATTGCTAGCAGAATAATTTAAACATGTAGTCCTGTATGGGTATCGCTAAGAAAATAGCGTTATTTGTAAAAAAACAGATATTAAATCCGTTGAGACAATGATGAGAATACTTCAAGTAGATACCCAGCAGTTGCGACGTTATGGCCGAACGAGAGTGAGCTGGGCGCAAAAATTAGGTTTTGGCTTGATCAAAAATGATCACTATTTGCAAAGCTTTAGTGATCGCGACGTGGCCGCATTTGAAGCGCCGTTTGGTATCCGTGATCTCGGTGTTGGCAAGGCAAATAAGCGTTTACTTGAAATGGCTGATGCGATGGAGCCTGATCTCGTTATTGCGGGGCATTGCGATACGATAAGTAATGAGACCCTAAGTGAAATAAAACGTCGCCGTCCTGCATGTGTCATTGCGCATTGTAATAATGATCCTTTATTTGTACCGAGTAATGTAGAGCGGATTCGATCCCGGGCGGGGGTGGTTGATGCTGTGTTTGTTTCAACAGGGTTAAGGGAGTTAAGGCAGTTTGAGGGGCTTGGTGCTCGTATTTATCATATGCCAAACCCTGTTGAGCCGTCAGTTGAGTGCTTAGATAATTCAAGGCGTACAGATTTAGACATTGATTTATTGTTTTGTAGTAACAGCACCGATTTTACCAAGCGTTTAGAAATGGTCGGCAATATTAAAGAAGCTGTAAAGCAGGAAATGAATTTTAAAACCTATGGCAGCTTTGGTGAGGCGCCGGTTTGGGGGCGAGATTACGATCGCGCCTTGGCGAAGACCAAAATGGGACTAAATTTGAATCGCCAAGAGGGCGATTATTGGTATTCGTCGGCGCGTATGGCGCAGCTCGCGGGTAACGGGATATTGCTCCTTACCAGCAGTGCTCCTCGCTTTGATGAGCTTTTACCGCCCGAATCAGCGGTGTATTTTGATGACGAGTCTAGCTTAATAGCAAAAATTCGAGAGTTTCAGGCAGATGATGCCAAGCGGCAGCATTGGGCGTCTCGTGCCCGTGAATTTTTTCATAAAGAGATAAACTCAAAGCTCTATGCGCAATTTATTGTCGAGGCGAGTTTAGAGATGGGCTTTAGTCATGATTATGTCTGGGCTCAAGATGTGATGGCTGGCGAGGTTGGTCAGTGAGCATAAAGTTAACGGCAGAGCGGCCTTTTTCTCGGGGAGGCAACCGCCTTTGCTTTATTCACCCCGATCATCCTGATCGCTGTATTAAAGTGCGGCGGCCTGAATTTACACTGGAAGATTGTCGTCGCAAAAAGGGCTTCCCCAAGACGTTGTTGCCATTGTCGGCCTTTGATGACAATGCCGAGGAGTTTCGAGTTCTTCGTGATTTTCAAGAAAATTACGCAGATTCTATTTTCGATCATATTAGTCGCAGCTACGGAATGGTTGAAACAGACCTTGGTTTAGGAATGTGCTCCGAGCTTATTCTGGATCACACCGGTGATATATCCATGTCGCTAATGTTATACCTGTGGCACTTTGGCTACACGGATGAATGTAAGGCTGCGCTTGAAAAATTAAAGACGCACTGGCTGAAACACGCGGTGCCTTCGAGATCAATCCTGCTTCACAACATAGTGGTTGAAAAACGATTGCAAGGTGATGATGAGTTCATTAACCGTCTTGTTGTAATAGATGGTTTAGGAGCTACGGGTATTGCATCACTCCCATTTTTGCCTCAGCGGCTTCGTCGCTATTTGGTGGGGCGCAAAGTTAAAAATCTAGATCAGCGTTTGACGGATTTTTTTGAGAGTATTAAAAACGGCAAATACCCTGGCCCCAATGGGCTCCCAATGAAAGATGGCAAACCCGACATTCCCAAGCCACGCTAGTGGCAAACGTGTTTTTCTCTTAACGTGAATGGTAAAAATGTGGCATTAGCTATTGGTGCTGAGCGCCAGCAGTCTATTGGCTATTTGCTCCCATTGTAGTTCTGTTTGCGCGCGGTGCTGTGCGTTTTGCCCCATCACTTTAAGTGCTTGTTTGTCATTAAGCATTTTGGTGATGCTTTGATAAATGTCATTTTCATTGTCTCCATCACACAGCAAGCCCGTGTGACCGTCTATAACAGCATCGCCTGCGCCACCGATTCGTCCTGCAAGGCTCGGTAGGGCAAGCATGGCCGCCTCAATGTAGACAATCCCAAAGCCTTCAACAGAGTCGCCAACAGCACGACAAGGCATCGCAAATAGGTCGGCTTTTTGGAGTAGGGCAGTTCGTTGACCATCACTTACCCTACCGCAAAAGATAACATGGTCAACTATGCCTAATTCTTCAGTGCGGTTTATTAATGTACCTTGCAGGGGGCCGTTGCCGGCAATGACATACAATAGTTGCGGGTGGTCTTGTAATAATTTTGGCAAGATCTCAATGATTTTATCTTGGCCTTTGCGCTCCTCTAGGCGACCAACGGTGAGGAGTACGGGGGAGCGGTTGGCGATTAATTGTGTGATTTTAGTGACATCGTCCTCTGACGGTGGGTGTGCTTGGCCTACTCCGGGGTGGAGTATTTGGATGTTAGAGGTATTTTCTACATAGGGGTGGATGCGGCTTGCCGTGAATTTTGAGTTTGCCAGAATGTGTGTGGCTGTTAACAAGGTATTACTAATACGTTTTTGTTTTTTTGCTGTTGTTTGTTTGGGGAATTCCATGCCGTGGGCTATGCAAACGCATGCAAGGAGATGGCGTTTTTCAAGCTGTAATAATTCAAGGCTCTTCCAACTGTCGCAAATAAGTAATGTAGGATTCGTACCACGAAGATATCGTGTAATCCGTTGCGCTTTACGGAAGCGACGAATGAGCTTTGGCCCATTGATGCGTTCAATAGAAAAGGGCTGGCTGGCATCAAATTCTTGCTGTCCTGCTGTTGCGTGGGTATCGCAAATAACACGCACATTATGGCCAAGGTGATGTAATGCATTGGCTAGTTCATACATATAATTTTGTATGCCGCCTGCTTCTGGCGGGAAATTTTGGGTGTTAATTAATATGTTAACTGCTTGCATTGCTGGGTAGTCCAAAAAACTAGTGGTTTACAGCCCTTGCTGCCACGAGGCGAGGGGCGACAGTTCTATGAGTAGTATATTGAATGTTACACTAAGCAAAGGTATTACGCTGCGAAAGGCGTTTAGCCCAAGCCTTAGTGCTAAGGCTGAGTCGTTGCAATGTATATTGAGGTATATGAGTGGTGGAGATAGCACGATTAATTTCGGTCACTAAACGTTTTGGCTGCAGAATCGGGCTTGTTACGGCATTTACTTCACGCAGGACTTGGTTGAGGGTGTATGGATAAAAACTATCTGTGTCGCGTTATTAGTCTTGATAAAGAGGCTGAGAACACTCGTAAGCTATTGGCTGACTTAGAGGCTCAAGGTGTTGCGGCAGATGTATATGCCGCTGTGGATGGCCGTAAAGATAGGCCAGCTCTGCAGCAGGGGGAGTACTTTCGCGATACTTTAGCGATGATTCGGCACGGTAAGCGACTGACCAATAGTGAGCTCGGTTGTTACTTGTCACATTATAGAGCGGTAAAGGACGCCTATAATCGAGGTTATGAATATCTGTGTTTATTTGAAGATGATGTGGTTGTAGAGCCGCAGTTTGGTGATGTATTCAGAGTGTTGCTCGATAAAAACTTAGACATGGTGCGGTTGATGTCGCTTAAATTACGCCGACGGAAAGTGCTTGAACCTTTGGCTGAGCCTCATTGCTTGGTGCGTCAAGAACGTGGGGGTCTCGGAGCACAATCATACCTGTTAAGCCGAATAGGGATGAAAAAGTTCATAGACTATGGCTGTGCGATCTATGAACCAGTAGATAAAGTGTTTGATCATTTCTTTTTGTTTGATTTGAACGTGTTTGCTGTAGAGCCGCATGTGGCTTATGAATTGATGCATGAGACCAGTGTTGCCAAACGCGCGGATATATTAGTTGCTGGTCCAAGCCTCCTGCATAAGTTGGCTTTTCATCCCGTAAAACTGTGGTTTAGTCTGTGTCGTCATATTTATTTATTTCGTCATCGGCATGCATTTAGCGGCGCAGAAATGGCGGATGCGTCAGTAGGAAAAACAACACGGAAGCACTAACTTTCGTGTTTAGTCGGCACTTAGTTACCTATTAATACTATTGTTACGTGCAGAAATTAATTGCGAACTGTCATTTGTAATCAACTTGGCTGCACATAGTTAGTATTTGGTTTTTTTGAATTCATTTTTGTTAATTTTACAGAGTTGTTTATGTTCTTACTTTCAAAGAAAGAAGATTGGCTAGGAAATATCCGTGGCGATATCCTAGCGGGTTTAGTTGTTGCTTTGGCATTAATTCCCGAGGCAATAGCTTTTTCTATTATTGCCGGCGTTGATCCAAAAATAGGTTTGTATGCCTCTTTTTGTATTGCGGTGGTGACGGCGATTGTTGGTGGTCGTCCGGGAATGATTTCTGCAGCTACCGGTGCAATGGCATTGCTGATGGTGACCTTGGTAAGGGATCACGGCCTGCAATATTTATTGGCGGCAACCTTGCTTACGGGCGCACTCCAAATAGTTGCGGGGTATTTCAAGTTAGGGCAGTTGATGAGTTTTGTATCACGGTCAGTGGTCACTGGCTTTGTGAATGCCCTCGCTATATTGATATTTATGGCGCAGTTACCTGAGCTAACTAACGTGACATGGCATGTGTATGCTATGACGGCGGCTGGGCTCGGTATTATCTATTTATTCCCTTTATTACCGGTTGTGGGCAAGGTTATTCCTTCACCTCTAGTGTGTATTCTAACTTTGACGGTGATCAGTTTGATCATTGGCCTTGATATTCGCACGGTTGGGGATATGGGGGAGTTGCCAGATACATTACCCATTTTTCTTTGGCCTGATGTCCCATTAAATTTTGAGACACTTGGTATTATCTTCCCGTATGCAGCGGCGATGGCAGTGGTTGGTTTATTAGAGTCGTTAATGACGGCGACTATAGTTGACGATCTAACCGATACTGGCAGTGATAAGAATCGTGAGTGTAAAGGGCAGGGGATTGCTAATATTTTTTCTGGCTTATTAGGCGGCATGGCCGGTTGTGCGATGATTGGTCAATCGGTTATCAATGTTAAATCTGGCGGTCGAGGTCGTTTGTCGACCTTTTTTGCCGGAGCAATGCTGCTGACCATGGTTGTCTTTCTGAGTGACTGGGTGTCACTTATCCCCATGGCGGCACTGGTTGCGGTCATGATTATGGTGTCTATCGGTACCTTTAATTGGGCCTCGGTTACTGGCTTAAAATCTAACCCTTTGTCAGCAAATATCATTATGTTGGCAACGGTAGCGGTCGTCGTTTGGACGCATAACCTTGCTTACGGTGTTTTTGTTGGGGTGTTACTTGCTGCACTATTCTTTGCGAATAAAGTCAGTCACTTTATGTATATCAGCAAAGAGTTAAGCGAAGACGGAAGTGTACGAAGTTATCGCGTTATTGGTCAGGTGTTTTTTAATTCCGCTGAACGATTTAATGCAGGGTTTGATTTCAAAGAAGTGGTCGATAAGGTGGTGATAGATTTAAGTCGAGCGCACTTTTGGGATATTTCAGCGGTTGGCGCTTTAGATAAAGTTGTCATAAAGTTTAGGCGTGAGGGCGCAGAAGTTGAGCTAATAGGCTTAAATGAAGCGAGCGAAACAATTGTGGACCGTTTTGGTATTCACGATAAGCCAGAAGAGATTGAAAAAGTAATGGGAGGCCATTAATGAATAATAATTATGTATTGGCGTGCATTGATGGCGCAAGTCTAAGCTCAGCTGTGTGTGATTACGCTGCGTGGGTCGCTGGCAAGGCAGGGGTAGGGGTTAAATTATTACATAATATTGAACACCGCCCTCAAGCTGCGGTGGCAGATCTTAGTGGTAGTATCGGTCTGGGAAGCCAGGAAGAGTTGCTGGAGGAACTAACGCGCGTTGAGCAGCAGCGTAATCGTCTGTTGATGCAAAAGGGAAAACTGATGCTAGACGCCGCGAGCGAGCGTGTAGTAAAGCATGGCGTTGCAGATACAGAGTCGTGGCAACAGCACGGTAGCTTGCAAGAATCTTTGGTTGAGCTGGAATGCGATATTCGTGTTCTTGTCATGGGGGTTCGCGGCGAAGAACATCGAGAAGGGCAGCTGGGAACACATTTAGAAACCGTGATCAGGTCATTACATAAGCCTGTATTAGTGGTGAACACTGAATTTACGGCACCTAAAAAAATCATGCTGGCTTATGATGGCCACGACGCTTCTCGAAAAGCCTTAGACATGGTGGCGTCTAGCCCAGTATTTAAGGATATTCCCTGCCACTTGGTCTATGTAGGTGATGAGGCGACGGCCGCTGATGTTCTGGGTGAAGCGGCGGCGGTATTGAAAACCGCAGGTGTAAATCATGAATTGGTTAATTTACCGAAAGGTAAAAGTGACGAGCAATTGTGTCAGTACCAGGCAGACAATAATATTGATTTAACGGTTATGGGTGCTTACAGCCATCATCCCTTGCGAGATATGTTGCTGGGTAGTTTTACCGCTAAGATGTTGCAGAAAACCAAGCGACCATTGTTATTGCTACGTTGATCGCGATGGTAAGGGTTGTGTTGATGGGGCCGGCCGTTTGCTTGATGAATAATCATCAAGGGCAGGCTTTAACAGGGTTGTTGTCCGTCTCGGCAGGTATGCTGGCCGCAATTAACGATTCGTAAAGTGTGAGTGTTTTGTCAGATAAGAAGCTGGCGTATTTATCACTGATACTGTCCGCTGCTTTGCTGGCGTCAAACGTTTTACCACCATAGCGTGTATTGCGTTCTGGCGCTTCAAGCATTTGAGGGTGGTACTCTAAGCCGATCTCCAAACAAAGTTTTTTAAGAGTGGCCTCGGGTGATGCCACCAGTTTTTCGAAATTAATAATAATGGGTTTTTTGAGATTTTCTTGTTTGGGGTGTTCATCTAACAGTTGCTGAAAGAAATTAACACAGCGGGACCAGCGATAAGCGGCCACCTTGGTTTTACGTCGCTCGCGTTTAACGATTGAGGAAATAACCGAGTCTGGATTTCTGAGAATACAAATAGGCTGTACTGGGCTGCGTTTTAAGTAGTCGGTCATGCTCAGGCTTCCGCAGGGCATGAGGTTGTAAAGCATACTTTTTCGCAGATAGCCGCTGAAGGCAAATAACTCATGCCACCATTGATGGTGCTTGTCCCATTCGAGTTGATTGGGTACACAGAGCTTATTGCCACGGAATTTACCGCCGGTAACGTGAAAAACGGCATCGCCAAATTCTTCATCTAACATAGCAACAGCGGGGTGGGCGCCTAGCGCGGCGGTAATAAGCGTGGTGCCGCCTCGAGAGGTACCAAGGACTAAAAGGGTGGTGTTTGGATCTAAAGTATTGCTCACGAAGCCTGATTCCATACAAGTAGCATATTACGGTAAATTCAGTGCTGATAGGTTGGGAGCAAGTATACCTGAACCTCTCACGAGTTAAAGTCAGCTAGGTTTAGTCACTTCCTGTCAGGAATACCTTGGTGGTCGTTATTTAACCCAAGACGGTTTTCGTTTCTCTAGAAAAGCGGAAAGCCCTTCTTTGCCCTCTTCAGAGCCGCGAGTTTCAGCAATTCGTCGGCTAGTGTCGGCGATCAGTTCGGCGTTGATTTCTTTATCAGCAATATCCAGTACTAAGCGCTTGGCCTCCGCGATGCCGTTAGGGCTATTGCGCAGCAGCTGTTTTGTTATGTTTGCAATCGTGTTGTCTAGCAGGTTGTCATCAACAAGTTCTGATATTAGTCCGAGAGACAGTGCTTGGTCAGCACTGATTTGCTCCGCCGTGGTGAAATAACGGCGCGACGCCCGCTGGCCAATGGCGTGAACGACATAGGGGCCGATGGTAGCGGGAATGAGGCCAACCTTGACCTCGCTTAGGCAAAAAGTGGCATTGGGCGATGCTACCGCAATATCACAGCAGGCGACCAAGCCGACACCGCCGCCGTAAGCTGGGCCTTGCACTCGGGCTATGGTTGGTTTGGGAAGGTAGTTTAAGGTGCGCAACATTTCGGCAAGTAAATTTGAATCGCGTAAGTTTTCTTCAAAATTATAGCCCGCCATACGGCGCATCCAGTTTAAATCACCGCCAGCGCAAAAACTTTTACCAGTAGACGCTAGAATCACAAGCCGTACTGCTGGGTCATTACCGGCTTGTTGAAATGTATTGGTTAATTCAGCGATAACAGCGTCATCAAAGGCATTGTGAAAATCAGGGCGATTAAGGGTGATAGTGGCAATGCCTTGCTCGTTTAATTGATACTGAATATGCTGATTGTTCATCCTCTGCCCTTATACATTACGACTTATTGTTGATGGCTATAATAGGATTCTCTATCGCGAATTAACAGCAGATGGTGCAACATTTTGATTGTTAAATAAGTTGCGTTGAATAGCCTTGGTTTTGTTGGAGGCTATATAAGAACGATTAGAGTTAAATAAAGTTTGCAGAGGCTGTCACTGGGAGTAGTAATTTAGGTCGTGTGAGATAATCAGTATTTAATGATAATAGGGTCAGACGAGGTTCGAAACTCGGCGGTGAAGTTGGATTACGTTATATTCTGGCTTTTGTAATGACGGGGACGGTATCCATCATATTTCACCGCGTGATGTGGTCTATATTCTCCGTGGGCAAGATCAACAAATTTGGAAGCTTCGTATTTTAAATTATTACAATGAGGCGGGTGAGGCCGCACACTATCAAATTGAATTCTACCCATTAAGCGCTAACTAAGCGTTTAATGGGTACGGTCTTGGCTAGATTGATTTTCGCTGTAAAAATTATTTATCTGACTTTGGTGGGCGGCCATTCTCAGGTACACACAGTAATTTGTCTTCGCCACGAGGTGGCTTTAGACAGCTGCCACTAATGTTGTCATCGCCAATGCTGACACTGCATGCCTGATTTTCACTCAAGTCTGCGCAGGCAGTGAAGGCTTCTTCTGGTGGCCGGCCGCGCTCACCGCCTTGTTGACCTCCGGGCTGAGCCTGGACGCTGCTGGCACCGATTGCCGCGCTGATGATGAATGCGTTAATGCTACGTTGCAAAAAAGGTGTCATGATTTTCTCCTCAGTATTGTCTTTGTATGACTTTATATTGCTCGCCATTTGCGTATTGAGCGGGGAGAAAATGTGAAGGAAATAAGAAGAAATTTGACGAGCAACGGTAGGAGTAAATCGGCTTCTGATACTAATCTATTTTATAGCCAACGCCATAAATCGCACGAATATTAACATCGCTCTGATCAACTTTTGCGAGCTTGTTTCGCAGGTTTTTTATATGGGTGTCAACGGTTCTGTCATTCACAATACGCCGATCTTTATAACAGCTGTCCATTAGTTGCTCGCGAGAAAATACCCGTCCAGGCTGAGCAATCAGAGTATAAAGTAATTGGAATTCAACGGGAGTAAGGTCAATAAGTACATCGTTGGCGGCGCATTCAAATCGCGCTAAATTTAAGCGGATATTATGATGGATTAGGGTGTCGTCATTACCACCTTGTGGTGTCTTAGGCGTATTCTGACAGCGACGTAATATCGCCCGGACTCTGGTGACAACCTCTCTAGGGCTAAAGGGCTTGCAGACATAATCATCGGCCCCTAACTCAAGGCCCAGCAAGCGATCAATTTCGTCTATCTTTGCGGTGAGCATCATAATGGGAACGTCTGAAAATTGACGCACACCGCGACAGATACTAATACCATCACGACCGGGTAGCATTAAATCGAGAATAACAAAATCGGGTTGTTGATTGCGAATAAAGGTTTCGGCGACGTTGCCATCATGCAGCATGCTCACCGTAAATTGATCGCGCTCAAAATACTCTGCCAACAGTTGTGCAATCTTGACTTCGTCTTCCACAATTAAGATGTGTAGTTTACTCACGAGTGAATCTCACGATTAATAGGTAGTGTTATTTCTATATCTATGCCGCCGGTATTAGACGGGCAGGCGGAGATGTGGCCGCCGTGGGCTTTCACAATATTTCGGCATATGGCCAAGCCAAGGCCTGCGCCACCACTGCGACGGCTACGGGAGCTGTCTGTGCGAAACAAGGGGTCAAACAAGCGTTGGCATTGATCATTCGTGACGCTGGGTGCGCTGTCAACAATATTAATTTTAGCGTTACCGCCCGTCTCTACCAAGTTGACCAAAATGCTGCCTGGTGCATCGGTGTAAGCAATGGCGTTAGTAAGTAAATTTGAGAATAACTGCTGCAAGCGTTGTGGGTCAGACAAAAGTTCGACATGGCTCAACTGCTCGCTAAGCTGTATTCCTTTTTCCGTGGCTTGATGCTGAAAGCTGCCACAGCAGCGTGAAATAACATCATTAAGATTGGTGTTCGTAAATTCGTATTTTAAACCGCCTAGGTCAGACACCGAGAGTTGGTAGAGGTCGTTGACTAAATGGTGTAAACGCTGAACCTCTTGATCGAGTGAGAGTAGTTGCTCGGTATTAAAGTCTCGTACACCGTCTTTCAATGCTTCAATTTCGCCGCTAAGGATGGTCAGCGGGGTGCGTAACTCATGGGAGATATCGGCAAAAAGCCGCTGCCGAGTGTGCTGGCTTTCGCTTAAAGTTTGGCCGAGATGATTGATGTTGCGACCTAGTTGAGCCAGCTCGTCAGTGCCACTGTTAACGGTTCGCATTGAATAGTCGCCGTTAGATAGTTTTTGCACATTTTCAAACATGCGTTTGATGGGGGTGAGAAAATGGCGTGATAAAAACAGCGAAATACCAATAGCGACAAGTAAACATAGTACGCCGATAAGCCAGCTGGTGATTAATTGTTGTTGTGAAAACGCTGTTTCTGAGGGGGATTGAAACTCAGTGCGGGGTTCGCTGCGTAATTCGCCAACGCGTTTGCCTTCTACCATGATGGGGAAGCGCATTAGTCGTGTCGAATCATCACTGAGCTTTAAACCGGCGATGAGCTTGTTGTCATTGTCATAAAGTGCGGTTGGTGCGCCAGATGGCATTAAGGACCGAACAGGGCTGGCCTCTTCGAATTCATGTCTTGGCGGTGGTGGCCGCGAGCTAAAGCCTGTGGGCGGTGGTGCGGCACTATTGCCAAGTGCTTCTGGGTGGCCATTCATAGCTGATTGAAGTATGAGCATACCAAGCTGGCGGTTGTTTATGCCGCTCCAGCTGTTGCCGCTGGATTGGTATGTCGCTGCTAATGCCGTCTGTGCCTGGCGAAGGCGAGCTTGTTCTTGGGCGTTCACATAGTTGAGAAAGCCTTGGTTAAAGCTCCAGCGCGCCAAACCCAATGTCGCCACTAATGTTGCGAGAGCAAGGCCAACAAAAGCAATGTTGAGTTTTTTGGAGATAGTTAACATGAGCGGCATTACTGGAATATAGCGGGGCAGCAAGGATTGGGGAAGTACCTAGCTGCGGTAATTTTTAAGTGGGATGCAAGATCGCTTGATATCGGGTATTTCTTGATCATTTTAATAAGCCAGTGTGTTAGTGGGGACTGCTTACCGGGAAGCTTTCAAACCTATGTTTGATTAACTGGGTGTCCGCAGGCGTGATGAACAAGGTGGCGATAATGGGTTTGTCTTGGTAGGTCCAATATCGGTGACAGTGATTGTTAATGCTAACGCTAATTTGGTTTATTCCAGGCTGTAAGGCGCTGTCGGGTATATGTGCAACGGATGCATATAAACGCTGGATTTTAACGCTATTAACGTAAAGGTGGGCGTGTCCTGTTAGTTGGCTGCCTTGAGCATCGTCAGTGCAAGCACCGCTGGCCATCATGTTTTTCATGGCGCTTTCGTCATTTTTGCCTTGCGCATAATCGGGCGGCGGTATGAGAGTAAAGCTATCACTAAGAAGAGTGAGGTTATAACCTGATATCGCATCCTTCACGATCTTCAGGCTTAAGGCCGGTGGCAAGGCCGTATCAGGGACCGCAATCGGCGTATGGGAGTGATCCATATCTTGAGCAGCGACGGGCAAGGCCAGCAATAACAGAGGGGTTATGAGCAAGTTGCGTCTTATTGCTTGGCAAGCACGTATCATATGCTTGCCTTGTCGCTTGAGGCGCTGGGTAAATGTCTTGTGCATCATTCTCTCTTGCTTGTCTTCTTGGAGCGCAGTCATCGCGGTGTTACCACGTAGGGTGAGCGGTAATTAAAATAGAAATAACGGTGGGCCTCCGTCTCCAGGGCCGCCCGGTGTGGTGGATTCACAGCTGCGAACCGCATTATCTGGCAGCTCGCCGTAAAATGTCGGGCCAATGGTATAGGGAAAAGCGGGTGACAGTTTTCCTGAGTCTGAGGTCAGTGTGATGTGGTAGTGATAGCCGCGACCGTCATTGTTGTCGTGGCCATTATGTTCATCGAGTTGCGCGCCATTGGCTGTCGCTTGGGCGTAGTAGTAATCCTCAAGATAGTAACCGTCCACTGCAGCTAGGGTATTGCCGGAAAGAGTTGATACGTTTTCGCCGATGTCTGGGCCAGCGGTAATATTGTAATTCACCCCTTGGGAAACGTCATAAACATCATTGAGTATGCAGCTGCGTTCACCGGGGGTGTTGCAGCCGCCCTCGCTCTCACTGGCGCTGTAATCGCGTATTTTCCAAGCACTTATGGCAAGTTCATTGTTGTTTTCCCATGGGCCGTATACGGGATAACCATCGGCGGCAAACCCATAAATTGGGGAGTGCTCGTCGCCGTTGTCACTGACTAGGTCGGCTAAACAGCTGGTGTAAAAGTGGTGGTGGTATTCGCCATTTGCCGCGTGGCCTCCACAGATATCCACGTCATATTGCTCGGCAATCGGGGCAAGGTTATACCAAATGTTTTGCCCCCAGCTCATGCCGTCGCCCCAGTCAAAAATGGCGCTGCCATTGACCATTAATCCGATGGTGCCCAGCCCCGTTGAACAATTAGAATCATTGCTGGCTGGGGCGGGTTCAGCGGTAAAATATTCACCTCGTTCAAGGCTGGTTGGGCATCCCGGTCCTGGCGGCCAATACCCTGAGCCTCCAGTGTCGCTACAATTTTCAGTGCTGCTGTTGTAGCCAATATGTTCGCCAAAAGTGACGAGGTCGCCAACCGTTGCCGTGGTTGTGCCGGCGTCGAAATCACTGTTTGCAAGGGGGCGGTTGTTCAGGGCGTCAATCATATCTTGCGTCATAACGGTATCGTATTTTGGAATGCCATTGGTTTCGATATAGGTGTATTCGACACCGTCAATGGTTTGCGCTTCTGCCAGCTGAACATCTTCTAGTACGCCCACGCTGCTACCGCTAGATTCAAAAATCTGTGCTGAGCGGGAGCTCGTATTTATCATCCACGTAGCCAGTGACTCGTTAGTGTCATCGTTATCGCTATTACTCGGTATGCTGCTGTCATCATTGTCGGAATCTGTTGATGTGCTGGAGCTACCGCCTCCACAGGCAATTAATATGCAAGACATGGCCAGTAGGGTGAGGGCTAAAAGAGAAAACTGTGGGTTGAACATGGCAGGTCACCGGTTTGTTACCTATTTTTAGAAAGTATGGTGATTAATGTTGAAGTAAATAAGGAGGAATTGGGGAGATGGAAGTGTAGGCGTCTTAATTGACGTAACGGAGGATGCTAAACCTGGCTCCCCACATTCTGATTAGGGTAGTCAATTGGAGTTTGATAGTGGATTAGTCATACAGGGGTGACGATAAGCTGATATTATCCTCACAATAGAAAAACTGATATTGAGTGCAGCCTCCATAACGTTGTTGCTGGCGGTGAGTGTGCGGGTAGACACGGGGAAGGATAATAATGAAAAGAGTATTTTTTGCTTTTATTACAGCACTGCTACTGACTAACTGTGCTCAGGTAAATGAATTCTCGGGGCTTTCTCAATCTTATTCCGGCCCTGTTGCCCACATAAATGATAGCAGCAGCAAAGTATCACTGATCAAGCAGCATTTTTATGAATTAGCTGCCGTTAATGATAAGCATGTTTACGCTAGCTCCACCTGTACTCAAGATGGCGGCAATGCAAATCAGCAAGGCCTAAGCCTATGTTCTCAGCGTCATGAGGTGCCTGCCGGAAAGCAGCGTTTGAATATTCGAGCGGTGAATTATGTTACGGTGCCATTCTTCTCCTTTTTTAATAATATCTATAAGGCCGAAGGCAGTGTCCTGGTCAATTTGGAGGTGGGCGAGGAGTATTTTGTTAAAGGCAATATTGACGGAGACAAGGCTGCTGTGTGGGTGGAAGATGCGCGGGGTGACATGGTTTCGGCAAAGATTGAATCGCGATAGTTTGTTCAGCGCGACGTATCCAAAGCCACTCACGGTGGTGAATTCATTGGTATAAGCAGAGCGGCAATGAAAGATAATAATACACATTCTGTTTTTGGCCGCTTTCTTAAATTTTGGCGCGGCGTGCATGGCCTGAGCCAAGAAGAGTTGGCAGATCGTTTGGATAGTTCACCGCGCCATATAAGTCGTTTGGAAAACGGCAATAGTCGGCCTAGCGAAACCATGGTCTTGGATATTGCAAACGTGATGGCGTTGGGTCGGCGTGATTTGACTCATTTGCTGATTGCAGCCGGCTATGCGCCGCGTGAAGAAAAAATTGATTTTAACTCGCCGGAATTAAAGTGGCTTCGCAAGGCGCTGCAGATGAATTTGCGCGCATTAGATCCTTTCCCAGCCTCGGTCGTAGATAGCTCGACAAATATTCTCATGGTTAATCGAGGGTGGGTAAGTTTTTACTCGCGCATTGTCAGTGAGCAAGCGCTGGCATCGGTGACGAATTTTTATGACTTTATTTTCAGCCATTCTGGCGCGGGAAATATCGTCAGTGATTGGCCTGATACCTTGTCTGCTATTTTAATGTCCATTCAACAGACCGCCCTGTTTACCGGCGATGAAACGGCAAACCAGACCGTTGAGCGTTTAAAGGCGTATCCGAGTGTACCTTCAGACTGGCGGCAGCGCGCGGCGCGCACCGAACCCATGGCAAGCTTCCGAGTTCAGTTGGATATTGATGGTGAATTAAAACGGTTTTTTAGTGTGGGAAGCATGGTTGGTGCTTTGGGGCCTAGTGCGTTTGTCTCTGAGCCCAAGCTAAGTATTGTGACCCTCTATCCAGAAAATGAGCAGGACACCTTCGGCGACGTGTCAAATCAGCAGCTTTCTCACCCCTTGCTATTTTATTAGCGTCAAAAACGTGTGTGATTGCAGCTAGACATTCGGTGTCGTGGTGGCCAAAACCGCATTTCGACAGAATGCACCCCTACTTTGCATTGAGGTTAGGTGATTATGACGGCAGCAATACTCTCTGAACGCGATATCCAATTCATGCTTTATGAGCTATTTGATGCTGAGAGCTTGATCGAGCGCTCGCGTTATGAAGACCATTCTAAGGAAACCTTTAATGCGGCCATCAATACCGCCCAGCAAATTGCTGCCAAGTATTTTGTGCCTATTCGTAAAAAAGTTGATGAGCAGCAGCCGACCTTTGACGGCAAGAAAGTCACCATGATTCCGGAAATCAAAGTGGCGGTTGACGCTGCCATTGAGGCCGGTTTCGTGTCGTCAACGGCAGATTATGACTATGGCGGCATGCAGCTGCCCCTGATGATCTCCACTGCCGCCAATGCGTATTTGTCGGCTGCTGGCAGTACAACGATGGGTTATATCGCGCTGACCTCAGCCAATGCCAGCCTGATTGAAAATCATGGTTCACCGGAGCAGATAGAAAAATGGGTAAAGCCCATGCGCAGTGGTCGCTTTGCCGGCACCATGGCCATGACCGAGCCAAGCGCGGGTTCTGGGCTTGCGGATTTGCTGACGACGGCGGTTCCAGCAGAAGACGGCACTTACCGTATTAGCGGGAGTAAAATTTTTATTTCTGGCGGTGATCACGATCTCAATGACAATATTGTTCATTTGGTCTTGGCCAGAATTAAGGGGGCTCCAGCCGGCGTCAAAGGGATATCCCTTTTTATTGTTCCTAAAGTACTTGTCAACGATGACGGTAGCTTGGGTGAGCGCAACGACGTCGCCTTAGCCGGCTTGTTCCATAAAATGGGTGGCCGCGGCCATACCTCAACGGCATTGAGTTTTGGTGAGAAAGACGGCGCCGTTGGCTACTTGCTGGGTGAAGCGAATCGTGGGCTCAGCTATATGTTTCATATGATGAACGAAGCACGCATCATGGTGGGCACTAATGCAGCGTGTACTGCCTTGGTGGGTTACCAATATTCCTTGGATTACGCACGTGAGCGTTTTCAAGGGCGCTTACCGTCGTGCAAAGACCCGTTGTCACCTCCCGTTAGTATTATTGAGCATGCCGATGTAAGGCGTATGCTGCTCACCCAAAAAGCGTATTCCGAAGGTGCTTTCGCGCTGTGCTTATTTGGCGCAAAACTGGCTGATGACCGTCACACCGCAAACAGTGACGAAGAGCGACAAAAAGCTAATACGCTGCTGGATTTCTTAACGCCCATTATTAAGAGCTGGCCTTCTGAATACGGCCCTAAGTCGAATGATTTAGCCATCCAAATACTGGGTGGTCACGGTTATATAAATGAGCATCCAGTGGAAATGTTCTACCGGGATAACCGCCTTAACCCGATTCACGAAGGGACCACAGGTATTCAGTCCATGGATTTATTGGCGCGGAAACTGCCCATGAATCAAATGGCGGGTTATCGCGCATGTCTAGCAGAAATTCAACACGATATTGAAGCCGCCAAGCTAGCTGGTCTGTCTAAAGCGGCAGAGCAGTTGAGTGTCGCGGTGGCAATACTCACTAAAACCACAGATCATTTACTAGGCTCGATGATGGAAAAGCCCATTGATCTGGTGTTGGCAAATTCCGTGAAATACTTAGATATGTTTGGTCATGTGGTGATCGCATGGTTGTGGCTGCGTCAGGGTGTAGTGGCACAAGCGGCATTGAACGCTGAACCTCACCAGACAGAGCAGGATTTTTATCGCGGTAAGTTGCAAGCAATGACATATTTTTTAAATTTTGAACTGCCTCTGCTAGAAGCGTGGTCTACAAACTTGATTAACCTCGATGCAACTTTTTACGACATGGAAAACAGCTGGTTTTAACAATAATTACGGAGAGTATTTATGACGACATTAATCGAAAAAGATCAAATTCAAAACTATATTGGTTTTGAATCAGAAGCGACAGATTGGCTGACAATAGATCAAGATAGGATTAATCAATTTGCTGATTGCACCTTGGATCATCAATTTATTCATGTAGATCCTGAGCGTGCAAAAGAGACCCCGTTTGGTACTACTATTGCCCACGGATTTCTGAGTTTATCTATGCTGTCGTATTTTTCTGAACAGTATAGCGTGGTCATAAACGGCGTTTATATGGGCATTAATTATGGCTTTGATAAAGTTCGTTTTCTTGCACCGGTAAAAGTGGGTAGTCGTATTCGTGCTAAGGCAAAAATTTTAGCCATTGATGAAATTAAGCCCGGGAATTTTCGGGTAAATACAGAAGTCACTATAGAGATAGACGGTGAGACAAAACCCGCTCTTGTGGCTGAGTGGATCGGCGTACAAATGGTTGCATAAACATTCCGGTCGGGAAATTGCCTTTACTAACATAGAAGGAGATAAAAATGAGTATACGTTTTGATGGTCAGGTAGCGATAGTGACAGGTGCCGGAAATGGTTTGGGGCGCAGTCATGCCTTAGCGCTGGCAGCGCGGGGCGCCAAGGTTGTGGTCAACGATTTAGGCGGTGCAAGAGATGGCGCTGGGGCATCTTCTGAAGCGGCGAAAGCCGTGGTTGCCGAGATCGTAGCCAGTGGTGGAGAAGCGATCGCACATGGCGCTAATGTGGCGGTCATGAGCGAAGTTGAAGACATGGTTAAGCAGGCGGTAGACGCTTGGGGCCGAGTTGATATTCTGGTTAATAACGCCGGTATTTTACGTGATAAATCCTTTACTAAAATGTCCTTAGACGATTTTAAATTAGTGATGGATGTTCATCTTATGGGGTCGGTAAATTGCACCAAAGCAGTTTGGGACTTAATGAAGGAGCAGCAGTATGGCCGTATTGTGATGACAACCTCATCCAGCGGTATGTATGGCAACTTTGGCCAAGCAAATTACGGCGCTGCCAAAATGGCGGTTGTGGGTTTGATGAATACCCTAGGGCTGGAAGGTGCCAAGTACAATGTTAGAGTGAATTCTTTAGCGCCTACCGCAGCAACACGGATGACAGAAGATTTGATGCCAGAAGAAATTTTGGCCATGTTGGTGCCAGAAGCCGTTACAGCTGGGGCACTATTACTTTGTCATGACGGTGCGCCTAGTCGTCACATTTTATGTGCCGGTGGCGGTGGCTACGCAAGCTCCAGAATTTTTGAAACGGAAGGGGTGTATTTAGATCCTAGCCAGCAAACACCCGAAGCTGTTGCCGAGCACTGGGACGAAATTTGTAACACCGACAGGCAGGCACCCCTAGAGAATGGCGCTAAACAGTCAGAAAAATTCTTGTTAAAAGCGCAGGCATTTTTACAGCAAAATAATGCGTAATTTAATCTGCAAAACGAGCATCAATACAGGACATTTATTATGAAAGACGCAGTGATTGTATCAGCGGCGCGCACCCCAATTGGCAAGGCTTATCGTGGTGCCTTTAATAATTTAGAGGCACCTTCGTTGTCAGCCGTAGCGATTAAAGCAGCGGTAGCGCGTTCGGGAGTTGATCCTCAAGAATTAGACGACTGCATTATGGGCGCGGCTCTTCAGCAGGGCAGTCAGTCAATGAACTTTGGTCGCAATGCGGCAATGGCCGCTGGCTTGCCAGTAACTGTTGCTGGTATGACGATTGACCGACAGTGCTCTTCTGGCCTAATTACGATTGCAACCGGTGCCAAGCAGATAATGACAGACGGTGTACCAATGTTGCTGGCGGGCGGTTGCGAATCTATTTCTTTAGTACAAAACGAGCATATGAATGTGCATCGCGCTGTAGATCCTAAAGCGGCAGCTCATGCTCCAGCTTTGTATATGGGAATGCTAGACACCGCTGAGGTTGTTGCCAACCGCTATAATGTATCTCGCGAAGCTCAGGATGAATACGCATTGCAATCGCAGCAGAGAACCGCTGCGGCTCAAGCTGCGGGTAAATTTGATGATGAGATCGTACCCGTCACCGCCACTAAGCTTGTGATGAACAAGGAGACCGGCGAGGCTTCAGAAGAGCAAGTAACCTTAAGTAAAGATGAGGGTAATCGTCCATCAACCACCTTAGAAAGTTTGTCGAGCCTTAAATCGGTTCGCGAGGGTGGCAGCATAACCGCAGGTAATGCTTCACAGCTTTCAGATGGCGCGGCGGCGGTGGTGCTCATGGATGGTAAATTAGCCGAGCAGCGTGGTTTGGCGCCGCTGGGTATTTACCGTGGACTTGCTGTTGCCGGTTGTGAACCTGATGAAATGGGTATTGGTCCGGTGTATGCCATTCCTAAGCTGCTTAAACGCGCAGGCTTAAAAATGGATGACATTGGGCTGTGGGAATTAAACGAAGCGTTCGCTGTGCAGGTGATTTACTGCCGTGACAAGCTGGGCATTCCTAATGATCGTCTAAACGTAAATGGCGGTGCTATTTCCATTGGTCATCCTTATGGAATGAGCGGCAGCCGTATGGTTATGCATGCATTGTTAGAAGGTAAGCGTCGAGGGGTTAAATACGTGGTTGTCACCATGTGTGTTGGTGGCGGCATGGGTGCGGCGGGCTTATTTGAAGTTTGCTAGCTTTAAGCTGATAGCGCGATATGTAGTGTGACAGTAGCACCTTGTTTTTTTAACTTAAAATTTCAAGGTGCTATATTCTTATATATATAAAATAAACAGACTATACCTGTTGGTGATTTTTAGAATACTTCCAAGCGGCCAGTAAGATCCCGATAGCAAATACAAAACTCAGTGTTACGCCGGGGTAAAAAAGGAAGAACGCAAGGGCATTCATTAAATTGGAATTCTCGTCAAATATTAGGCCCCGTGCATTTTCAAATAGAGGGTCGATCGCAGATGCAATAATGATGGTCCAAGAAATAATCAGCGGTGTTATTGTTAGCCATCGTATACTTTTAACAAAAGTTAAAAATACCGGAAGCAGTGCTGCAATTAGCCAGAGCATTAAGCCATTAACAATACATTCCATATGAGCCATGCGCCAAGCATCATAGGTTCCGGGTACTTGGTATTCGATCTTGCCGGGAATAGGGAATAGACTTATTTCACCGGTAATAAAGAATAAAAATCCAAAACCAATAATAAAGCCGATGAGTAATATTAGGGTGCCGTTAATCACTAATATGCGTTGATACTTTAGTATTTCTTCGTTCATTTCTTCTGTCCTTATACTATTGGATTTATTAAATTGTTGGTGTCTAGGTAAGCTAAATTTTCGCTGTTATTTTTGTGAGCATGAATCCAGTCAACACTCCATTGGGGATCTTTTATATCGCTAGGGTGATGCCAGGGTAATAATGAGTGAAGCAGCTTAGGAGCTGTGCCAAATAAAAAGCAGAGATTGTATTTTATGATGTTTAGGCGTTGTCCTATTTTCCGCCAACCGCCGTCTTTTTTCATCATAATGATATATCCACGTCGGCTAAATTTCATCACGTGTAGTGCGGCGAAAAAAGTACCGTAAACGCGATGCCAGTAACTTCCATAGGCGGCTTGATATGCATCGTAGGCTGCGCATTTGTGTTCTATTTCTTCAACAAAATGCCAGAGGATCAAGGAGGCAACGTGTGGGTCGGAGCCGCCAAAAAGAGACTCACGATGTTTTATTAGCCAGTGACCCACCGCTAACGCCATTGATTCAAAACCCGCTGCATAGGCAAGGTTGAAGCGCAGGCTTTGGTGTTTTTCTAGCGCGCTATATTCTTTGAGCATTTGCTCCTCTAGGGCATTAAGTTCTTGGTAGCCTTTCGATTTTATTAAATCGTTGAATTTTCTGTGCTGCTGATAGTGCTGCGCCTCTTGGCCAATATAGTCTTTTACTTCTTGAATAAGTGCTGGGTCCTTGAGCTTAGGAAGCGCTTTCTTCATGGTGCGTATAAGGTAGGGTTCTAAATAAGGCATGGCCAGTGACGCACCGTTGACCATATAGCTCCACTCTGGCTTGGCGCGATTCCATTGCGCATCAATGTCGTCGTTAAAAACAAAGGGCATTCGTCTTACTACTAAAGTGCGTTCACTAGTGTGATGCTCTGGCATATTGGCCTCGGAGATTAATCGCTGATTTTGATTGCACTCTACGTAGAAAGGCAGCGCTTGATACCACCCGTTTTGAGAATTCTAATACGCCACCTATTTTGGTGGTGGTTCTCTACCACCGCAATGAAGCTAGGGCGTACTGGAAGAAGGGGGTGGCGTCGACTTTGCCGACAACATCCGTCTGGCAAATGCCAACACCATGGGTCACGACAATCACTTCGTCAGTGGGGAGTGGCGCAAAGTCATTGTTCTGCAGTTGAGCGCTTTCTATATCGCTTTGGGCAACCCCGCGCTTGCGGTTAATGGTTGAGACATGGGCTGCTCGCTATTTTTAAAATTCTAGGCGAACAATAAAATCGTGTAAGGGTTAGTGCACCACCAAAATTGATGCGATGTGTTACCACAAGAAATTGATGCGTTTAAAAATCGGCGTGAAATTGTGCACAAATTGGATGGCAGTGCGGTCAGTATATCGAATGAATTGAGAGGCGTTTATTGGCGGCAAAGACTAGGTGATGTTGGTGACGATTTACTGCTCATTTATGTTCAATCCACAAACATCGCTGTTGCTGTTAGTTTGATTTAACGTATCTGAAGGTTTAGTAGCGCCTCAGCTTAATAAGGCATCCACTATTTCTGGTATGTATACCCACCACCATAAATAGTGGTTGTTTAGTGGCTGCACTCGGGTTAGCTTCCACCTAAAGCTTTCAATGGTACGCTGCTGATGGGTTTGTATACTCGGTGTTTCTGGTGGCTAGCCATGGGTGCATATGGTGGCAATAATAATTCTAACAGGTATTTTTCATGCAGTTTTCAGTAGCGCGGCTTTCGCATTTCAAGCCATTGTTGGACGTGTCTCAGCTAGTTACGCGAGAGTGCGGGCAAGACGTGCTCAATGCCATACTGGAGTCGGGTAAAAAACTGACTTATTTGGAGTCCGCGCCTGGTTACGGAAAATCCTGTGTGATGACGCAGGCATATGAACTGGTCTCCCAGCAGCGGAAGTCAGCTTGGTGTGCATTTTCTCCAGAGCATCGTGAGCCTCTGGTGCTGCTGCGGCTTATTTCGCAAGCGTTGCAGCGAACCGTGAGTGGTGTCGGCTCTGTAACGGAAGCGTTGATACAGTCCATTGATGGTGTTGACGTTAACATCGTGACGGCGATGCTCATTAATGAATTACATACTGCGGATAGTGATGTGGTGTTGTTCTTTGATAATGTCCATCAGTTATCCACTACAGATGGTTTAGAGCTTATTGCCGATATTATTGAGAGTAGCCATCAGCGAATTAAATTTGTTGTTGCTAGCCGGGCTAGTTTGCCTGCACGATTTGAATTTTTACTCCCACTGGGTCAGCTTTGCCATATTCCCCAAGAGGCATTTCGTTTAAGTGTTTTGGAGGCATCGGCGATATTAAGTCAGCGCTTTGGCGTTGAGCTAGCTGGCGATCAAGTTAATGCCTTGCTGTCACAAATTGATGCGTGGCCAATCGCGTTAAATCTAATTGGTGAGTATTTCGATGGCGATAGTTCTTTTGCGCCAGAAATTTTTATGCAGGAAAAATACCTGACTCCGTGTTATCGATATTTCGACGAGCAAGTAATGGCAGGCTTGAATGCAGCGCAGCGTAAAAGTTTATTCGAGCTGGCACAGTTAAATACGATTACTGAACCGTTGGGTGATTTCTTTGACCCAGCTTGCCAAGAGACACTGACATTATTACGCAATGACAATTTGTTTTTATTTACGATGGAGGTTGATCACAGCTACCGACTTCACAACCTCTTTCATCAGTATCTTTTAACTCGTTCTCAGGAATTACCGCAAAGCCGCATAGTAAGTATTCATCAGCAGGTATTTGAGTGGTGCTTTAATGTGGGTAATTATCAGGAGGCGGTATTTCATGCTCTGGCGATTAAAGATTGGCATCGAGTTGTTAGTGTTGTAGAGCGCTTCCGCATAGAAATTATGACCCATAATCAATTGCGCGCAGCGGCGGGGTGGATAGAGTCGCTGCCGAGTGACTTGGTGAAAACGCGGCCTAAATTGCTTTTGATCTTGAGCTGGTGTTACGCCTTGCAGGGTGCTAGAGAGAAAGCGGTACATTATCTTTCTGAGATTGATGAGGCGGGGTTGGCGTCACTACATGAAACGGAAGCGCATGATGTTGCCCTGGAATTAGATGCGCTTAATTGTGTGATTATGATGTGTCGTGGCCGTTATGATGAGTTAGAAGTGCTTTGCGAGCGTTACAACCATTTAGAAATAGACGCTTCAAATATTTTTAAAAATGTACAGGCAGCTGGCTTAGTGTATGCGTTATTTAACACCGGACATCACGATCAGGCGCATCGTCTTGCGGTAAAGCTAGAGTCTGGTGGCGATCAAACAAATTTGCTGGCACTGGTATATCGACACATATTTCGCGGCATGGCTTATCGTCTAGACGGCCGCTTACAGCAAGCGAAGGCAGAATATGAAAAATCAATTATTATTGCCGCCGATATCATTGGCGACCCCTTGTTACGGTTTTCTGTATCTGATGCCTTGCTGTCTGAAATATATTACGAGTGGGGCGATGTTAGTAACGCTAAGCGATACTTGCCGCTGCAAGAGGTATTAGGAAAAGACTCAGTAACAGTAGAGCCAATTATTGCGGCCTATCTGACGTCAGCGCGGATCGCCGCCGACGAGGGCCAAAATGAAACTGCCCTCGATATTTTAGCGCAAGGTGAATCTTACGGTTGCCGGGAGGGCTACGACCGAGTTGTGGCGAATATGTTGGGAGAGCGAGTGGTGGTTTTGCTCAAGCAAAATAAAACTGATGAGGCCAAGTCTTTGGTCGCAGAGTTAGACAGCTTGGCTGAGCGGAGAGCTTTGCGAGGGAATGCGGCGGCGGTGTGGTCTGACATTGAATATTGTCGCGGGGTGAGTGCAACCTTGCTAGAGCAGAGTGTGGGTAGTATTGATGTCAGTGCGTCATTGCATGTTTTGTCTGTGTTGGCGGAGCAGGCGACACGGGCAAATCGAAAATCAGAGCTTATCAAAATTACTCTGCTAGAGGCGGTGACGTATGATCAATGTGGAAAACACAAAACCGCCCTCCGAAAAGCAACACAGGCTATTGCCTTGGCATCAAGCGGCTTGCTACTAAGTAGTTTGTGCGGCTTAAGCAACAAGGTAGTGGTGTTGCTCAGAAAAGCTCTTAAGAACTGGGATTCAGAAAAGGCGTCAGTTCCTTGGTCTGGCGATCAGAGCTATATATCGCGTTTAAAACAACATTTTGATGTGCCAGAGCGCGATGTTTTGGAGCAAGTGGGGGGTAAAGGCGCAATTGAAGCGCTGAGTGGTAAAGATACCACCTTGCTTCAGTATTTGGGTGAGGGCCTAAAGAATCGGGAAATCGCTGAGGCGATGTCACTCAGCGAGAATACCATTGCTTGGCATTTGAAAAATCTCTATGGAAAGTTGCACGCCAGCAATCGCACGTCAGCGGTTAATATTGCTCGACAGCTTCGCTTAATTTAATGTCGGTTTAGCTAGGTATACAAACTTTAGGCTAACAAACGCTGATTAAAGAGCTTGGTATTGTAGTTAAAGAGAATTGTCAGAATCTGTGTATTGGGTTCGATAGGCGTTTGGGGTGCAATTATTAAGTTGCCTATAAGCGCGCCTAAAGTTTGCCGCATCTTGGTAACCCAGTTGCGCCGCTATTGCGTCAATACTGTATTTGGTTTCGCTCAGATAGTGGTTGGCCCACTCGTTGGTAACGGTATTGAGTAACTTGCGGAAAGTGGTGTCTTCTTCTGCGAGGCGGCGACTTAATGTTCGCTCAGATAGCGTTAGGGTTTGGGCAACACTGCTAAAAGTGGGCATGGGTAATGTGTGCGAACGAAGTATGGTAAGAACGTGGTGGCTATAAAGTTTCTGGTCGGCAGCATTGAATTCTTGGGTAAGTTTAATGAATTGATTACGTCCCGTTTCCCATTGGTTTAGATCATAAAAGGGAGACGGTGAATCGCCAAGATGGTGAGGCACGTTAACCCCACTAAGGGCTTGGTTAAAAAAACAGGGTGAGTTGAAGTGCTCGGCATATTGATCAAAATAGTCAGGCTTGTCGTATGCAAAAAGATAGCTTCCTTCAACAAAAGGGCGCCCAATAATAAGCTCGACGGTATTTTGAATAATAAGGACAAAAACTTCGTGTTGGATGCGTCTGATCGCGGGCTCGAGGTAAATCTGCTCGCGGCATCTGATTTTCAAGGCGTCACCAACTACTGTTTCATACAGCATGTAGTCACTTGTCAGGCGGCTGAATGCCATGAGTGAGCGCAGGCATTGGTGTAGATTCGGAGCCGAAAGTGAGATGGCGCCAGCTTCGCCTACCGCTAGCGCATCCGCGTGGCGACCAAATTTTAAACCAAGCGCTAAGTCGCCACTAATGTCCAGTGCATTGTTAAGCAGGGTATTAAATTGACTCAGCGGCATGTAATTCTGCTGGTGAATACTGTTGCTAGTTTGGCGGGTGTTTTTTGTAAGTTGCGGCCAGCTCTCCGCGGTTAAATTTAACTCGCGAACAATAAGTCGGGCGATAACATTCGAAACAATTTGCATGCAAAAAGCGCCTATGTGGCGGAAAATGACACTCTGTTGGCGAATAGTACCCTGCGCTTAAGGGAAAATGCAATGTAGGATGTGTCAACATGTTAGTCTAATCAAGATAATAAAAATGTTGATCAGCACAAATACGCCACTTAAAAATCCGCCAAAGGATTATTCGCCCACGGGCTGTGAGCATTGGTATGTGCTCAAGGATGGCTATGATGCGGGTAAAACGATGTTTTACTACGATTTTACTATTGGTGATGGCGAGCCAGCTGCGACCCTTTTGATGGTGCATGGTAACCCGGAAAGCTCATATACCTATCGCCATATACGAGACTATCTGACGGGTGCGGATATAAACCTGCGGATTATTGCAATGGATCATATTGGTTTTGGGCTTTCAGACCAAGCTGATTTTGAAATGATTGATATGCACCATGCTGCGAACCTGATTCAACTAGTGAGAGAGCTGCAGTTAGAAGATGTGACATTACTTGTGCACGATTGGGGTGGTCCAATCGGAATAGGGGCGTTGCTCCAAGATCATTGGCGGGTGAAAAACTTAGTGGTGCTTAACACTACAGTTTTTCCTATGCCGGAAGAGGGGCTGACCTATAAAAACTTCCCTATAACGTGGCTGCCGTGGTGCAGAGTGCCAAAGTTGGTGCCAAATAGATTGTGGGGCGGTGTTGCGGGTTATGTCGTTTCTCATGCTAAGCCGCAAAGTAATTTTAAATTTGTGGCTGGTGTACTCACAAAAACAGCGCAGTTTGGTCTTGGCGCTATTCCTAAAGGCAGCCCTGATTACGTTTGGTCAGAAAGTTTACGCAGCGTAGCGAATGCGAAAAGCTCCAAGCGGAATGTACAGAATGCCGAAGTGTGGGGGCACGGCTATAGCTACCAAGATAAAAAACATGGTCGCCAGGATAACCATGATTTTTGTCAATTTATCCAAACCGAAATAGTGAAGCACTGGGGTGTGGATGGTCGTAATATTTCAGCCTGCGGTGTGTTTGGGCAGTGGGATGCCTGCGGTAAAGATGAAGTGATTATGCAATGGCAGCAGGCGCTACCAAGTATGAAAGAGCGGACCCTAAAATTTCCAGAGTCCGGCCATTTTGTTGAAGAAAGTAATGGTGACGATATCGCAGAGGCGGTCTTGTCATTGCTGGCAGAGGCATAGCTTGTCTTGCTGGTGTGAGCTAATTTCCATCAGATATGATGGGCGAGCTATAAACAAAATTGGGTAATAACCAGTAGTTTAAGTGGCGGTAATGTATTGCAAATACAACGTTAAGTTTAGCGTTTGTGATGACAATAACGAATACCGTATGACCAGAATTAATAAGGCGCTTGCTATGCCGTTTCTTGAGCTGTATTTGATTCGCAAAATGTGAAAGATAAAGTAAAAAAATTGACGATTAAATTTTGACTCAGAAAATAAAAATATATTGGCCAAGAAGCACAGAATTATCGACAGACTTTTCAAAGTTTGAACTAGAGCGCAGTGAGGAGTTTAATTTAGCGTATGCTGCTGGTTTTTGATCGATGATATTTGGTGTTGGAAAAAAGCTTTATCACACATTAACACCTTATCATAAACTCTTGGGTGTTGCTGGCCCAGAATTGAGTGGAAAATAGGTAAAAGAATATGAATCTAATAAAGATAAATTTGTGTATTTGGATACAAATAATCTTGTGAAACCAGTTGGAGATTTATAGTAGGAGGTTGCCAACGCATACATACTGATAATTTTAATCATATAAAAATTATCTATAATTTTAATCATATAAAAACGGGCCCGGGCTTATGGTAGTTAAAAAGAAAAAGTTGTCGGTGATGCTGCGTGCATTACCCTTTCTGGCAGTCTCCGTCGCTGCTAATTCACAACAATTGGAAGAGGTGATTGTTACTGCGCAAAAAGTGTCAGCGAGTACGCAGGACACGCCTATTGCGATAACCGGGATGTCAGAAGGCGCCTTAGAAAAATTCGGCTTTTCTAATGCTAATGATATTGTCGCCCAAGTACCTAATATGCAGGTAAGCGGTCCCTACGGTGAAGTGCAGCCCATCTTTGCTATCCGTGGTGTGAGCATGTCTGATTACAGTTCGAATCAGGCTAGCCCCATTGGTGTGTATGCAGATGAAGCTTATATGGGTGCGGTTTACACCCACGGTATGAGCTTTTTTGATGTTGAGCGGCTTGAGGTTTTGCGTGGACCGCAAGGCACTCTATACGGTAAAAATACCACCGGTGGTGCCATTAATATTGTAACTAAAACCCCGATGATTGGTGATGATTTTACTTTTAGTTTGAAGCAGGGGTTAAGAAATTATAATGGTCACACAGGTGATTACGGTGTACAGGGCACGGTAATTGAAGATGTTATGGCGGCGCGTTTGTTCTATTCGTATTCTCGTCGTGACGGCTTTTATGAAAATCAGCTAGGCGGCCCAGATCTGTCTCAGCAAGATTTTCAGGCAGCGCGCTTGGTGTTGAATTTTAACTTAAGTGACAAAACCAATATGGTGTTGAAGTACACCACGGGTCGCAATGATTCACTCGCTAGCCCAGCTCGTAGTGAACCACGCGGCGATTTGTCCAAAAACCCAGGGTTAGTGACGGCTCTAAGTGCAACAGGTGTAGGTACAAGCAGTCACCCTAATAATGGGTTTATTGATAACACCGGCTATTCACGCCCTGCGCAAAACTTAGGCCGCTTTGAAGTACAGGATAACGGTACCGGTGAGCTGATTGTAGAATCAGATATGTTAGTGAACAAAATTGAGTATATTGATGATGCGTATACCTTAACGGCAATCACGTCATTTGCCGATTCGTCTTACAGCCAGCTTCAAGATGTTGACGGTGGTCCAGACAGCTTACTGCATATTAATTGGGGTGTTGATACCCAAGCCTTTAGTCAAGACTTCCGTTTTTCTACAACCTTTGCGGATGATTTCGACCTTATTGCTGGTGCGTATTACGCAACGGAAGATATGCAGCTGCACAATGTGTATAGCATATACGAAACTCCGCCAGACACTCGTGTAGCGGCCACCTATCCTCAATTGACCGGCTATTATCCGTATTTGCTGGACTTCGGTTCTGTAGATCATAAGATGGATACTGAGAAAACCAGTTACGCAGCTTACTCCCAGCTTAGATGGAACATCTCTGCCCGCTTGGGAATGGATATAGGTATTCGCTACACCCATGACCGCGTGAAACTCACTTACTTAAACGCGTCGAGAGTGGGATATGACGGTAGCCCAAGAGGAACCTATACACCTGGCAATACCACGGGTGTAGATAATATCTTTGTTCCCGTCAACGTTGCCGGACAAAGTCCATTAGAGCTTGGCGAATTGCTTAATGGTTTATTGAGTGGCCGCATTGGTTTGGATGATATTCTGTTAACGACTCAAACGGGTTACACCCATGGGGCATATACTCAAGATTCAGTCGAGCCGCAGGAAGCGAATGAGCGCGAGTGGACGGGTAAGATTGGCTTAGATTACCGCTTCAGTGATGACCTGATGGTATACGGTGCATTTAGCCGTGGCTTCCGTGCAGGTAGCTTTAATGCGGGTGTTTATTATGAGGAGCGTGAATTTGATGATGCCTATGCCGCACCAGAGTATATTGATGCTTATGAAGTCGGTATGAAGTCAGATTTGTTTGACCAGCGTGTGCGAATCAACGCTGCTGCGTTCTATTATGATTACACCAATCAGCAATTCATCAACGTTGTTGGGGTCTCGAATTTCCTTGAAAATGCGGGCGGCTCGACAATTTATGGTCTTGAATCAGAAATGGCATTTGCTGTGACTGAAGCGCTGACTATTCAGGTTGGCATAGGGCTGCTGAAATCTGAGTACACCGAACTCGTGTTAGCCAATGTGGAAACTATTAATAACGATGACGACTTTGTCGATCTAGCGGGCAATGAGCTTATCTCTGCGCCTCAGATCAGCATGAACATGTCTATCGACTACGAGTTGTTTGCCACTGATACCGGTTACATGAGTATGAACCTCAATGGTAACTACCAAAGTGAGCAGTGGTTCAGCGCCTATAACGATAAAAATGGTTACGAAAACATCCGCCAAGATGCCTACGCACTTGTGAACGGGCGTCTGTCTTGGTACAGCAATGATGGTAGCTATACGGTAGCGTTATGGGGTAAAAACTTAATGGAAACAGAGTACGACGGTTACGCGATTAACCTTCAGGGGACTTTTGGTTTCGATTACTACCAACAGGGTTCGCCACGTACTTATGGTTTAGAGATGAGCTATCGTTACTAAATAATTTGTTTAAAACGTGTGGAATAGGATGATATTTAAAAGGTCTTGACGATTTCCTTTCCCGGCACCCTGCCACTACTTGGGGTGTCGGTTTTTTATCATCGAAGCGATTGTTTATTTGTTTTTCATTTTAAGATAATAAAATTTGGAGTAATTTATGAAACTTAAAAGCATTAAAAAACTTGCCATGATTGGTTTGATTTCTTGTTCTGCAAGTGCCGTCAATTCCGCTGAACTCCCTATCATTGGAGTGCTTAACCTAGGTGGTGAAGAGAGCGGTCTTTTGGGTGGTCTAGGTAGTGCCTTGGGCGAAATCCCTGTAGTAGGTGGCTTATTAGGTGGCGATTTATTAAACCTAGGTTCAGAGGGTCTGCCATTACTTGGTGACTTGTCAATACTGGGTAGTTTGCCGCTAGTAGATGGTCGTGGATTGCCTGTTGTGGGCGGATTGGATGGCGCCTTGACGATTGTGACCGCTGCTGTCCCCGTTGTTTTGGGTAACCCTAATTTGAATGGTCGCTCACCTGTAGATGGAATACTGTTGCCAGTCGTAGATATGTTGGTTAATGGTGGGCCAACTTTAGACTTCCTAGCTTTAGATTTAATATTGCCACTGTAAGGGAATATGAAAAAGTAATGCATGGCCTTGATTGTTAAGGGGTGTGCCGCTGCTTTGAATTATAGAATTGATGCATTACTTGGTTGCGAGGGATGCGCGAAGTAAGATTTAGGGCGCTCTCTGTTACATTCCCGCCGGCCTGGTGCGTTGCCGGTGAGAATGACTTAAATCAACTGAATAAGTTAGAAAATCTTTAACGAGCTGCTGATCTGAACGTTAAGCCTAATCTGCTTATTACCACTTTTGCATTCAAGCTGCGGCCTTTGTTGTTACCCTGTTCTTTGTCGCTTTGCTAAATGTCAAAGCACTGTTGTTGATAGGTTCATCTAGCAGCATTTTCTTATCGCGGCCATAATGCATTAATACCTGCCAAGGAAGTTTGCTACCTTGACGTGGAAGGCTGTATTTTCCTCTTTGCACATAACCGGCTTGTAATGAATCCATGATGCCGTCGTCTAGTGCGCAATTGTCTCGGTCTTGAGGAACAACCACGTTAACGTCATTCTGTTCCATATATTTGAAAAGACGGCAGAGATACTTGCCGGAGATTTCTGATTTCAGAGTCCAGGGTGCATTTACATAACCAAAAATCCAAGCCATATTGGGTATGTTTTCGACAAGTATGCTCTTGTATGTCAGCTGCCCTTCTAGTGGTCGTGGCTGTTGATCTACCGACATCTTTAAGCCGCCGAGCATCTGCAAATTTAAACCTGTTGCGGTAATGATGATATCAGCTTCAAGCTCTTTGCCCGACTTTAGCAGAATGCCTTTTTCGGTAAATGTTTCAATGTGGTCGGTCTCGATACTTGCCTTACCTTCACGTAACACCTTGAATAAATTGGCGTCGGGAACTGCGCACAGGCGTTCGTCCCAGGGCATATAATTTGGTGTGAAATGGCGCATATCAATATCTGGGCCAAGGTGTTTTCTTACTTGTGACAGTAATACTTTTTTCATCGCTTTTGGCCAGCGACGACAGGCGAGGTATAGGGCGCGTTGAAAGAAAATATTGCGTTTGCGTGCTATGCCATAAGCCCAATTTTTAGGCATTAATTTACTGAGCACCTCCGTCATTTTGTCGTAACCCGGTAGGGAAAAAATATAAGATGGCGAGCGCTGTAACATAGTGATGTGGGCAGTCTCATCAGCCATGGCTGGGATAAGGGTTACGGCTGTTGCACCGCTGCCAATGACGACAACGCGTTTGTTGCTGTAGTCGAGATTTTCAGGCCATTGTTGTGGGTGTATGGTTATACCTTTAAATCGTTCTTCACCGGGGAAGTCGGGGCGAAATGCCGTGTCGTGATTGTAGTAGCCGGTACAGCTAATAAGATAAGAACAGGTGTATTCACGAGTCTCGCCACTGGCCTCGTGTTGTGTGGTTAATAACCATTGGCCGTCATTCGTTGACCAGTCTGCGGCGATCACTTTGAGTCCAAAATGGATTTTATCCCGAACGCGATACTCCTCTGCGGTATCGGAGATGTAATTGCGAATGGCGCTGCCGTCGGCGAGGGTATTTAGCTCGTTCCAAGGACGGAATTTATAGCCAAAGCTGAGCATGTCGGAGTCTGAACGTATGCCGGGGTAACGAAATAAATCCCAAGTGCCACCCAATGTTTCGCGACGCTCTATAATAGCCAAGCTTTTGTTTGGGCATTCATCGGCAATGTGGCAGGCTGTGCCAATGCCTGATAGGCCCGCGCCAATAATTAAAACATCAAAGTGATTGCTCTTATTCATATTGCTGGTCCCTGCTGTGTATATTGAATCATTTTTGTTATTTAGTGAGCTTAATTTACGTATTTACCTAGCCAATATATTGTCGAATTGCGACAGTTTGTTATCATTAACCGACAGTGGTGAAACACAATAATAAGTGAATATAGTTTGGTATTCGCATTATAGAAAGCCAAGTGTGGTGGGTTTATGGGAAGTTTAATCAGGGCCAGTAACCTTCGGGGCTACCATGAGTTAGTCGAAATGCTGGGTGGTGATCCCGCTAAGTTATTGACGCGGTTCAAAATACCCGTTGATGTAACGGAAGATGATCATGCCTTTTTAGCTTATAGAAATGCTGGGCTTCTGTTAGAAGCAAGTGCGCGTGAGCTTAACTGCCCAGACTTTGGGCTGCGATTAGCAAAATGGCAGGGCTTGGATATTCTTGGCCCGGTTGCCGTCATTGCCAGAAGTGCCAGTACGGTATTAGAGGCGCTAGGGGCGATTTCACAATTTCTTTACCTTCATAGCCCAGCGTTGAAATTAAAAGCTGCAGCCGCTGAAACTAAGGGTGTGCTTCGGTTTCAGTACGAAATCCTAGAAGCTATTCGCCCCCAGCAGTGTCAGTCTTACGAGCTGAGCTTGGCAAATGGTTTAGGCATACTTCGTTTATTGGCCGGCCATCAATCGACATTTACGTCTGTTCGATTCACGCATAAGCAACAAGCTGCGTCGTCGGTATATCGTGAAATTTTTTCTTGCCCCGTCTACTTTGAGCAGTCCTGGTGTGGGTTTGAGTTGACCGAAGAGCTTGCGCTTCAGAGTATTGATTCTGCGGATGCCGAAACCCGTCATCTGGTAGCTGAGTATTTAGAGCCGCAATATATGCTCGGAGCGGCAAGGTTATCCGAGCGTGTCGCAGAATTAATACGTCGCTTACTGCCAACGGGACAGTGTAATGCCAATGCTATCTCCGAACATTTAGCGATGCACCCCCGTACCTTGCAGCGACGATTAGCCGAAGAGTCAACACGCTATGATCTATTATTAGATAAGGAACGCCGCAGCCAAGCGGAGCGCTATTTGGCCCAAGTCGATTTACGCTTGAACCAAATAACAGGCTTACTGGGTTACGCTGAACAAAGTACGTTTAATCGTTCTTGTAAGCGCTGGTTTGGGCTTACCCCAATGCAATTCCGCCAAAAAATGGCAGAATGAGCTTAGTGGGATGTGATGGGTTCAGCCGTTACTACTGCTAGCGTGATAGTACTTAGTGTTGGCTAGTTTCGTGTTAATACGCAGCTTAAAAGATAAAGCCTATTGTGCCACCTTAATCGTTTTACCGGCGAAGGCCTCGTCAATTTGTATTTGGCAGCCTAGGCGTTGTGTACCTGAGTCATCACCGGCAAATTCAATAATATCGAGTTCATCTTGTTCTGGGCTAGAAATGTGTGTCAGCGTTGAATCTAGATGAATCCGGCAAGTACCACAGGCACAGCAGCCGCCACAATCCCCGTCGATCCCTCTGATATTGTTATTCGTTGCAATACTCATTAAGGTTTCGCCAGAGGTGGCACTGACAGTGTGCGGATCTCCATTGCTATCGATAAATGTAAATTCAATGCTATTACTCATTCTTGCTTTTTCCTAATTAATTTTCGAGTTCTGATTACTTGTTAAATACTGAGTCTATGTTGATCAAGCAGGTTTAGTGTGAAGGTTTTGCTATACCCATAATTCTGGCCATTTTGTCATGGTCGATAGAGAGCACATCGCCGCCTTCATGTTCAAACCGGCGCCAGGCAATTTGAATCGCATTCTTTTTACCGGTTACTAGTTTATGATTACGCGGGTGGTAGTCTTTTTTGAATACGGGTAAGGCGTTGTATAAAAAGCGGCATAACATATACACGCAAAAGCCCATTTTTTTAATGCCACGAAACGGATTTCGCCAATAGCCTTCTACAACGGTCATGGTTGTGTAGCACTTTAGTGTTTCGCCTGCGATATGAACCAGCGCGGCCAGTACCATCCACTTTCGATACCACTCGTCATCACCGTATAAATCTTTATAAACTTCAAAGGCGACTGCCCCGTGTTCAATTTCTTCAACTTGGTGCCAAACCCAAAGTGCTTTCATGACGGGGTCGCTGCGTTTCATCCAGCGATCATAGTTTTCTAAAACAATAAGCCCGGCGAGAAAGGTAAAAGTTTCATAGCCAGCGGTATAACCTACTTTCCGCTTAAGTGAATCCTGCTTCCCGTGCGAAACAAAAAAGTCTCGCGCCTTGTTTTCTAAAGTGGCAATTTTGGGATAACGTTTCGCCAACCATTTGTTGTAGTGAAGGAAGTTTTTTGCGTGATGCGCTTCCTGTCCGGTAATGGCAGACATATCTTTTTTTAATTTTTCATCGCTCACTTTTGACTTGGCTTCTATCATGGTTTTAACCAGATAGCGTTCAAAGTGAGGTACGTGAACGCCTAGTGCATTAATGACCATAGAGAAGTCACGATTGGATTGACTCCACAAAGGATCTTTTAGTTGGATGTCGTCAAAATTGAATTCAAGTTTTCTAACCGGAAACTTGTCCATGGGATGTGCATCACTTTGAAATTCGCCTTTGTCTTTCATAAAAATCACCTGCATTAGTGAGTGTTGCGATGGTTGGTCGGCGCGCGTCAACGGCGTTGTTTGATGATGTCGACTTCGGCAGTTTCGACATCATCGTTTCCGAGCTATAAACATTTCAACCTACGCTATGTTGATTATTGATAGCGGTAGGTAAATTCTAGCCCGTAGGTTCTTGGTGGTCCTTGTTGAAAATAATCAAAGCCAAAACCCGCCTGAAGATTAATGGCGTAGCCATCGTATTCTTCGTCCATTAAGTTCTTGGCCCATAGCGACAGTGAATAACTGTCGTCACTGACGTGCCAGCTTAGGCGGGTATTAATAAGGGCGTAGGGGTCTTGCTTGATGTGTTCGTAACTCGCGTCGTCATTATAGGCGCTATACCACTGTTTGCTTTGATAGTTAGCGTTGACATTTAAGATGAGGTCGCCACTTTCTAATCTTAATACATCGTAGTCTAAGGAGATGTTGCCGCTGATTTGTGGTGCAGAAATCAGTTCATTACCAGAAAGGTCAACGGTGTCATCGGGGTTGTTTAAGGTGCGGGTGTCCGAAAGCTCAAGCTCTGTGTACTCTGTTTTTAGCAAGCCTATACCAAGGTTGAGCATGAGCCGATCAGAGAGCGCCATAGTAAATTCTGCCTCAGCGCCCAGTATGGTCGAGCCACCTGCATTTTCTAGAAAATTAGAAACACCGACGACATTGATAAACTGCTGATTGGTGTAGTCATAATAAAACAGGGCGGCATTAAGGCGTGCCGAGCCGTCGAGCAGGTCAGATTTAAAACCTAGCTCATAGGCGTCGATGAATTCTGGTTCTGCATAAGCATTTTCGAAATCACGCTCTTCGTAGTATACGCCGCCATTAAAATTGCCTGCGCGGTAGCCTTTACTGAAGCTGGCGTAAACCATCAGGTCACTGTTCACGGCGTAATCTACGCCTAACTTCCCGGTTATCTCTTGTTCTTTGGCCGCCTGCTGGGTTGCTGAATCTGTGGTGTAAGGGCCGTGGGTATAGCCGACAAGCTGTCCAGATGGGACGAGGTCGCTTACTCCTACGCTGCCATTCAAAATGTTACCTAATAACTGGGCGAGTTCCAGTGGGCCGCTGCCACCAATACTCGGTGCGATAAAGGGCTCATCCGAACCACTGGTATTGCCGGGCACCCAAGTGCCAATGGGGTCGCCGTCATAATTTAGTCGGGATACGTTTAAATATTCAAGATCGACTTCATCAACGGTGTAGCGCAAGCCAAAATCAAAACCGAGCTGATCCGTGGCGTCAAAGCGAAATTGTGAATAGGCGGCATAGCTCGTTTTGTCAGTAATCATTTTTTGGTCGACGCCACCAAAGTCTAATAAGAAGGGATAAAACGCGGCAGCGCCAGGAAAGGTGACGGCAACGCGAAGGTCGGGAGCCGTCTCATAAATTTCATAGATATTATGCATATCTTGGAATTCAGTCGCGTAGTAAAGCCCGGCAATAAAACTGACGGGACCACCAAAATCGCCGGCAACCCTAAAGTCTTGACTGAAGGCGTCGGTTTCTACTGCCCAGCGAATGTGTAGTAAACCATCGGGGCCACCGTCGGTATTTTGTTTCTGGCTATAATCGGCTTCGCTATAACTGGTGGTGCTGGTGAAAGTGTAATTATCGGTAATATGGTCTATGCGTAAAATACCCTGTTCATTATCGACAATTAAGGCGCCGGTGTAGTCGTCTTGGACTTCGTGCCGGTCAAGATTGTTGGCCGGGCGGGAGTAGCCGGTGTTATCGATATAGCCATTATCAGGATTGTTGTAAACGCCCACCCCAGCTGTTTCTAATGCGGCTACTGTAATGGGGTCATTGTCGAGGTTGCCGCGAGGTTCGTTGCGTGAAGCATTGGCGCGTGAATCATTGCCGCTGTTGGTGTATTTAAATGTAACGGTGGTTGCGTCACTAGGTAGCCATTCAAGTGAAAGGCGTGCACCTTGAAAGTCTAGCTGGGAAAGGTTTGGGCCACCCAGTGCATTTTCAACATAGCCATCATTGCGGGACGATGAATAACCCAGTCTTAGCGCTAATACATCGTCTATGATGGTGTCTTCAACGCCAAATTCGCCAGTGGTGGCACCGTAATTTCCGACCCCTGTCTTTAAATTAAAACCAAATTCATCACCAACATTGGCCGTGTTAGTAATAATGTTCACTGCACCGCCAGTGGTGTTTTTACCGTATAAGGTACCCTGCGGGCCACGTAGAACTTCTAGGCGTTCTACGTCAAAAAAGTTCATGCCGTGGGTATAGGTGGCACCCATATACATTTCGTCGGTGTAAACGCCAATCGGGCTGGCTTGATTTGAGCTGTAGTCAGACATGCTGACGCCGCGAATAGCAAAAATGGGTTGAACATCGCCGTAGGGGCCGCTGACCTGCATATTAGGAACTTGGGCTGAAATGTCATTGGCATTTTGAAAGCCAAATTTTTCAAGTGAATCAGCGGTCATGCCGGTTATGGCAATGGGGGTGTCTTGCGTACTTGCCGAGGTTTTTTGGGCAGTAACAATCACTTCTTCTAATTGCTTTGAATGCGCGATATTAGCTGCGCTTAGTAAAGCGGCAATGACTGAAATTAAAGGGATAGTGGGTCTTTTTTTTATGAACATTATTATTTTCGCCTTAAAATAGTATTTATTAAAATTAATTATTTTTATGTAGTGCTTACCGCATTAATGACTTAACCCGGTAAGTTTTTTCAGTAAGCAAGTTGCTTATTATTTCTTCGGTTTAGCTTGTTGTTTATCCTCCCATCATAGTAATTAACCGCCGGGCTAAGGGGCCATAGGGCGGGTAGAGTAGTTTTAAGCCGGTAAATCCGCCTATGCCTTTCTGGGTGAATACTGGTTTCATGTGGGAGAAGGAGCGAAACCCCTCCCAGCCGTGGCAGCTGCCAAAGCCACTGCTGCCAGTGCCACCAAAGGGTTGCGAAGGTTGTAAAAACTGCAGCAATACATCGTTAACGGTTACACCGCCGGAGTGAGTTTGGCGCAATAATTTTTCTTGTTCTGCGGGAGCGTGGCCGAAGTAATACAGTGCAAGGGGGCGGCCACCCGCGTTGATACGGGCAATTGCGTCATCAAGGCCGTCAGTTTCAATAACCGGCAGCAGCGGGCCAAAAATTTCTTCCTGCATAATTCTGCAGTCGCTACTTGGGTTGATAACAAGAGTGAGGGGGAATTTACGTTTCTCTTGGCTGGATGTGCTGTTTTGTTCTAAAGGAATAACCGTGGCACCTTTGCTGATGGCGTCATCCAAAATGGCGATGAGACGATTGTAATTACGCTGATCAATAATGGATGTGTAATCTTGTGAACAAGCGCCTTCAGGGAGTCTGTCTGCGTATTTTCGGCTCATCCACATGGCAAAATCTTCAGCTTTACCTTTGGGTAGTAATATATAGTCTGGGGCGACACAGGTTTGCCCAGCATTGACTATTTTACCGAAGGTGATTCTGCTGGCAGCCTCTTCCATGGGGTAGTCTTTATTGATAATAACTGGACTCTTGCCACCTAGTTCAAGCGTTAGTGGGGTGAGGTTTGGCGCGGCTGCAGCCATGACTTTTTTGCCAACCGCGATTGATCCGGTAAACATTAGGTGATCGAAGGGGAGTTTAGAAAACTGAGCAGAGGATTCAGCTTCGCCGCCAAATACCGCGATTTCGGATTCATCAAACTCTTTAGCCAGAATGGTTTTGAGTACCTTTGTTGACGCTGGGGTGTACTCCGACATTTTAATCATTGCCCGATTACCCGCGGCCAGTGCCGAGGTTAAGGGCGCAACAGCCAGGTTAATTGGGTAATTCCATGGCGCCATAATGCCGATCACGCCGGCTGGCTGGGCTTGAATATGGTTGCTGCCGGGTAAAAACCAGATAGAGGTAGCGCGCCGTTGGGGGCGCATCCATTTGGCAAGATTTTTTCGTGCGTAGCGAATATGCGCCACCGTGCTGCTAATTTCGGCAATACGTGTTTCGTCGGCGCTGCGGTGGCCAAAGTCTTCGTGTAGGGCGGCAATAATGGCGTCACGATTGTCGAGCAGTAGGTTTTCTAAGGCTTTAAGTTTGTTGTGGCGACTCGCGTAATCGGGGTATTTGCTGGCGTTAAATGCGGATTTTTGCGCATTAAAAACCGCTGAAAATGCCGTGTCATCAGGGGCTATATCGACGTATTGTTGTGCACTCGTCATAATAATCTCACGTATAGATAAGTTAGTATTGTTGGCGTTGAGCTAGTTGTTTGCGGATTCGTAGGTGGGTTCAGCAAACAACATGACAAACACGGCCCAAATAGACACTACGGCTGCGAGGATGGCGGGAATATAGGCCAATGCACCGGCGATACTGGCTTCGCCAAGTCGGTTGGCTTCAATACTCAAGCCGTGATTGGGGGCAAACATGCCGAATAGATAAAAGCTAAAGTTTCCCCAAATAGCGAGTGCAAAGCAGATGAATATTGAGCGTGAGCGACCGTCGGTTAAGTAAACCGTACGCATAACAAGGCCAATAGCCAGTGCCATGATGCCGTTCATGAGTGTGCCTACGTGCAGAATTCGCCAACCGGCATTGGAGCCGGGGAGTTCGAACTGGAAAAATACGGGTACTGGGCTTAGTGACATACCACCTACCATCGAAAAGCCTAGCAGAAAGCCGCCAAAGAGCCCGACTAGCATCGCTGCTAGGCCATGTTTAATTAATCTATTGGAGTAGTACGCTCGCATTGCCTTGTCCTCTGTTATTATTACTTGCCTATAATGTTGTGCTGCCGAAAATGGCTTGGCAGCATATCTAATAAAAAGGGAAGCCCCTCAGCCATCTAGAATAAAATACCAAGTGGGTGGGCGAACCGATCTTTAGTACGGTTCTTTCAGGGTGGCCAGGATTGGCTTGGTATTCCGCTAAGCGCGCGTTACTTGAAACGTGGTGAGATGAGGTCTAATTGACAGATATTATCGAAACAAAGTTGAGCCCGCCCTATATTCGTCATAAGCGAATGAGTCGAGCCACGATAGTTTCAAGGGTTAACCAAGTGCTCGATGATGCGGTGCGTTTGGTTACCGTTGTTGCGCCGGCGGGGTCGGGTAAATCGACACTGTTAGTTGAGCTCTATGAGCGATACCGGCTAGAGGGCTATGCCTGTAGTTGGTTGAGCCTTGAACCGGGTGATGATGATCCTCGGCGTTTTGCACGTTATATTGTGGCGGCCATTGCCGCTATTGATAAAGGGTTTGCAGAGCAACGTCTTGCTGTTTTACGGTCTAGCTCGGCGACTGATTTAAGCCCATTTTTTGATTCTATTATTCAGTATCTCGCTGCGACAGACCGGCGTTTTGCCCTCTTCGTCGATGATTTTCATGCCATAGAAAATCCAGTTATTTTGCAATTTTGGACACGCTATATTAGCTATATGTCGGCGAGCTGCCGAGCGGTGATTGCCTCAAGGTTTAAAGTTTCTCTGGATTTAAGTCGATTAAAATTAGCCGGCGGGCTCGTTGAGCTCGGTCAGGTAGATCTAAATCTGAGTATGCAAGAAACCGGGCAGTTTATGAAAGAGCTGCATAATGTTGAGTTGCCCGCGGCTGTTTTGCAATTACTCCATGACCGAACAGAAGGTTGGATGGTGGGGCTGCAACTTGCTGGCATGACGATGAGTAATTCCAGTCAAAATAAAGAAGACATTGTTCGCAGTTTTTCTGCCCGAGACCGAAATTTAAAAGAATATTTATTTGAATCCGTGTACGGCTTGCAAGACGAAGCTACTCGCCATTTTTTATTGCACACCGCACCGCTTAATCGTTTTTGCGCGGAATTGTGCGATGTTGTGACCGCGACGGTTGATGGTGAAGATAGGCTTGCCCAGCTAGAGGCGGCAAATTTATTCATAATTCCTTTAGATAGAGAAGGGCGCTGGTATCGCTATCACCACCTGTTTTCTGAGTATCTTGAAAACCAATTGCAAAGATTAGAGCCTGGCGTTAATAAAACGGTTTGTGCTCTCGCCGCCGACTGGTGTATTGCCGAAGGCTATGTCCTTGAGGCAATACAATATTGCTTAGATGCAGCTGATTACGAAAAAGCCACAGACTTAATTGCCGATCATGCTCAAACAGTGGCGATTGGTGAGGGCAATCATTCAATTGTTTTTGAGTGGATGAGAAAGCTCCCCAAGGAGTACCAGTATCGTCGTCCAGAAATCATGTTACACCATGCTTGGTCGCGGGTTTTTACTCGGGATGGTGTTGGTGTTGCGGTAGCGATATGCGATGAGTTTACAGCCTTACTCGACAAATCTGAGGCGAATTACTGGGTACTAACGGAACAAGAGGTTCAGTCGTTAGCGGGTTTGTGCAGTGTCATTCGCTGCATAGCGTCGGCCTGCATTGAGGAACTAGATATTTGCATTGGCCGCTCTAAGGCCTTACTCACAGAGCTGCCGAAAACAGAGACGGCTTTGATTGCCTCGGCGGCGGTTGCCAATGCTTATGCGCATTATTTGAATAAGGATCTGGCCTCGGCGCTTAGCTCGGCAACCGATGCCTTTGTATACGGGCGTCGAGGAGGAAGTGCCTACGCGGCTATTTGGGGGGATTTTGTTGCCAGTATGGCAAATGCCGAGCTAGGCCATATTCAAGCCGCAGAGGACAGTGCGGCACGTGCTGCACTCTCGGTTGCCGATGCGATGGATGGTGGGCAAATGGCCGCATTGGCGGCGTTGGCTAAGGTTGAAGTGGATTGCCAGCGCTGTGATTTTACGCGTATTGAGCGCAGCTTGAATGATAATAGAGTGATTTCTAGGATTTCCAGCTCTCCAGAACCTTTACTGGTTGCGCGCTGTGCTGAGGCGCGTTACTTGGTTTGGGCCGGTGAGCTAGATGCTGCGCTAGCGCTGCTGCGACAGAGCCAAGATATGGCGGTCACCATGGATATGCCGCGATTGTATTTTGCCTTTATTGCCGAGGAAATTGAGCTGCTATTACATAAGGGTGATATTCAGGCTGCGCGAGAAACTGTCAGGCGAACAGATATGTTAAATCGTCAGCATCGTTTTATTGATAAGCAAAATCGATCCGCGGTTTTGTTGTGTATTGATCTAAGTGAGGCAAGGCTCTCCCTTGCGGAGAATAAAGCCAGCGAAACTTTGCGGCAATTAAGCCCGTTGATAAAAGTGGCGCAACAACAGCAACGCATCGCTCTAACGCAACAGTTATGTGCAATGAAATCTCTTGCCTTATGGCGTGTGGGTAAAGAGGCCGAAGCAGTACGAGAATTGGCCAAGGTTGTTAATCATGCCGCGCCAGAATCACATATATACCCTATCTATCGTGTGGGTTCGGGCTTGTTGGCGATATTACAACGGCTCCATGCCTCATCGATATCAACGAGCTCTGATCAAGCCCAGGCTGTGCAATATCAATGTGAGATACAATTAATCGCCTTATTTAATGGCGGCCTAGCACCAGAAAGTGAGGTCTCTTTTGGTGAAGAACAAGTACAGAATGCAGTACTGGCCGAACCTCTGACCGACCGCCAATTGGAAATTTTAAGGCTGATTGGCGGCGGCCTAGGGAATAAAGAATTGGCTGAAGCGCTGCATATAAGTTTGTCGACCGCCAAATGGCATGTTCATAATATTTTTGAAAAATTAGGTGTGCGCAACAGAACCTCTGCTGTTGCTTACGCGCGAAAAAATAATCTACTTTAGTGTGAGCTGGCGCGCTTTGCGTGTGGGCCTTAAGTCACAAATTATTGTTTGATGGCGGTCGCCATTTTAAACACATGAGTCTTCTGATTTTTGATCTTTATCCTGCGACACTAAATCAGTACTTAGTGGGGCCGCCTGACAGAATATTAAGTGTGTGAACTTCTGCAGTGAATGGATAAGCAAAGACTGAGGGTCTCTCAGTCTTTGCTTGTTTGATTGTGCCCCTGTGTTTACTCCTGTGCTTGCGTTTGTGGGCCAAGTAATTCCTCTAAAGCTGCGCGATACGCTTCGGGTTCTAAGTCTTCCGGCGGATAGGCAGCATAGGCGGCGATGGCCGCTTTTACTCGTGCATTGAACTCGCTGATGGTGTCGTTATCACTGCCAATAGCGGGAACGATGTTTGGCGGTTGACGGTGTTTAGTGGCTTGCTCGTAATCGTAAGCAATACCAATGCCGGTGCCTTCGTCAAACTGGCGAACAAAGATTTCCATGCCGCGGGGAACGCCAACGGAATCGTCAAATCCAACGGGTACCACAATGGAGCCCATTTGGGTTGTAGAGCCAAAATCACAGGTTCTGCCGCCGGTGGGGCCGGGCGAAAAGAGAAGGGCATCAACGCTTACTGTTCCGCCATTTGGCGCAATAAGGGGCTCACCGTTTAGGTCTTTAACAACGTCCATTTCTCCTGTTACATATGCACGCATGTCGACAATCGCTTGTAGCTGGGCGTCGGTTGGTGCTTGGTTGGCATCACCCAGTGCCGTGAGTGCGAACAACCCAGCTGTTCTTGGACCAACACGTGCAGTCTCAACAATACCTTCAATGCCGTAGCACTGATTGTCGCGGTCGTGGGCGGATTCTACGCCGTCAAGTGCAATAGCTGTGCTACTTACACAACGGCGGGCACTGGTGCCACCTTCTGACTCAAAGACGGCAAAGTATTCGTTCATATCGTAATGACTTGAACCTGCGCTAAGTGAAGCGTAGTTAGGAAGGTAGACGTCGTAGACCGTTGCACCTAATTCTTCCATTTTTGCTACAGCGGCAGCAATGAGTTCACCCTGAGCTCCGGTACCCATGGCATCAGTGTTGCCGCCAAGATCACGCACCACACCAATAGCGCGTCCAGCTAAGCCGTATTGCTCGCGATCGAGGAATTGGGCGTAACTGTCTGGGCGCTGCTCAGCAGGGTAGGCGGCGGCCTTGGGGTCGCGCTCGTCATACTTACCCATGGCGGTGAGCATTAAGGCTGAGTCGGTTACTGAGCGAGTCATTGGCCCGCCGGTATCTCGGCTGTGCGCCAGTGGATAAATACCGTGTTGTGATACCACACCAAGACTGGGTCTAATGCCGACTAGGCCACCAACTGATGACGGGTGCCTAATTGACTGACAGGTGTCTGAACCAGTGCCACCTAGGGCAAAGTTGGCCGCTAAAGAGGCGCCGGTACCAGACGATGAACCTGCTGGGCTTTCTGAGGTGTTGTACGGATTGCTAACCTGAATCGCGCGGGCGGAAAAGCCCGTTGTAAAGAAAGCAAATTCATCTTGGTTGGCTTTACCTAGGATCAGGGCGCCGGCTTCACGCAGTCCATCTACTGAATTGGCATCAACACCAGCTTGATGTCCCAGCATTGAGTAGGAACCTTGTGTTGATGGGTAATCAAAGGTGTCATAGTTGTCCTTTAATAATACCGGCATGCAGTGTAGGTAGCGTTCTCCAACGCCGCCATCGTTTGCGTATAGTTCATCTAAAGCTGCTGCTTGCTCTAGGGCATTTGGCATAATGGCCAGTACACCAAAGATAGGCAGGCCGCCGTTTGGCTGAGGGTTGTCGTTATAGGCAAGGATACGATCAATATACTGCTGAGTGATCGCCACACAGCTTAATGTGTTGCCATCTTCGTCGACCAGCTCCCCAGCCAAGGCAGAGTGCACGTCTGCCATGGTGGCTTCTACAAGTACAAACAGATCATCACGTACGCCATCGTTATCGTCGTCAATATCGGCATTGTCGCCAATACCGTCGCCATCAGCGTCAGCAGTTTCGGAGCTGTCGTTAGGGAAGGCATCGGCGTTATCGCCCACACCGTCGCCATCTGAATCGGCAGTTTCAGTGCTGTCATTGGGGAAGGCGTCGGCGTTATCGCCCACACCGTCGCCGTCTGAATCGGCAGACTCAGAGCTATCACTGGGGAATGCATCGCCGTTATCACCGACTCCGTCGCCATCTGAATCCGTAGTTTCAGTGCTGTCGTCAGGGAATGCATCACTGTTGTCGCCAACACCATCACCATCGGTGTCTGCTGATTCGGAAGCGTTGTTGGGGAAGGCGTCTTGGTTGTCAGAAACACCGTCATTATCCGAGTCGGTATTTAGTGGGTCGGTACCATTAGATTGCTCATCGGTATCACTTAGGCCGTCGCCATCGTCGTCTTCATCGCTGTTGTTACCCACTCCATCACCGTCAGTGTCGGTTGTTTCGCCGCTGTCGTTCGGGAATGCATCTGCATTGTCGCCAACGCCGTCAGCGTCGGTATCTTTAGATTCAGAAGGGTCTTCAGGAAATGTATCGCTATTATCGCCAGTACCGTCGGAATCGGTATCAGAGGATTCAGTAGGGTCGGTGGGGAAGGCATCTTGGCTGTCAGAAACACCATCATTATCGGAGTCAGTATTCAGTGGGTCGGTGCCTGCAGTCTGCTCATCGGCATCACTTAGACCGTCGCCGTCGTCATCTTGATCGGCATTGTTGCCAGTTCCGTCGCCATCAGTGTCAACAGTTTCAGTGCTGTCGTTAGGAAATGCATCGGCGTTATCGCCAACACCATCACTGTCACTATCTTTTATTTCTGAGGGGTCTTGGGGGAACGCGTCGCTATTATCGCCGACACCATCGCTATCGGTATCAGCGGATTCAGTCGGGTCTGTGGGGAAGGCGTCTTGGCTATCTGAAACGCCGTCACTGTCGCTGTCGGCGCGTTGTGGATCTGTGCCTAGGGCTTGTTCGTCGGTGTCGCTCAAACCATCATTGTCGTCATCCTGGTCGGCGTTGTTGCCAATGCTGTCGCCATCGCTGTCTTGGGTTTCGGTGTTATCAGTGGGAAAGGCATCATTACCATCGTCAACGCCATCCGCATCGGAGTCAGCAAGGAGAGGGTTTGAGCCGTTATCTATCTCATCGCTGTCGAGGAGGCCATCGTTGTCGTCGTCGAGATCACAGGCGTCACCGCGAGTATCATTGTCGGTGTCTAGCTGGTCCTCATTGGCATCAGCAGGGCAGTTGTCATTGCCATTTTTGATGCCGTCGGCGTCACTATCTTGCTCTGCTTCTTCGAGGGCGCAGCCGTCTGCGTCAACACTTAAACCGGCCTCAGTAGAAGGGCAGGCATCGACGGCGTCGTTCACGCCATCGTTATCTGTGTCAGCTCCGCCATCAAAATCAAAGCTACCATCGGACAGATCTTTTCGGGTTTTTTCTAAGTGAGCATCAGCTTCGGCGGCGGTGACTAAGGGGCGGTTATCTTCATTGGCCGCTTGGGCAAATGCGCTGGCATCGCTTTCTTCAAAATTAGCGGGGTCGACCTCTAAGTCAGTCAAGGTCATGTTGAGCGTAAGGGTTTTGTCGATGACTGCAGGGGAAAGGCTAATGCCATTATCCGGGTTACTGTCTTCATCTAGGGTGAGTAGAACCCGCGCTAAATTTGTTATGGCGTTGCCGCTGCCAAGTAAGTCATCTAGGGTAATCGCTGGCTGAGCAATAGCAGAGCCAATCTTTAGTGAGCCCAAAAAGAACGAAATTGTTTGCCCTTCTAGGTATTCGAAGTTGCCTAGGGCGTCAGTCAGAGGCAGGTTTGCACTGGCTGTTTGACTTGGGTCTACGGAGTAAAATATACCCTTTACTGGTGAGTCGATAAGTTGACCGGTGGCCTCGGGGCCATAATTTGAATTATCATCTTGAGGCGTGGTGTTTGAAGATCCACCGCTACCACCACAGGCTGATAATAAAGCACTTAAGCAGCCAACAACTAAAATATGGCGCATTTAATTTCTCCGTAATACATAACATCGAAATGCAAGATAAAGATACTTGCCATGATTTGTTGGGCATTGAAGAAAGCAATCTTTACGCCATGTAGGTGGTGGATGATTCTGTCGGGATGTTTTTAACGGGATAACAGGGCTTCTAACGGTTTACTTATAGCGCAAAGTGAAATTTACAATAATGTAATGATGCGGTGGGAATACTAGTAAATTTTTATGAATGAATATGATTCTTATTACGTGCGATACCGAGGCGCACCCTCTAAGTGCGACCGTTAGGTTCTTGCACCACGGTGCATCAAAGGGAGTTGAGGTACTGTGCTGCTTAAAATATCAGGTTGAGATTGAATGAGCTTGTCGCAGTAGCCCAATGATCTAAGGGGTGGAAGAAGGGAGTGATAGCTAAAATAACAAGCTTGTTGTCTTGAAATGAATGGTTTTAGTCCAAAAATGATAACGCCAACCCCGTTACGCTAATCACAGTAAGCATTGAGACAAAATAATGATAAGGAGAAGAAGCTGTGATTAATCTAACGTTTGTTGAGTTTAACGGTGAAGAGCACCGGGTAAGCGTTCAGCAGGGTTCTAGCCTAATGCAGGCTGCCATAGAGAATTTCGTACCGGGTATCGATGCGGATTGTGGTGGTTCCTGTGCCTGTGGCACGTGTCATGTAAAGCTTGATCAGGCGTGGCTGAGCAAGGTCGAAACGCCAAGCGAGAGTGAATCGCTGATGCTAGAGATGACGCCAGAACATGATGAGTGCTCTCGCCTAGCATGCCAAATCACGGTTCAGGCCGATATGGATGGCATGATCGTGAAACTACCTGAGTTTCAAATGTAAAACACAATAATAATTGGAGTAAAGCGATGATAGACCCAGTATTGACAGATGAACCTAGCTTAGCTGATGCGTATAGCTTGCCGTTAGAAGATATCAATCTAAGCGATCCCTATTTGTTTTCACAAAATCGATGGGAAGAATATTTTCAGCGCGTACGAGACGAGGATCCTGTTCATTATCTAAAAGACAGTCCCTTTGGTCCGTTTTGGTCAATAACTCGTTTCGAGGATATTGTTGCAGTAGATACCAATCACGAGGTGTTTTCGTCTGAGCCATTTATAATGATTGGTGATCCAGACAAAACAATACCCATTACGAATTTTATTTCCATGGATCCACCCAAGCACGACGAACAGCGCGCGGCGGTGCAGTCTGTGGTCGCGCCGCGAAACCTTGCTGCAATGGAGGACCTGATTCGTGAACGCATTAGTGCGATTCTAGATCAGCTCCCGGTAGGAAAAAGCTTTGATTGGGTGTCGAGTGTGTCTATGGAGCTTACATCACAAATGTTGGCAACCATTTTTGATTTTCCCTATGAAGAACGTCACAAACTGGTTTACTGGTCAGATATGGCCACGGGTGCACCAGAGCTTTCAGGGGGGACCGCTGAGCCAGAAGAGCGTTTTGCTGCATTGAACGATATGGTCAATAGCTTTACCACGTTGTGGAAACAAAAGGCGGCGTCGCGCAAAGCCGGAAGTCCAGTCAACTTTGATTTAATTAGTTTAATGGAATCCAATGAAGACACGCGGGATATGATAACGCGCCCCGAAGAGTTTATGGGTAACCTCGGATTGTTGATTGTGGGTGGTAATGATACGACCCGAAATTCAATTACTGGTAGCGTGTTGGCAATGAATAAATTTCCTGATCAATTTGCCAAATTACGTGCTAATCCAAAACTTATTCCCAATATGGTATCGGAAATAATTCGCTGGCAAACGCCATTGTCGCATATGCGCCGCATTGCCAAGCGTGATATTGAGCTAGGCGGAAAACTGATCAAGAAAGGCGATAAAGTGGTGATGTGGTATGCCTCAGGAAACCGCGATGAACGTGTTATTGATAATCCTAATCAAGTTATTATCGATAGAGCCAATGCGCGTCATCACCTCTCCTTCGGTTTTGGTATTCATCGCTGTATGGGTAACCGTTTAGGCGAGATGCAGCTACGGATTACCTGGGAAGAAATATTGAAGCGTTTTGACGATGTTAAGGTTATGGAGGAGCCAGAGCGGGTACACTCTAATTTTGTAAACGGTTATTCGTCAATGCAAGTTAAGCTCACCCCTAAAGCGGCGTAATTATAATTTATATGTTACGACAAAGGCTCCTGGGTAGGCCTTGTATTGCTCAAGAATTGGATGGGTATATATGAGGTTTACCGAGGGGGTGTTTATCGCTATTGATTGCTTCTGAATTGTTTTGGGGTTTGCCCGCTGGCGCTTTTAAAAGCGCGTGAAAAATTAGAATCATTATTATAGCCGCAAATTTTTGCAATCTTACAGATTGGATATTCGGTGTTTTCTAAAAGTAATTTGGCATAATTAAAAGAAACCTGTTGTTTGATTTCTGCAAACGAACTGTCTTCTTGATGTAAGCGCCGAGCCAGGGTGCGCTCGGAAATGTTCATTTGTTCTGCAATCTGGCAAATGCTGGTCGATAGACCATCTGCTAGGCGTAGTTGTAGACTCTTCCGTACTTTACAGCTTGTTGTTAACTCTGAGGGTGAAGTAGCCGCGCCTTTTAGGTTGCAATAGACCTCGTTGAATGTGGCTTGATTGCGTGTGTGGAGCAGTTGTGTCAGGTGATGCTTTTCAAAAATAATGCGAATCGACTTTTTAGAAAATAAATATTTTGCCTGAAAATGATTTTCGTATGCGCTGGTATCGCCAAGCGGTTCGTGGGTAAGGTGAACTTGAATAGCGGGATCACTAAAATGGGTGAAATGCCTAAGATTTAATATGTAGCCGGACACCGCTTCGTCAAGTAAATATTGGGTGTCGCCAAAGTCTATGGCGGGCTTTAGAATCACATGGTACTGATTGCCGACATTTAACCCTTCAAAGTGATAGGCGGGCATGACGGTGTGGGCAAAATCAATGACAACTTCTAATGCGTGATTTATATCTTTCGCAGTAAATAACGCTAAGCCAAACATGCCACCGGGGAGTGTGATGGGGATGAATTCAGCAAGCTGTACTGATAGTGGTAAGCCAGGATGAGCAATGTCTTGACAGCAACGCAGAATCTCTCGAAATTGCCATTCGGAAATATGTAGCTCAGCGCGGGAAATTTGATCAGCGTTGATTTTGCAGCGCTGGTAAAGTGCCGATTTATTTAGCTTTCGACTGGCGTAATAATTTTCGGCCAAATCCAGTAAGGCTATCGGAAATATGGGTGCTTGTAAGGAGCGTCTCTCTTCGGGTCCGCTTGTCATTGATATCAATCTGCGTAACGTAAAGTTTTGATTTTTATTTTCGCAACCACCGCTAGTTAAGATGGTGAAAAGCTCTGGTATTTATTGTTTTGGTGGTCAGTATCTAAGCTATACCTTTGAATATACCGAGTGGATAAAGCTTCGTCTATAGCCCACGGTCATAACTCACAGGCATTAATCTTATTAACAGGCAATATTGTTAGTTTGAGGCTGATACGTGGTTATTTGGGGTAATTGACTAGGGTGTTAGCTGTCGCGGTTGGATAGTCGGTAATCACTTGGTGAGCCACCATTCCAGCGCCGAAACGCTCGGGTAAAGCTGCTGGTGTCGGTATAGCCCAAATGTGCAGCGAGTTCTTCAAGTTTCATGTCACTATCGGTCAACAGCTGATAGGCCATTTGCTTGCGTTCTTCTTCGACAATAGCGCGAAAGCTTGTCTGTTCAGCGTCCAATTTGCGACGAAGCGTACGGCTAGACATGATGAGAGCCGCTGCGGCATCGTCAAGGGAGGCGCTTAAACCTAAATTGCCTAAAATCTGTTGTCTAACACGTTCGGCGGTGCCGCCTGATTGGCGTTGGCGTAGTTGGCGGGCGCACTGATCAGTGAGCATTCTTGCAAGGTTGCTATCGTAGGTGGGGAGCGGCTTATCTGCGTATTTGCTGGGCAACTTAAGGGCATTCATTGTGCTTTGAAATCGCGGTGTGGTGTTGCACGTTGCCGCTATAAATTCAGTCTCCTCAATTGGTGCACCAGTAAATTCAATATTAATAGATTGCACTTCATTCAGGCTAAGCTCTTTTACGATGGCGATGCTAGCAGCCATATCTCGTTCCAATAGAAATTGTCGGAGATGAGAGGGAATCGATTGCGGGTCCATTTGCAGGTAGAAATAACCGTCTTGTTTAAAAGAGCTTAATTCGCAATAGGCAGTGCTCAAGGGTAAAAAACGCAGCGCGGTGTGAAGGGCATCTTGCAGTGTTCTACAGGTGCGAAGAGTAAAGCCCCATATGCCAAATGTTGCGATTGAGTAGCTGAGGCCCATTCTAAATCCCAATGTTGGAATATGAGGTAGGGCTAGCATGAGGTTTTCTATAAGCCGCATTTCCTGCTCGGTTTCGATTAGTGCGCTGCCATCATTCAGCATGTCTTCTGTGATGCCGGAGCCGAGCAAGCAGGTATCTAGGTCTACCCCCTCATTGGTAGCAAAGTTAATCATCACTTTACTGATAGCGACGGGTCTAAGCAGATTTCTGGTATTGCCCATCATATTGCCTAATTTGTTATTTGTTGTGCGGTGAAGAACCTTATGGCCATATTTGCCGAGCTAAAGGACAAAGCGGCCCTGATGTGCTTTGCAGCGATGCCGTACAGTATTGCTAAATAATTCATTCGGTCAATAGTGATAAGGTAAAAACGATGAATGCAGAACTGAATCGAGAAGCCCTCGGCATTGCGAGGAATTATATCGGAAAAATGGCGTGGTTGACGATAATACTTACCCTACTTGTTTGCGGCCTGTTTATCGCGGTTTTGGCGCTTTTTGTTAATGGTGTGATGTCTGCGTGGGTAGCAACACCAATCATTGCTATTCTGACTTATATGTCTTACACGCCGCTTCACGAGGCGGTTCACGGTAATATTCATGGTAGTAATCCAAAGCTACAGTGGATAAATAACGCCTGTGGTTATCTTGTTGCGCCTATTATTGGCGTGCCGTACAACTCACATAAGCATGAGCACTTTACTCATCATCGTTTTACTAATATCGAGGGGCAGGACCCTGATTTCATTATCAGCGGTATGCGAACCGGTTTATGGGGTGTCATAGCCACAACCTTTAAGTTCTTTTATGTACAGAATGCGTTTTTTCTAATAAATAATTGGCAGTCTGCGCAAATTAAAGAGCGAATTACTTATATTGTGGAGGTGGCGATATCGATTTCTTGGCGGGTGTTAATCATTTCATTGATTGATCAGCCAGGTATTGCGACGGTGGTTCTTCTTGGTTATCTCGGTGGTGGTATGTTTACCGCGTACTGGTTTGCCTACCGCCCCCATTTTCCTTACGACAATACCAAGCGTTATCAAAACACCAGTAGCTTGATTATGCCTATTTGGATGCGGCCTTTTGAGTGGGTCTGGTTGGGGCAGAACCTTCACTCCATTCACCACCTTTTTCCTCGGGTGCCGTTTTATCGCTACCATACTTTACACAGAGAAATTGAACCCATTCTTCGTGCTCAAGATACCCCAATAATTGGTATTTGGAGTCGACGCCCCATTGAAGCGATAAATGGATGAGCATTTTCAATGCGCTGCGGTTAGCAGCGCATCATTATCTGTCTACCATCAATTTCTTCGTAATTGTAAGGTGGACAGGCGTACAAAATGTTACATTGTGAGCTTATAAAATATTAATAATACATAATTCAAGCGGGGATCAACGTGTCATTAACATCTACAGTAGAAAGTGAAATTAATATTGCTGAGAAGGCGGTGATAAAAAATCGTTTGTTTAAGTCGGCGATGAGTGAGCAGCTTGCAGATAAGCACAATGCACCCACAGAAGAACTGATTAAGCTTTACGAGGCTTGGGCAAAAGGTGGTACCGGCTTACTTGTTACTGGTAATGTCATGTTAGGCCGAGACGCTTTGGGTGAGCCACGAAATGTGGTGTTAGACCAAAGCTCAGACTTGTCTTTGTTTAAGCGTTGGGCTGTAGCCGGAACGCAAAACAATACACACCTTTGGATGCAGTTGAATCACCCAGGTAAGCAAGTGCCGAGCTTTTTAAGTAAAGAGCCTGTTGCTCCCTCTGCGGTGCCACTTGGTAATGGTTTAGAGAGCGGTTTTAAATGTCCTCGTGCTTTAACAGAAGCAGAAATCCTCAATATTATTTCTCAGTTTGCCTGGGCTAGTGGCAAAGCGAAAGAATGTGGGTTTACTGGTGTTCAAATTCATAGTGCGCACGGCTATTTAGTGAATCAATTTTTATCGCCGCATCATAATCGTCGCGACGACCAGTGGGGTGGTAGTCTAGAAAATCGTATGCGATTTTTATTGGAAATTTACCGTGCAATACGTGCTACCGTCGGTGACGATTTTGCCGTTGCAGTGAAGTTAAATTCTGCCGATTTTCAAAAGGGTGGATTTGATGAAGGCGACTCGATAGAGGTTATTAAAGCGCTGCAAAGTGAAGGCATAGATTTAATCGAGATATCTGGCGGCAACTATGAAAATCCCAGTATGGTTGGGGAAGGGGCGTCGGAAAGCACATTAAAACGTGAGGCTTACTTCTTAGATTACGCCGAAAAAGCTCAACAGCTTATGAGTGTACCGCTTGTGGTAACTGGTGGTTTTAGATCTGCCGCCGCCATGAATAGTGCTATTGCGTCTGGCGCAGCAGATATGATTGGTATCGCAAGACCCTTGGCCTTAGACCCTGATCTTGGGAATAAACTGACTGCCAGCGATAAGCATGCGATAAAACTCCCAACCCTGAGTACTGGGATTAAAGCCTTAGATGCGATGGTTATGCTGGATATTACCTGGTATGAGCATCAGTTAGAACGCATCGGTAAAGGTAAATCCCCGAAACCGAATCTTTCTGAATGGATATCGGTACTGAAAACCTTTGGTTCATTGGGGTCGCTCGCGTTTCAAAAGCGACGGGTATAAGCCTACACTGGCGCGGTGTCTCTAGCTACTCACAGTGTTTATTGCTGCGGTAGCTAGTTACTGAAAGATGGTCACAGACGAAAATGTCGCGCGACTGTTACTGCTGCGGTTCGATTGTCAACATGGAGCTTCGCATATAGATTTTTTAAGTGCCAAGCAATTGTGTGTTGGCTAACACTCATTTCTAACGCCAACTCTTTATTCTTTAGCCCTTTAGCTAGTAACTTTAATAGGTCAAGCTCTCTTGGTGTTAGCGGCTCAATATTATTGATATCAGTGCTAATTTCTTCTGCCCCAGTTGGGTTTACTCCGAACTTATCCATTAAGGTTGCTAAGTACTGTTCGCCTTCAGGGGTGTTGCTAAGCGTGTCATCATTGGGCCACCGCGCTAGGGTTTTCTGGAAGAGCTCGTGGAGATTTGGGTCTGCTTCTAAAAAAGTCTGTAGAAATGATCCGTTACCACCAAGTTGAATTGATTCTGATAGGCGATTAATTGCGCTACGCTCTTTGCCGAGTTTGTGGAGAGCGCTGGCTTCGGCAAGTAAAATCTTTATTAGGTGGCGGTGTTGGTTGTGTTTTCTGGCCATTGAGGCCTGTTTGGTGAGGTGCGGTAGTGCTTCCTCAGGTTTGTTGGAGCCAAGAAGGTAAAGACTGGCGCCCATATCGATATAGTACAGAAGTGCCGACCAGTGCTCCGGTGATGTGCCAACCTGTGTTTTGTTAATTGGCTTAAGCTTCTTAAGATCGAGATAGGCGGTTGCAGCGGCTTCAAATTTGCTACTTTTTGTTAATAACCTTACTCGTTCGCAGAGCATTGCGGCAACAAGCCGGTCGTACTGACCTTGTTTTCCTAGCGCCTCACCCTCTGCCAGAGATTGCAGGGCTCCCTCAATATTGCCATTTAACATGGCAAGCCTAGCAGCTACTTGAAAATAGCAAATTAGAGGTTCTATAACGGAGGCCTCTTGTTTAACAACGGCGCAGTTTTGAATACACGCCGTCGCTCGATCAAAATCACCCCATTCGTAGTAAATTTCCGCAGATAGAGCGCTAGGAACTGCAAATGGCATCCATTGATCTATAAATCCTTTGCCGGCGACTAACTGTGCTTTTTCATATTGTTCATTGGCTTGCTTTAGATGACCGGATAAACGATAGCCAAGGCCCCTAAAAATGAGAATATAAACAGTTGCCCGAAAATTATCGATACCCCCAGCAACTTCATTAGCTACAGCTAGTCGATGCCCTTCGTCAAATCGGCCTTGATGCATAAAGGCGTAAACTAATGCGGCAATATAAGTGTTATAAAAGAAGATGTGTTCTTTTTGAATATCGATATCACCTGAATTAGCGAATTTGGAAATCTCTATTTCATTATCGCTAACAACGGTAATAACGCCGGTCTGAGCATTTATATTGCTTTGGATTTTGTTAAGAGTTTTGGGATTAGAGGTGAACTCATTACAGGTTTTTTTTAATAACGATTTAGCTTTAGCGTGATGAGAAATCGCATTAGGGAAGTCACGTTGAAGAATTTCAACCCACGCTAAGCCAAGTTGAAAGCCTGGGCTTTCTTGGATATATTCTTTAGGTAAGCTGTTAATCCAGCTGCCAAGCGTTGCAAGCCGGTTTCTAGATAGCAACATTTCTAGACCGCTTTCGATTGCTGCTGCCGCCGAATCCCAGTCCTCTACTATTAGCATATGATTGATAGCTTCATGTAGAAGGTTGTTGCTTAGGCACCATTTATAAGCTCTACGATGAATTTGATGTAGATCACTTTTAGTTCTTGATGACATTTTCGCTTGTAAGAAAGTGCGAAAAATATGGTGATAGCGATAGCAGGCGAGCTGTTCATCTAGTGTGACAATAAATAGGTTCATGCGACGTAATTGTGTCAGTATCGATTCACTGTCTTGTTGTTGGGTAATGGCGTCACAAAGTTCAGGCGTTAATATTTCTAATATGGAAGTTTCAACCAAGAAGTTTTTAATGGAATCTGGGAGTTGTGAGAAAATATCGTGTTCAATATAGTCTGAAAAATCAGATTCTCGGCCGGTAAATCGACGAATGTACTCGTCAATATCACTGTCTTTTTTTAGGGAAAGTGCAGCAATATGTAAGCCATTTATCCAACCATCTACTCGTTCTAATAAAGTGCCAATATTCTCATTGCTAAGGCTGGGAAGAGATTTGTCGGAAAGGATTTTTACCGCTTCGGAATAACTAACTTTCAAGTCATCAGCAGTAATGTCAATCAGGTTTTTTTGTGCGCGTAGTTTTCCAAATTTTGAAAAGGACGTACGACTAGCAATAATTATTCTAAGGTTGTGTGGGCCGGCCCCGAGTAACTCGACCATAATATTCTCAACATCGGGAGAATTTGCACGATGTAGGTCGTCCAGAATCAGCGTGATGGGATCGGAAAAGGAAAGTAATTCATTCATCAGCGTTGTTAGAATAACACGATAAGATAATACCATGCCTGAGCCGATGAGTGCTTGTGAGGCAACGCCAATATTTTTTCCTAATGATTGAAGTGCATAAGAAATACCTGCTAGAAAATGGATGGGGTCAGCATCACTTTCCGACACAGAAAGCCAAGCGGCGTGTTTTTTATCATCTTGTAATAAATTGAAATATTGAACTAGTAGGCTGGTCTTGCCGAACCCTGCAGGCGCAGAAATTAAGTAATTTCCTTCGCCGTTGTGAGCTTCTTGTAATAGGGCAAGACATTGCCGTTCAATAAGCTCTATAGAACTTTTTGGGGGGCGAGTTTTGGCAAGATTGACGATACTGCGGTGGTTTAATTCAGTCACGTTAGAGGCTTCGTAGTAGGCTTATAATTAATATTATCAGTGCAATTAACAATACACTTTAGATTTTATTTTCTCAAGCATAGGTTTTAATGTATTGAGTCGCAGTTAGAGAATTGCCAATGCTAGGTGTCTTAAACTCAGCTTGGGTAGCTCTTATTGAGTGGCAACTAAGTGATTGGAAAAGCCTAATGGGAAGCAAGAGAAGTGAATTTTATGCTTCGCCTATCCCGTTCTTAAATGCTCTAAACTGCGTGTGTTGGGCACCCTCACTGATATTAGTGCCGAAATATGGGTTTTCTTATTCCAGCCCCCCCCCCCTTGGATTAGTGGCATAAATTTTACCTGCATTAGTGGTTCGTATTGCTAGTTTGATGAATAGGATAGCTACATCGAGTGATGGCGGGTGAATATCTAGGTATTTACTTGCTCAATAATTATACAGGCGAATAACAATGATAAAAGGAAAGGTAGTCATTATTACGGGTGCTGGGTCAGGAATTGGCAAGGGTACAGCCCTAGTTATGGCAAAAGAAGGCGCAAAACTTGTATTGGCAGATATTGACCGCGAGGCAGTTGAGGCGGTGTGTAAAGAGGTAAATGGAATAGATGGGGATGCGACCTTTATACAAACTGACGTTACCGATGTTGAGCAAGTTGAAGCCATGGTTGACCACGCTTTAAAAACATATGGTCGCCTAGATTGTGCCTTTAATAATGCCGGTATTGAGGGGCAATTGGTGCCATTGGACGAGATTGATGTTGCAGACTTTGATCGCACCATGTCTGTGAATCTGAAAGGTGTATTTTTATGCATGAAATATCAGATTAAAGTGATGGAAAAAAGTGGTGGCGGTTCAATTGTTAATAATTCATCCGTTATGGGTATGGTGGCTTCACCACTTATATCTACCTATTGCGCAAGTAAGCACGCAGTTATTGGTTTAACTAAAAGTGCGGCGCTTGACTACGTAAATAAAAATATTCGTATCAATGCGGTTTGTCCCGGTGGTGTAGAAACACCTATGGTGACACAAGTGCTAAAGGAAACACCAGATGCGCTAGAAGATGTTCTCGCTGCGGTTCCTGCCAAACGTCTGGCAAGTCCAGAAGAGCTTGCTGAAGCTGTGATTTGGCTCTGCTCTGATCGTTCGAGTTTCCTTACTGGAGCAGCGGTTCCAGTGGATGGCGGTTATACCGCTCAATAAGTTTGCCAAATTGTTCAGGGTTGGAAAAAAGATTATGGCGTTTGATAAGCGTGAGCTACGAAACACACTAGGGCTGTTTGCAACGGGCGTCACTATTATGACAACCGTCAGCAAAGCGGGAGAGGTGGCTGCAATGACGGTGAATTCATTCACATCTCTGTCGCTGAGCCCGCCGTTAGTGATTTGGTCTGTTGATCTGGGTTCTAGTTTATTTGATGAGTTCAATGTGGCAGAGGGATTTGCAGTCAATATTTTGGCTGAGTATCAGCAAGAGATATCAGATCTGTTTGCGCGGTCAGAAAATGACCAAAAAGATATGTTGGCATCGTTTGAAATTAGCGAGTTAGGGAATCCCATATTAAGGGGGTCTCGGGCAGTTATTGAGTGTGAGATTAAAGATAGGATTACCCAAGGCGACCACCAGATTATTATAGGTAGCGTGATGGGTTTTAGTGGAGATGCATCAAAACAACCTTTGGTGTTTTCTTGTGGTAGGTATTATGAATTAGGCGCTCAGCTTGGTTAAGTGAGGTATATATCGTGGTGAAAGTAACATTTGTATCTGTTGATGGTCGCGTCATTGAAGCTGAGTGCGAAGCTGGCCGTACATTAATGGAATGCGCGACCGATAACATGATAGCTGAAATTGAAGCGCAGTGTGGCGGTGGATGTGCGTGTGGAACTTGTCATTGCTATCCGCGTGAAGAGTGGTTGAAAAAAATACCCGCAATGGACGATCTCGAGGAGTGCACATTGGAGGGCGGTATGGCTGAGGTCAAGCCCACGAGTCGCCTTGCCTGTCAAATAATACTAACTGAAGAAATGTCTGGATTAGTGGTTGATTTGCCCGAGTTGATGTAATTAAAAAATCTAAAAAAAATATTTAAATTTAGGAGATGAAAATGGAAAAGATTGGCTTACAAATTATGTTTCAAAACTACGGCAGTCAAATATCTGATGTAGAGCATGTCAAAGACGAAATAGCGATAGCGGAAATGGCTGAACCAATGGGGTTTAATGAAATATGGCCGGTTGAGCATCACTTTACTGATTATTCGGCATGTCCAGATAATACGCAGTTTTTATCTTATTTAGCGGGTAGGACATCAACAATAAAATTAGCCACCGGTGCCGTTATATTGCCTTGGAATGATCCGCTTAGAGTCGCGGAGAAGATTACCTTTTTAGATCACTTAAGCAATGGTCGTGCAGTTTTCGGTGTGGGTCGTGGGCTTGCTCGTTGTGAATATGAAGGCTTTGGTGTTGACATGGAAGAGTCTCGTGGCAGGTTTGACGAGTCAGCGGCTATGATTATCGCTGGTTTAGAAAGTGGTTACGTCGAGGGTGATGGTGAGTACTACAAGCAGTCTCGGGTGGAAATTCGTCCACGAACAATATCTGGCTGGAGAGACCGCTTTTATTCTGTTGCCATGTCTCCTGATTCTGTTCTTCAGGTGGCTAAACTTGGCGCGCAAATGATTCTGTTCTCAAATAAAACAGATGAGAAGTTGAAAGAGTCTATCGATATTTACAACGCCGAATATCGTAAGCATCACGACGATGAACCTAAACCTCCACGCTTGTGTGACTTTGTCGTCTGTCACGAAGATGCTGCAGAGGCGAGAAAGCTTGCTAAGGCACATATCGGTGGTTACTTCGCATCGGTTATGGATCACTACGAGTTAGCGGGAGATCATTTTAAAAATAGTAAAGTCTACCAGTCATACGGTGATGACATAGATGTTTATGAGAAGACCGATTTCGAAGTGTTGATGGATGCGTATATTGATTGCAATTTGTATGGAACCCCCGAGCAAATTATTGAACGCGTAGAGCGTCGTCGCAGCATTATTGGTGATTACGAACAGAATATATGCGTTAAATTTGGTGGTAATACACAGGCGTCGGCAATCAATACAATGGAGCTTTTCATGGGCAAAGTCTTGCCAGCATTGAGAGCGAAATAGCGAAGTCGTTTAACTAAATCGTAGAGGTGTATCTATGAATTTTTGTCAAGTGTGTGGCTCTTCGGTGGTTTTAAAAGTACCTCCAAATGATAGTTTACCTCGTCATACTTGCACCTCTTGCGATCAAGTGTATTACAGCAATCCTATCGTTGTGGCGGGCTGTATACCATTCTGGAGGGGAAAGGTATTGCTTTGCAGGCGAGCAATCATGCCTAGCTACGGAAACTGGACTGCGCCAGGCGGTTATGTGGAGTCAGGGGAAACGATTGAGCAATGCGCCAAAAGAGAGGCGTGGGAAGAGGCCAATATTAAAGTTAAGCTTGGCCCAATTATCTCGGTCACGAATGTACCTGCGGCTAATCAAGTACACATTTTTTTTCGGGCAGATATGCTCAGCGGTGATTATGGTGTAGCTAGTGAATCGTTAGATGTGAAGCTCTTTCATCCACGTGAAATACCTTGGGATCGAATAGCATTTTATAGTGTAGAAGAAACATTGCGGAGAATGGTTGGTGATGGCTGGGCAATGTCTACTAGCAAAAATATACCGTTGAATTTTACCTCGCAACGGCCACCTCGACGAAACGCGTTTGAGCTATCGATACAGGCAACGGGTGTTGTATAAATAGGGAGTATATGAGTAGCGAACACTTTTAGTAATTTTATTTATAGTGCGTTTGAATGGTTGACCTTTAATAAGAATAACCGAAATGGTGGTAATTAGGTGAAATATGAATAATGGAATGTTCTCTGTTGACGGGAAAATAGTACTTGTGACCGGAGCATCTTCCGGAATTGGGTACGCCCTTTCTAAAGGATTGGCTGAGCATGGCGCTTACGTTATCGCTGCAGCACGGCGTGTGGATAAGCTAAAAAGCCTTTGTGATGAAGTTGAATCAAATGGCGGTAAAATTTTCACCATTAAGATGGATGTCAGTGATCGCGCTAGTGTTGTAACCGGTTTTGATCATGTTAATAAACATGTCGGTGTCATAGATACAGTGGTGAATAATGCTGGAATTGCTGCGCCTAGTAGCTTTGTAAAGATTGATGAAAAAACTAGAGATGCCGTTATGGGCACTAACTTTAACGGTGTATGGAATGTGGCGCAGGAGGCTGCACAGAGATTGATAAAGTCTGAAAGGCCCGGTTCAATCATTAATATAGCATCAGTTCTAGCTCTAGGCGTTAAGCCTGGGCAGTCAGTGTATTGCGCATCAAAAGGTGCTGTTGCTCAATTAACAAGAGGAATGGCGCTAGACTTAATTAAATACGGTATTCGATCTAATGCTATTGCGCCAGGTTGGTTTAAAACTGAAATGAGTGATGACTTTTTCGAGTCTGATGAAGGCTTAGCATATATTAGCCAAATGCCAGCGAAGCGTTTAGGTACTTTAGATGAATTAATTGGCCCTGTTATTATGCTTGCTAGTGATGCTGCTTCGTTTGTTAATGGTGTTGTGATACCGGTTGATGGTGCTTTAAATGTCGTCACAATATAAATGAAAAAGTTATATTATTTTCAGACGGGTTGTCGAAGAAAATTATAATAAGGATGCGCGAAGGAAGCTTGATATCGCAGCATGTGTATGAAAATAATCACAATAAGGAGTTATGAAATATGAAAAAAAGAATGAAAATTGCCTTTGCCATTACAATACTAGGTGTGTCTTCATTAACTGTGGCAGGCCCATTGTCTCCAATAGTTGAGCTGCTAGGTCAACTGAATGGTCAACTTGCAAATATTGGTGGTGGGGGTGCTGGATTAGACACTCCTCTAGAGTTGTTGGGAGGGTTAACTGGTTTAAATAACGATTTATTATCTGGTGTTGAATCTTTGCTTGGACAAGACTTCTCTCAAGGTAATAAAAATGTTAATGGTCCTAGTGTTGAGCTACCTTACAATCCACTTCCATTAGCGCTTGATCTGATCGGTAGCTTGCCTCATATAGATTCGTTACCTGGTACACAAGTCATTGTGCTTACGCTTGATTCACTTGATACCGTGCCCATTTGAATACTTGTAAATAGTATGTTGAGTGTTGTGTTCTGACTATATAATAAACGATGTGTTCCAAACTTAGGATTTGATAGTCGTGATTTTCCGCTACTCATTATATGAGTAGCGGAAATCTTCTAAGGTTTTAGTATTAATTTACCGAAGTTACCACCGTTGAAAAGAAGATTGAAGTAATCGCCAAAGTTTTCTATACCGTGGCGAATGTCCTCTTTGGATTTAATCTGACCTTCATTCATCCATTTGACTATTTCCTTGACGCCTTCGGAATAGCGGTGGTAGTAGTCAAGTACAACAAAGCCTTCTAATCGTGCACTATTGAAGAGTATCGGTATATAGTCAATCTCGGCGTGAATGCTAAGTCCTGCTGCATTGTATTGCGATATAGCGCCACATACAGTGATTCTGGCTTTGTGGTTTATGTGTTTGATGGCTGCATCAAGAGTGGGACCACCAACATTGTCAAAGAAAACATCTATACCCTTTGGACAGCTTTTCGCAATTGCTTCGTTTAAATCAATATTACTTTTGTAATCAATAGCGTCATCAAACCCAGCTTCTTCAATTAAATAGCGGCATTTATCTTCTCCTCCTGCAATGCCGATAACCGTACAGCCCTTTATTTTTGCAATTTGACCGGCGATACTTCCTACTGCGCCTGCGGCGCCAGAGATCAGAACGGTATCATTGGCCTTAATCCTTGCGACATCGGTCAATCCGAAGTAGGCGGTCATTCCCGGCATGCCTAATGCGCTTAAAAATATTGAGGTGTTAATGTTTTCAGCGGTGTTGTCAATTTTCTCAATGGCATAGTCGCTATTTAATTTGCAATATTCCTGGACGCCAAACATGCCAGATAGTAGATCACCCTTGTTAAATTTTTCATGTTTAGAATCTACTACCACGGCCAAGCCTAGAGCTCGCATTGTTTCATTTATTTGTACAGGGGGGATGTATGATTCAACATTATTGATCCAACCGCGCATGGCTGGATCAATTGATATTGAATCAATTTTAACGATAAATTCACCAGGGTCAATATCACCATTGATCTCCTCATGAACTAATTTCCAGCATTCGGTTTTAACTTCACCGTTAGGGCGTGAGGTTAAGACAATTTTTTTGTTTTTTATCGATGTCATGGGAATTTCTCCAAATAATTATTCACCTTTACTATATCTCATTTTTTGTATTCTCCACCTATTACTTTTGATGGGGGGGGAGGCTACTTAATGTGATGGTTTGCTGTTGGCTTTGTGACGCTATTATGAGTCAAATAAAGATTTAGCGTTGTGATGGATGATCTTGCCGTTAAAGATTTTTCGATAATGATTTGTTTAATAATTCTGTTTAATGCTTTTTTAATCTTTAATTTATATAAGAAATATAAATATTAATGATCGATATTTTTATGTGTTTGAAATTTAACCGTTTAATAAAAAGGATAAGATGTATGAGAGTAGCGCATAGCAATTTTTCAAAAAACGTATCCTGTGTTTTAACAATTGGTGTGTCAAGCTTGCTTAGTTTTCCGTCATTTGCCGAAACAAATACAAGAAATAGGATGTTAGAAGAAGTTGTCGTGACAGCACAAAAACGAGAGGAAAACTCACAGGAAGTGCCTATAACTATGGCGGCCTTGGGAGGTGAGAAGCTCGAAGCATTTGGTATTGAAGCTACAGCGGACTTAGAGAAAATCGTTCCAGGGCTAACTTTTACCCAGCAGTACGGCTACACCGTAATCTACCTCCGTGGCGTTGGTAGTGAATCATTTCTACCTAATTCGGAGCCAAGTATAGCGTCTTATGTCGATGGTATTAATATTGCTTCGGCGCATGGTAAATCAGATGCCGTCGGACCTGTAGAGCGGATCGAAGTATTAAAAGGCCCTCAGGGGACTTTGTATGGCCGTAGTGCAACAGGGGGGGCAATAAACATCATCTCCAAACCAGTACCGACCGAAGGTTATGAGGGGTTTCTAACCTATGGTGCTGGAAATTATGATGATCGTCATATACAGGGTTATTTCGCGGCTGCATTAACCGATCGCACGGGGATGAGTTTTTCATACTATAAGGATCAGCGGGATAATCTTAACGTGCGAACGATTAGGGGTGAGGTTCAGCATGATGATAAGCAGGATTTTTCAGAAAGCTTTCGTTTAAAAGTTACTCAGACCATTGGAGATAACATTAGCATCACTGGTATTGCCCAAAAAACGGATGTACAACTCGCAGACGCAGACAAGAAAGCCAATATTCACCCTTCAGGGCTTTCTATTGGGGCCGACCCACAGGAGCCTGGTCGAATTGTTGAGAATGACAAGCAGGGCCTTATGCGGACAGATGCTGAGCTATATGGTTTGATATTTGAGTGGGATTTGGATGCTGTTGCTTTTAAGTTTGTTTACTCGGATCAAGAATCGTTGACGTTTGACAGAACGACTACTGATTACGATGGTACGAGCTTAAATAAAGTGAGCTTCTTCACTTATGATGAGCCAGTATTTCAGGAGACATACGAGTTTCAGCTTAGCTCTACTGATAATAGCTGGATGTCCGATAAATTGACATGGGTGGCGGGCTATTACCATCTTGAAGGTGGTGGGGGGTTTGAGCGTATATTCTTTGAACTTTCTCCGGAACTTGCTACAGGCCTTGTTACAGGTTTGGCTGGTTCAATTGGTGATTTATTAACTGGTATTTTATCGCCGGTAACCAGTACGCCTGTATTTTTAGAGGCAGGTGGTAAAATAACTATTGATTCTGACTCTGTATTTGCCGAGGCTACATATTCGATTACCCCTGATTTAAATTTAACCTTGGGAGCGCGATATCAAGAAGAGACTCGTGGATTAATAAATAGTTATTTTGATGTGATAAATCCACTATTTGGAACGCCTTCAGAGGAATATTTAAGCGGTAGTGACCAGAGCAATAATATTCGAGTTGCTACTTATGAAAATCCAGATTTAGAAGATACATCTGTTGCACCTCGTTTAGCGATTCAGTGGTTTCCCTCTGAAAGTGTTCAGATTTATTCTTCTATTGCGAAGGGATTTAAGAGTCAGACCTATAATGTGCTTAATTTCTTTTCTGCCCCCGATGAGGTCGACAAGTCTGAAACTACCTCTGTTGAGTTGGGTTTTAAATCTGACTTGCTTGATAGTGCTCTACGTCTAAACGGGGCTGTGTTTAATACTGTAACAAAAAATCCTATTTCGGCTTTTGTGGGTTTGACCTCTGGTGGTGTTGTTAACTATTTTAATGCAAAAGAATCTACTACCAAGGGCGCTGAAATAGACTTTTTGTTTCAACCAATGCCTAGTATGAATCCAGGCTTAGTATTGTCAGGTGGTGCTTCTTATATCGAAGCAGAGTTCACGGATTTTGAAGATGGTCGTGGTTATGACGAAGAGACCGGTTTAGCATATGGTCCTGGTGCAATCACCTTATTGGGTGCACGTGACTTTACTGGTAACGATGTGCCTAGAACCCCAAAATTTAGTTCTAATATTGCACTTAATCAGGCAATAGAGTTGGGTGATTTTGGTTATCTTGAATTGGCCGTGGACTATGCCTTTAAAGACAGCTTCTTTTATACGGCATCGAATACTCCGCATGCTAAGCAACCCCAATATGAACTGTTTGGTGCTCGTATTAGTTGGATGTATGATCCCAAGGGCATAACCCTAACCGCTTATGTTAACAATATTAAAGACGAAGATTATTTTGTGCAAATGGCAGAAAATGATTTTGGTGTTTCTGCAGCATTGGCACCACCGCGTTTATATGGTGCAAAAATCAAGGTTGAATTCTGATTCTGAGGTTATAATACCTTACCAGTTAGTAATAATTGATCTGAGTTAACTGGATTTTTTTACCTACCCTTGGTACTTGGTGCACTATTCGTGCACCTTTTTTTATCTATTTTTTTTGCATTTTTATGTGGGTGGAAAATTGTTATTTATTTTCCACTTTTTTTCCTTATATCGGTTAATAATAGATTGACGCTAGGTGAATGATTTATGCATTTTAAATGCATAGGATGGGAATGATTTTGTGGTTTGAAGTTGGCGGTGTGATTAAAAATACTGATACGGATGGTGTTCGGTGTGGAGGTGGAAAATTGAAAATGAGTTTGGCTGGGAGTTATATTAAGCTCCCAGCCACTGCGTCGGTTTTGAAGATGTTTAAGATGAGGATGAGGTAAATTTTTCAAATTGGATCCGTAGATCCTTCTTGCTAACTTTGCCTGTTGCAGTGTGAGGAAGCTTGTCGACAAAAGCGACCTCTTCCGGAATCCACCATTTGGCGACCTTACCTTCTAAATATGCAATCAATTCTGTCGCGCTAATATTTTTGTCTGGCGCTTTAACTGCAATCAATAATGGCCGCTCACTCCATTTTGGATGTGGTATGCCTATGACGGCTGTTTCATGTATGGCGGGGTGCCCTATGGCGGCGTTTTCCAGCTCGATAGAGCTGATCCATTCCCCCCCAGATTTAATGACGTCTTTTGTACGATCTGTAATATGCATGTAGCCTCGTTGATCGATACAGGCAACGTCACCGGTTCGCAGGTAACCTTTGTTGTCATGGCTATCGCTTCCTTCTAATTTGTAATAGCTTTTACAAATCCAGTTACCTTTTACTCGAACTTCGCCAATTGACTCACCATCCCATGGCTGTTCGCTCCCATCGTCGGCGACAATGCGTAGGTCTACGCCAAATACAGGGCGTCCTTGTTTTAGACGAATTTTATTGAGTTCGTCCTGTGATAGATTTTCCATTCCAGCTTTGGGGCTATTGAATACCCCAAGAGGACTGGTTTCTGTCATCCCCCATGAGTGGTGGGTATAGATATTATGCTCACGTTCGAACTCTTCCATTATGGATAATGGACAGGCGGCACCACCAACAATGACGCGGTTTAATGAAGGAACTTTTTTACCACTGTCGCGTAAATAGTTGAGCAATGCTAGCCAGACGGTGGGGACACCTGCTGAGAGTGTTACTTGTTCACTGTTTATTAGGGTCTCAAGTGTTTCACCGTCCCCCATTTTTGAACCCGGAAACACGATCTTTGCACCAACCATGGCGGCGCAATAAGGTATGCTCCATGCATTTACATGAAACATGGGTACAATGGGTAAGATTACATCTTTCGAAGAGAGGTTCATCGTGTCAGGTAGCGCCGCTGCATAAGAATGTAATACGCAGGAACGATGACTATAGAGAACGCCTTTTGGATTTCCAGTTGTTCCTGAGGTGTAGCACAGTCCACTTGCTGTATTCTCATCAATCTCAGGCCAGTCAAATTTATCAACGTAATTCGAGATGAAGTCTTCGTAGTTGTCAATATTTTGAAGCGTAGTTTGCGGCATGCTGGCAGCATCGCTCAGCACGATAATTTTTTGTACTGTCGGTAATTTGTGTTGTAGATTTTCGAGCAGCGGTAAGAAAGTGGGGTCGGTGAAAATTATTTTATCATCAGCATGATTGATTATGTACTCTAGCTGTTCAGGAAATAAGCGCGGATTTATCGTATGACACACGGCGCCAGAGCAAGGTACGGCGTAGTATAATTCAAAGTGTCGATAATCATTCCACGCTAACGTGGCCACTCTGTCTCCGGTTTGTATGCCGAAGGCTGCAAGGGCATTTGCTAACTGACGTGCTCGTTTGAATGCGTCTTTAAGTGTGTATCGGTGTCGTGGATTATCTGCAGTAAACGACACGACCTCTACTTCTGGAAACACGCGATCGGCGAATTGCATTATAGATGTGATAGTGAGCGGTTGAGTCATCATCTGACCGGCTAGCATGAGATTTTACTCCTAACATTGTTATTTATTAATACGAAAAAAATACCTGTGCCGAAGGAGGTCAACACAGGTATCTGATTACGTATAATGTTTAAGAAAAGGTAACGGGGTAGTTACCCATAACGCGGAAGAACGAGGGAGACCAAACTATTTCGCCCGGATTGATTTTTAGATTTTTTGTGCGTTCCGCTAGCTGAGTAAATGAGTGTCGGGCTTCCATTCTTGCCAACTGATTACCAAGGCAGAAATGAGCGCCACCGCCGAAAGATACATTGGTATTTCGCTCCCTTTGAATGTTGAATTTTTCAGGATCGTCAAAGCGCAGTGGGTCGTGATTTCCTGATGCCATATGGAGCCACAATACCGCATCTTTAGGTAGTAATTTTTCACCGAGCTGAAGTGGTTCGGTGAGAACACGCCAGATAAAATGGATGGGCGCGTCATAGCGTAGGCCTTCATCGATAACCGCATTGACACGGCTGGTATCTTCACGAAACAGGGCTAATTGATCTGGGTGTTCAATCAAGGCGCGGCAACCATTACCGATTAAGCCAATGGTTGTTTCAAAGCCGGCAACAATCACACCGATGGCTTGAACGGCGAGTTGTTCGTCGGGAATAATGCCATCTTGATCGGCTGAAATAATCAGCTGGCTTACTAGGTCATCACCGAGGCTTTTGCGGCGTTTTGCCACTAATTTTTCAAAATAGTCGGCGATATCTATTCCTGCTTGTCGCAGTTGTTGTTGTACTTCTAGGGGTAAAAAGCGACCAAAGAATCCATTGGTTCGCAGGGCGGTGAGTCTGTCGAACATTTCACGATCTTCTTCTGGTATACCCATTATGGCGCAGACCATGCGTGATGGAACTACCATGGCGAGGTCTTTGATAATGTCCAGGCCGCCGTCAGCTAGCGCTTTTTTCATCACTTCGTCGACGGTTTCGATTACGGAGCCTTCCATGGCTCGTACAGTCTTCATATTTAGGGAGCGAACGATCATTTGTCTCAGTCGAGCATGTTCTTCGCCATCTTTATTAAGAACAAACTCCAAAAAACTACCGCGTTTATCAAGTGGGTCAAAGCCGGGAGATAAACCGTTTGCTAAGGTTTGGCTGGTTTTTGCACTGCGCAAAACTGTTTGTATATCATCGAATCGATTGATTCTCCAAGTGTTAACAGGTGTTAAATTTACAGGATCTGCTTCTCGAAGAGCGTTAATTCCGGGATAGGGGTTGACGCGATAATTAGGGTCGAAAGGATTAACGCCTAGCCAATCACCTGGGCCGCCGTTGGCTGCAATATTTTCGTCAAACATGGTGTAGTCAAGTTTTACGCCGTCCATATTAATTCCTTGTGCATGTTTTGGTCTGTGGACGTCACAACCGTTTTTGTTCATTGTTAGTGACGCCGTAAAGTTGTTGTTATGGCCTAAGATTGATAACGCTTAATGAAGTCGCACAATTCAGTGATGGCTGAGTTTGCTTCAGGCAGGTAAGGCGCAAATGCGTGCCAAACATGTACCATGTCTTGGTAAGCACTCAATTTTCCTTGGCCACCGCTCGCTAAGTGTTTTTCCATAAAAATGCGTGAGTCATCAAAAAGCACTTCGGTGCTGCTGGCTTGCATGAGCAAAGGAGGCAGGTGTTCAATTTGCGCCAATAATGGTGAGATCTCAGAGCTACTTGGAGCAAGACCGTCGGCGTAAAGTGCTCCGGCAGCCAATATGGCCGGAGCAGATAGCAGCGCATCGGTGCTTTGGTTTTCAGACATGGAGTCAGACTGAGCAGTGAAATCAGTCAGCGCCGAGAGGGTGACCACCGCACTTGCCTGTATCTTTAGGCTGCTGCGACGATGTAGTAATGTTGCTAAAACAAGCCCTCCACCGGCAGAGTCTCCAACCATAAAGAGCTGTTCTGCTGCACTAGTGCCATTTGGTGAGTTTTGAGCAAGCCAATTTAAGGCTGTGACACAATCGTCAATGGCTGCAGGGTAAGGCTGTTCAGGAGCCAGTCGATAATTAATCGATAGTACCGAGCATCCGGTTAAGGCAGCAATTCTTGACGCTAAGGCTCTGTGGGTGGCAGCTGATCCCGCGAGACCACCGCCGCCATGAATATAAAGTAGTCGCTTATTGGGCATTGCGTTGCTATGACTAAGCCACTCACATGACATGTCGCCAATTTTTATCTGGCTGACTTGTACGTCAGGGTATACCTCGAGCATAGGCAGCATGGCAAGAGGCTTGTCCTCGCTGCTAGTAAATATGCGTTCCACCGTATTTCTTAGGCCAGCAACAAAATCTTCAGGTTTACCTTTGGCGAGCTTTGCCGCTTCACTGCGCATATACGCTTCTACAATATTGGCTTCTGGGGATCTCACGAGCGTTTCTCCAGTCAATTTACATTAAAGGACTTTGAAAATGTCGTATACGACCTTGCCACCGCCAAATGTACGCAGTTTGCCTATAAAGACATATTCGTTTAGCCACGCGTATTTTTCTGAGTTGGTTTCGATGTAAGGTGCTGAGCGGAAATATATTTCGTCGCCGGTAATGGTTTCGCCTGCGGCGATTCTGCTTTGGAAATTTTCATCCATATGCACAACACCACTGTAGTTAACATACGCTGGGTAGCCATCGTCTAGCTTGATGGTGAATCGCACGTCTAGACGCCAGTAACCATTGGGCATGATCTGTATCCAATCGCCCGCTGGCTGCTGCATTTCACCCGAAATTCCTGGTCCGTCGAAGGTGCCGCGTAGTACATTGAAGATTAAGCGGTTGTTGATGGGGGTTGGTTCGCCGATCTCGCCTTCAAGTGTCATTGCGTATTCGGTTTTTACATTATCGACCATAGACTTATCCTCGTTTTGTTATCATTGAGTTAGCATGCTCGGTTAATTTATGTCTATGCGCCCCCCCTCTATTAGTGGCTACCATCACCCCTAGTATTTTTTTGTGGCGCTGTAGTTAATTTTAAAATTTTTGTGATCCATGATAATGACGGAGTTTGTTGTGTGCGGGGTGACGGCTTAAGCGGTAAAAAGGTCGCTTGATCAGGTAATTGTTAGGATGATGTCACTGGGCGAGGCGATAAAGAGTAGGAAGCTGGCTTGCCTAATTACATCAATATTCCTTTCTGTCTTTTAGGCTAAAGATATGATTATCTAGGTAATTAATTTAGCGTATTAGAAGGCGGTTTTAATAAGTATGGCAGTGGCTAATTCTTGGGAGTACAGATGAAGACAATCGTTGGCGGTGGCCCCAAAAAGCTTTTATATACCCTGAAGACGGCCAGTGGTATGGGTTTGCTGAATTCTGCCAAGGCCTTAAATGCAAAGAATGCATGCAAGGCCTGCGGCTTGGGTATGGGTGGCCAGCGCGGCGGCATGATCAATGAGCTCGATGAGTTTCCCTCGGTCTGCAATAAAAGCGTGCAAGCGCAGTCTACGGATATCCAAAAGCCTATCCCTGCTGAGGTGTTTGCTCATGATTTGGCTGCGTTTCAAGCATTGTCGGCGTATGAACTAGAACATCTTGGTCGCTTGGGTATGCCGGTATTCAAAGCTGCCGGCGAAGATCACTATCGAGACGTCGAGTGGGATTGGGCGCTTGAGCGAGCCGCCGCAGGGCTGGCCAAAGTTGAGCCCGGCCGTAGTTTTTTTTATAGCTCTGGCCGTTCATCGAATGAGGCCGGGTTTCTTTTACAGTTGATGGCGCGTTTATATGGCACCAACAATATCAGCAACTGCTCTTATTATTGCCACCAGGCAACGGGTGAAGCCCTGGGCAATACTGTTGGCACAGGAACGGCAACGGTTGAGCTAGATGATATTGCCCACAGCGATTTGTTTTTCTTAATTGGCGCTAATCCCGCCTCCAATCACCCGCGGTTACTGCATAAGCTGATTGGTCTGCGTCGGCGGGGCGGCACGGTGGTGGTTATTAATCCATTGCGTGAAGCCGGCCTAGTGCAATTCGCGGCGCCAAAAATGATTAGCTCCATGATTAAAGGCGGTGACGAGGTAGCAAGTATTTACTTGCAGCCCAAAACCGGTAGCGATATTGCGCTATTTACTGCAATTGCTAAAGCAGTGCTTGAGAAGGGCGGCAGCGCGCAAGACTTTATCCAACAATATTGCAGCGGTTTTGATGAATTTGTTACTCATATACAGGATCAGTCTTGGTCGTCCCTGCTGGATGAGTGCGGTATAGCCAAAGCGGATGTCGAGCGGGTTGCCGATATTTATATTCAATCTAAGCACGCTATTTTTGCCTGGGGCATGGGCATGACCCACCACCAGCACGGTGTTGATAATATTGAATGGATTAGCAATCTTGCCCTGCTGCGCGGCATGGTCGGCAGACCCTACGCAGGCTTGTTGCCGCTCAGGGGGCATAGCAATGTGCAGGGCATTGGCACCATAGGCGTAAAGCCCGTCTTGCCCGCCGAAGTATTTGACCGCATAGAGTCCAGCTACCAAGTTGCGTTGCCAAAAGAGAAAGGCATGCATACCTTGGCGTCGCTAGAGGCAGCCTATAACGGTGATATTGATGCGGCATTGATGTTGGGAGGTAATCTGTATGAGGCCTCGCCAGACAGTCAGTGGGCAGCAAAGGCCTTAGATAATATTGGTTTAAAGATTTTTTTGACCACCACTTTAAATCGTGGCCACGTTGTGGGTGTGGAGCAGGGAGAGTCACTGATATTTCCGGTCTGCGCCCGTGACGAAGAGCCTGAACCAACCACCCAAGAATCGATGTTTAACTACGTGCGCCTAAGCGATGGCGGCATAGAACGTATCGCCTCTGTGCGCTCAGAGGTGGCCATTCTGGCGGATATTTCCGCAAAGTTGCTGCCGAATAGCACAATTCCCTTTGAGGAGTTTAAGCGCCATCAAAAAGTCAGAGAAGCGATTGCCAGGCTGGTGCCGGGCATGGAAGATCTCGCCGATATTGATGTCGCAAAGCAGGAGTTTTTTGTCCGTGGCCGTTTAAAGCACAGCCCCGAGTTTAAGACCCCGGACGGTAAAGCGCACTTTGTGCTGCCCCATACTATCGCCGCAACACCAGAGTCCGCTCGACCTTTTACCATGATGACCATTCGTAGCGAGGGGCAGTTTAACTCTATAATCTACGAGGAAAATGACAGCTACCGCGGCGTTGATAAGCGCTGGACGGTCTTGCTCAATCAGCAAGACGCGCTAGAGCTGGGAGTGTTAGAAGGTGAAACAGTGGATATTTGTTCTGATTATGGCGAGATGAAAAACGTCGCTGTTAAGTTGTTTAATTTACCGAAAGGCTGTGTTGCTGCGTATTACCCCGAGGCTAATATATTAAGCTCTCGTCTCACCGATCCGCGCTCCCATACACCTCAGTTTAAGTCTATTGCGGTGTCAGTTACGGCGAAACGTTTGGCTTAAGGCGGTTAAGGGACAACTTGAGTTCAGCTGATATTGGGTTTTGGTGGCGGTCTGTTTACACTTGCCAACTGTGTTTTTAAATGTAATTTAGTGAGTTGTTATGAGTATTGATGATCAAAAAGCCGGTGAGGTAATTCGCCGTGAAGTTATGGGTACAGCCCATGTTGATGCCTCATTGGGGAATGCCTCAGACTTTGATATGCCACTGCAAGAGGCGGCCATGGAGCATGCCTGGGGTGGTGTATGGACGAGAGATGGTTTGGAAAGAAAAACACGCAGCATCGTCACCGTATCTATGCTGATTGCCTTGCAGGCTCACGGAGAGCTGAAGGGCCATGTGCGCGGTGCGCTAAATAATGGTGTTAGTCCAGAAGAAATTCGAGAAATTGTTATGCATGCCGCTGCATATTGCGGCTACCCAGCCGCTTTGTCTGCGATGCGGGTAGTTAGAGAGGTTGTCGATACTTATGCCGACTAGCTTAGTAACAGGATCGTGGGCCTGTAGGCGGTCAAGCTCGGAGCGGCGAGCGCCTAGGCGATTTTGCTAGGCAACTAGTTTAAGAACCACTTGTGATGTTACAAAGCAGATCAGGAAAAAGACGATCATTGCCGATACGCCGGAGAATACCACTGGCATGGGGTTGGTTTCGGCTAAGTCCATCAGTCTTTTGCGGCCAGACTTATTCTGAAGCGCAAATAGTAAGGAAATACCCTGTTTGAAGGTTTCAAAAGCACTAAGTGGTTTTTGCTCGGTATTTGTCATTTCTTGTCTCGTCATCGCTAATTCGCGGCTGTAGTCTATCACATCAACGGCAATTTATAGCTATAAGGGAAAGTCGGGATGAGTTTGAAGAGCGGCGTTGCAAATTACCCGTGAAGGGTTAGCCTTTAATTAATTTCTACGTGTATCTGAGGGGTATCATAACGCTATGAATATTAGTAAGTTTTTAATAAATATTACGGCCAGTATTTTTACACTTTATGGCGTGGGATTTATCTTTTTCCCAGTAGAAATTTCATTGTTAATTACTGATTTTGCGCCAACAAATGCTACCGCTTTAACTGATATGAGGGCGACCTATGGCGGCATGTCTGCGGCGATAGGTCTTGTGTTATTTGTGCTCGCCTCTAAGCCGCAATGGGAAAAACTTGGGGTTTTTGCTGTTTTAGTGTTTATGCTTGGAATGGCAATTGGCCGCATAGTTGGCTTGTTCGTTGACGGTTCTACAAGCGCTGTGATGTACGTTTACCTAGCGTTAGAAATTGTAGCGTTTATCCTTAGTTCCTATTTGCTAAGTAAAGATCAGCCTCAGTAAATTTTGATTAATCATTAAAGGTGAGCGGGTAATCCTTTACCCGCTGGTTGTGTCACTTGCTAGGGTTGATAAGGAATTTTCTGCCGGTAGCTTGTTGGCTATAAGCGGCAACAATATCTTTATCTAATGCCTCGGTGAGCGAGATCTCATCGCTGTAGTGGCTTGCAAAGGTTGTTTGCAGTTCATTGGCCACTCGTTGACGCAATTCCAGCATTTTTTCCATTCCCACTTTTTGGGTGAATGGCGTAAGCAGCCAGGCGTTAACACCCCAGCTAAAGCCGAAGTTGCGGTTGATAATAGTCGGCGACATATCTAGCCCACCGTAAATGTATAACTGTTTATAGGTATTGGAGCCATAAGGACCAGGTAGCTCAGTGTCTTTTAAAGCAGCACGCTCCATGCAGCTTAAGATGCGACTGCCAAGGTCTCCACCGCCGGTGGCGTCAAAGGCGACATAGGCGCCGGTTGCCTCTATTGCAGCGGTTAGGTCGTCCATAAAGCTATCATCGCTTGAGTTGCAGATATACTTAGCACCTAAGGCCTTCAATATATCGACTTGTTCTTGTTTACGTACAATATTGATTAAGTCGATGCCATCGCTGATACAAATTCGGTTGAGCATTTGCCCCAAGTTTGAGGCTGCGGCAGTGTGAATAATGGCCTTAAACCCTTCGGAACGCATTGTTTCCACAAAGCCAAGCGCCGTTAGTGGATTGACAAAACAAGACGCCGCGTCTCTGGCAGAGGTGCCTTCATTTAATGTCATACACTGCATGACATTAACTTTGCGGTATTGGCAATAAAGCGCGCCATCCATAACGGCTACGGTCTTGCCTAGCAGGGCTTGTGCGGCGGCACTACTACCCGCTTTTACTACCGTGCCTGCACCTTCATTACCAATGGCGAGTGGCTTGCCAATTCGGGGTTTTACACGGGCTTCCATGCCAGCACGTAATGAGGCAGTGTAAGTGGTGTCAGCGCCGCTGCCGGTAGTTTCGCCGGTAGTAACGTCAGCAGGCATAATTAATGTTGCTTGGTCTGAAGGGTTAATGGGTGTGGCTTCAATGCGAACCACTACGTCATTTTCACCGGGCTCTGGGACTGGCGCAGATTTAAGTAGTAATTTTAATTGCCCTTCTTCGGTAACAAGTGATCGTAACTGTAGACCGGTACTTGGTGTTTGTTCTGACATCTGTTTCTCCCCGTCAAAAATCTAGATTTATTATAGTAGTCGCTAATTGATGAATTGCTTGGTTTTGCCGTTAGCGGTAATCATATAAATCATCGCTAGTTTTAATGGCCCTCGCTGCTTTAGGCTGCTCCACCATTAACGTGGTGGGCAACCCTGAAAGCCTAAGGGCTAGTTACTATAGTTGGCTTATATTTTCTTGCGTGAAGGGTTTTAGCTCATCAAGTTGCCCTGCTTTTACTTTGTTTACCCAGTCTGGGTTTGCAAGTAAGGAGCGGCCAATGGCAATGAGGTCAAACTCATTGCTGTTCATTTTTTCAAGTAAATTATCAATATTGGCAACACTGGCACCCTCGCCTTGAAAGGACGTAAGAAACTCCTGGTCAAGCCCAACACTACCTACACTGATAGTCGGTTTGCCGGTGATTTTTTTGGTCCAGCCTGCCAAATTCATGTCTGAGCCTTCAAATTCAGGCTCCCAGAAGCGGCGTTGGCTGCAGTGAAAAATATCGACACCGGCATCACTTAAAGGTGTTAAAAATTCAGCTAATTCTTCTGGCGTTGTGGTTAAGCGGGCGGTGTAGTCTTGCTGCTTCCATTGTGACCAGCGGAATATAATAGTGAAATCGCTGCCGCAGCGTTCTCTGATAGCTTTGATGATGTCGATGGCGAATTGGCTGCGGGCCTGTAAACTGCCACCGTATTGATCGGTGCGTACATTGGTGTCAGCCCAAAAGAACTGATCTATCAAATAACCGTGAGCGCCGTGAATTTCTACCCCATCAAAGCCAATTTCTTTGGCGTCATAGGCGGCCTGTGCGTAGGCGGCTATCAAAACGTTTATTTCATCGAGACTTAGCGCCTCAAAAACTTTTTTATCTTTGCTAACTAGGCCTGAGGGTGAGACGCTGGGTGCGTCGGGAACAGGCCCAGTGCCGGGGCGACGAGTGGCGCCAACATGCCAGATTTGCGGTATGATTTTACCGCCTGCAGCGTGCACGGCGTCGACCACTTTTTTCCAGCCGGCAAGGGCTTCTTCACCGTAAAACGACGGGTAGCTGGGGTCGCCAGATGCAGCGGGATGATTGATGAGGGTGCCCTCGGTAATAATAAGGCCGACACCACCTTCGGCGCGTTTGCGGTAGTACTCTGCCACAGCGTCAGTGGGAACGCCGTTTGGCGAAAAGCCACGGGTCATTGGTGCCATTACCGTGCGGTTCGCGAGTTTAAGATTACCCAGTTCGAACGGGGTGAAGAGTGCACTGGTGTTCATGTGTTTACCTCAAAATATGAGTTTTACGGTATTTGGTTTCCAGCCTAACAGTATACTTTTACAAAAACAGAAGATAATCGGCTAGTATTACGAAATACTTTTGCTGGAATTGCAATAATGGATAAGCTTAAAGCCATGTATCACCTCTGTTGTATTGCTGAGGTGGGAAGCTTTAGCGCGGCAGCTAAGTTGGCCGGCGTGCCGGTTTCCACGGTGTCGCGGAGTATTCAGTCTTTAGAGTCCGAGTTGGGCGCGGCGCTGTTAAAGCGCAGTACTCGGCATGTTGCGCTAACAGAGATAGGTAAAATATACCTTAATGAATGCAAGGATATATTAGCGGCGATAGATAGGGTTGAGGGCAGGGTGGGTAGTTATCAGAATGCCCCGTCTGGTGTTTTGCGGATTAGCGCCCTGCCACATTACGGCGAATTCAGGTTGCTGCCATTACTAGAAGAGTTTCAGCAACGTTACCCAAAAATTGTGATTGATCTTGAACTGTCCAGTTATGCAGCAGATCTTCAGCGCGATGGAATCGACATAGCTATTCGCGGTGGTCGCGAGCCCGATGGACGGGTGATTGCCCAGCGCTTAGAAGACAATACACATCGTTTATGTGCTTCGCAGTCGTATATTAATAAGTTTGGCATGCCGCACAACTTGAGCGAGCTTGTCCGTCACCGTGCCATTCTCTACCGAAGCCCCGCTCAGGTATTACATTGGCATGTTGAGTCGCAAGGTGGGTGGCGACGAATTGATATCGACACCGCTCAAATAAGTAATAGTTTGCGGGTAATTCGTCAGGGCTTATTAACTGATCAAGGTGTCGCGATGTTGCCGAGTTGGAGTATTGAGGACGATATTGCCGACGGCCGCTTGTGCTGGATTCCAATCCAAGAGACTTTATCTGTTATCGCTGATCAACCTGTTGGTAGTGTGTATATGTTGTATCAACAGCCGCAATACACCATTCCGAAAATTAAAGTGGCTGTCGATTTTTTTAAAAACGCTTTTAGTGGGCGTTAGCTTGGTTTGGTTGATGAGTGCTCGTTAACCCAATTAATGATTAGCTCATTAGTCAGTTCAGCGTGTTCTAAATGAGGAAAGTGACCGGCATGGTCTATACGTTCAAAACGCAGACCTTGGGGAAAGTCCTCTGTGTGCATCATTTTTTCAAAGGTCTGTGAATCTATGCACCCATCTTGGCCGCCAGAAATAGCCAAGGTGGGTACGGCCACTTTAAATAAGGCTTCTTTTCTTGTCGACGGTGTGAATGCTTTTAACGTTAGTACTTGCTGATAGTATTGTAAGGCTGAACTGAGCACGCCAGGCTGCTGGAACGTTTCTAAAACTTTTTCAATATGCGCGTTAGGTGCCGTCCAGTTTGGACTCCAGTTTTTCCATAGCGAACGAATAAATTGGAAGTTATTGCGTTTTATCTTGGCCTTAGCAACAAAGCCTAATTGGAAGAAGAAAATATACCAAGACAGCTTTATTTGCTTGGGGTAAAGAATCATTTCATTAATAAAACGCCCGGGGTGGGGTAGAGCCAGCGTTGTTAAACTGTGTAATTTTTGTGGCGCTAAGCTGGCAGCGCGATAAGCGATTGCTGCCCCCCAGTCATGCCCAACTAAATGTACTTTGTCTTCGTTCAGTTCGTTAATGACGGAAACAACATCTTCAGCCATGCTCAGCAACTCGTAATTTCCATTCGCGGGTTGAGAGCTTGCTTCATAGCCTCGAGTTTTTAGCGACATGCCGCGGTAACCGGCCTTGGCAACGGCTTTGAGTTGCTTGTCGAAGGTGAGCTCATTGTCGGGAAAACCATGTAGGAAAAGTATCGTCGGGCCATCGCCTAATGACCTAGCAGAGAGGGTTAGGCCTGTACTGGGGCTGGTAAATTGATGGGTCTTCATCCGACGTTTTCCTAATTATTTTTGATGAGCCAAGTGGCATTTAATAGCGGGTGTGTGGGTGACACTAAGTACGTATTCGGTATTCTAACATTGAGCGATGAAGTGTCTTATTTATTTTTACTCGGCTAGTGTTGGTGTTGCGGATTAAGTATCTGAGTAAGGGGTCAGGGTTGCCGATTGGTCTTGCGAGGCATACCAATCTAACCACGTTTTTGCTGTGGCCGTTGGCTCTGCGTGCCAATGCATTTCTAGGGGAATAGTTAGTTCAATATTTAGATTTATAAAGCTGCAATGATGAGTTTGTAAGTTGCGGACACAGCTTGGTACTAAAGCTACGCTATTGCTGCTTGCTATCTGGGTAAGCAGTGCCTGCATAGACGTGGGCTCGCTTTGGATTTTTGGTTGAATATCGGCGCGATGGAAAGCGGTTATTAGCGTATCAAATAAGCTTGGTGCATGAGTGCGAGAAAATAGGATTAATGGGAAAGGTGCTAGCTCCTCTAGGGCTACTTGAGATTTTTGTGATAAAAGGTGTTCGTTGTTGACTGCTAAGCAGATGGTGTCATTAACAAGATGCTGCCGTTGAATTAAGTTTTCATGCCCGCTGTCTACGGGGCGAGAGAACCCGATATCAATGGCGTTACTGGCAAATGCGATAACCTGCTCGCCCGCCGTCATGTCAAATATTTGCACATCAACTTTCGGTGCATATTGAGTAAAGCGGCTGAGTAGGGTTGGTAAAAAGTGGGCGCAAGCAGAGCTCATATAGCCAATACGTAAAACGCCTTGCTTGCCCTGTGCAACTAATTGGGCCTCGTGTTTTGCCTGTTCACACTTGCTCAAAATAGCTTTTGCATGAATTAAAAAAGCTTGTCCGGGTGCGGTGAGTTCAACGCGGCGAGTACTTCGTTCAAATAGTATTACACCTAACTCTTCTTCAAGCGCGTTGATGTGTCGACTGACAGCACTCTGTACCGTATGTAAGCGATCAGCGGCTAGGGAGAAGCTGCTGCATTCGGCAACTTCTGAGAAGGTGTTGAGGTGTTTGAAGTTCATATTATGCCAATATGAGATTAATGTGGGTTAATTATATCATTTAAAGTATTAGTCGGCGCCTTGTAAGATAGGCTCAGAAATCACTTTTAAGAGGCGACTATGAAGCTATCCAATATTGGCGAATTGACATTGTTGTTGGTGGCAATGCTGACCATTATGGTGGGTGCGGCGCTTGCGCCGGGCTTGGGTTCTATAGCCCATGAGTTGGGTGTGGGTGATTACGCAACGCTTTTGCTTACACTGCCGGCGTTTGGTGCGATTATGTTTGCGCCACTATTTGGAATGCTCATTGATCGTATTGGCGCGCGCACTATCTTATTGGCTAGCTTGTGGGGCTACTTTATTTTTGGCGTGGGTGGCATGTTTTTGCATGGCCCTTGGTTGGTCGTTATAGATCGTATTGTGCTTGGTGGCTTTGCCGCCGGGGTGATGGCTTCTGGCACTGCAGTGATATCACAGTGGTATCAAGGTACGGCTAGGCTCAATATGATAGCCAAGCAAGGTATGGCAATTGAGCTAGGCGGGGTAGTGTTTTTGTTTGCCGGCGGCATATTAAGCGAATGGCATTGGCAGGCGCCGTTTCTGCTGTATGTGATGGGCTTTGTGTGTTTTTTGATGACCAAATTTTGGGTGCCGCCCGTTAAGGCTGCAGAGGTGCTTGAGCCAGTTGATGTTAGTGTCAGCACCTTTGGCGCTAACTCGCTTCGTCCTATTGTTATTTTTGCTGTATTGGCTATGGGTGTCTTTTTTAGTCTTGTTGTTACCTTGCCACAATTCCTTGCTGAGCTTTCTTACAGTGAGGCAGAGACTGGCTATGTTTTGTCATTCATCTCGTTTATGGCGGTGATGTCAGCAATGGTCATGCCCAAAATGGTGAAACAGGTAAAAGCCCAAAATACCTTGGTGATAGCGTTTATTTCTTATGCCATTGCCCACTGTGTATTTGCTTTTAATAATGGTACGGCTACCATTGTTCTTGCGTCTATTTTTGCCGGTATTGGTTTTGGGTTTTCGATCCCCCTTTTAAATCACCTTACAGTGGAAGTGAGCACGGATAAAAATCGCGGACGAAATTTATCCAAGTTTGCTATGGCGGTATTTGCTGGGCAATTTGTTACTTCTATTTTTGATTTTCTAGATTATTCACACCATAACGTTTTGTTGTTATGTGCTGTTATAGCAGCGGTTTGCAGTATTTTGATTGGTGTTAATAAATCGGCAAAGCTATCTGCTTTAGCATCTTAGCTCAAGGAATTCTTGATTGCGAAATCGGTTTGAGTTTCTCGCAATCGACACAAATTGTAAGAGGGCAGTTGGCCACGTTAAAAAACCTAATAGGTGTGGACGGCAATAGTGCTATTGGCGATATCAAGATATTGTAAATCTGTTATTCACCCATCCACTCACGTCGATATAAGCGCGGTAGAAAATACGGCATCATTTGAAACTCTCTCATGACGTGGCGACCGAGATCATCTCCGAAAGTTGGCTGTATTGCTAATACCGCGGCTGATAGAGTGAATGTTGAGTGAAGAGTAACGCCTTCTCCAGATTCACTTGGCTTCCATTGGTGGACTAACTGGTTTTGTGACGTTGGAATAATACTTACTACTGAGGGAAGTGGGTTAACAATACCATTAAACTCCTGAATGCCTTCAATGCCGTTTAAGGAGTAAAAATAGTATGGTCTAGGTTCGGTCAACGCTGTTGGTGGTACTATTACGTCGGGATCTGCACCGGCTATTGAAAGAGTCATTAGTGATGCGCCAATATACTCTCTAATAATTTGCGTGGCGCCAATGTCGTATTGTAAGTCAGGGTTACTCGGTACCACTTCGTAATGAAAAGCATCGTGATCAATTGGTTGCCAAAACCGGTACCTTTCTAGATTGTTTATGTGGTCCCACCACCAAGCGAGCATATCTGGTGAGATATATTTAATATCTTGAACAGCAATTACCTTAAAAACACCTGTGCTGAGGTCAACCGGTGTGACTTCATACTCACCGCGTGGGAGTAATTCTTTCATTAAATAATCATCATCAAACTGTGCGCTTAGAAAAGAGCTAGTACCTCTTAGCGTGTCGCTTAAGAAGTTTGCGTAGCTCTCTACAACTTCTGCTGATCCCTCGGATGTAAGTTCTATTTCGAAGTTGCTGTTTAAATAGCGTTCCCCTGCAGCAGTATATTGTATGAGTACATCTATCGCTGGTTCTTGATCGATATATACCGACATAGCTAGAAAGCTAAAGGGGCGATGTCCAAGAAAATTTATCGAATCTACACGCTCGCTGACTGATGCGGGGGGGTTATACCGCACTGATATGTCGTGGAGAGTACCGTCAATCTTGGCTGTTATCTTGTACTCAGTGTTAGCTTCATAACCAAGGTCATGGGGGTTATCAGGTTCAAATACCCATTGAAATGATTCTATTGCAGGGTTTGCATGTTGAAGGATGGCTAAGGTCTGGTTGTTCCATAACCAGCTAAAAGCTTCGGGTCGGACATCTGCTACACTGAGGGCCAATTTTTTTGACTGTTGCAGTGTTTCGCTCGTCGACGCTGTAGCGCTGTCCGTTTTTCCACCACAAGCGGCTAATTGGAATAGTGTGATAACTATTAAGCACTTTATTATTGCGCTGTAAGCAACTGGCTCAGTTGGACGGAGGCGGGCTGTTAGCATGGTTTATGTGCCTAAAACGTGTTCTAGAATGCGTTTTAGATTTACACTTCTATTTCCCTTTGTCAATAAAGGTTTGATATGACTGTATCCTCAAATCCTGAAGATGTTCGTGCCGCGGTCCGGTCTGCAGCGCAAAACCTGCTGCTAGCCAAGGGGTATGAGGCCACGACGATTCGGGACATCTCTCATCAAGCTAAAGTTTCCACTGGAAGCATTTACCATTTTTTTGGTAGCAAGGATGGTGTTCTTGCATCACTCATAAAGGAGATATTTGAAGGCTCAGGTCGTGACGCCGATAATTTACGTCGGCCTGGAGATTCGGCTTATTTAGTGCTGGCCTACGAGCTCGTAGGCCAGCTTAAGTTGATCTCAGAAAACCAGCATTTAGCTGAGCTTTACGCTGCAGCCTATCGTTCATGGAAAATAACGGAAGTTGTTCTTGATGCCGGGACGGCGCGGAATCAAAGCCTTTTTACAGAAGTATTGCCGAGCTGGGGCCGCCAAGATTTCTATATAGCAACGTCAGTTATAAAGGGCACACTTGCGGTACTTGTGGACGAACGAATTCATGTGAATGCGCTCGATTTATCGCGTCGAATACAGGTTCTCTTGAAAGCTACGTTACCGACGTTTGAATTGCCTGAACAAGATTTCCCCAAAATATTATCTATCGCGCTTGAACGAATAGCGGTGTAAAGCACTTGTGATTTAGGCTGAATACCTCCGCCAGTTACTTTATGCCGCTTTGTCGAAGTTACTTATTCATGGTCTATTCGGGGTTATCCTCGGCCTCGTAATCCATTAAATCAATCGACTCCTCTTCGTCCAGAAAACTGAGTGGTTGGCGGCCATATCGTGCGAGGTTTAGGCGCTGAGCCCAGCGAGCCAATAAGCGCTTCCAAGCTGACTCATGTTGCTGGCCAATAAATCCCGCTATACGCAGCATTAGCCGCGCTTTCACTTGATCTAAGCGGTTTTTCATTGCAAGCCCTCTATGCCAACAAATTGTCGAGGAGGCGCCGAAGGGGAAATACAACAAGGCACACCTTTCAAGTGTGGAATACCCTGCTCTCGATCTAGGTATTCCTTGCTGTCTGGGATGAGCAAACCATCATTGTGATCAAATTCTCCCAGGTCATCTTCTTCCGGAAGCCACCAGCCGTGGGGGATTCGAATCAGGCCGACGGGAACATCGTCACGCAGTTTTACTAGCATGAAAACACTGCCGGCGGTGGTTTCTACTTTGGCCCATTTACCTTCTTCTAGGCCGTAGGTTTCGGCATCTTGCGGGTGGACGAAGGTTCTGGGAAAGCGATTACTTTTCCTCAGGCGTCGATTGTGTCGCTGCCCTGATTGAAAAAATTGCGGTTCACGTAAGCCCACAAACAGTTTAAGCGGGTAGTCGTCGGAGGTTTCTAAATTGCGATAGTAGGGCAGTGGGTCGCAGCCCATTTTTTCTAATACTGTGGAATATAGCTCTACCTTTCCGCTGGGTGTCGCAAATCCGGTTTTACGATATTGGTAGTGCTTGTATTCCCCAATACGGATTTTGTAGCGATCTTTAAATTGCTCAAAACTCATATTGCTACGCGATACGCGGTGGTCAAAGAGTTCGTTGATATTCTGCCATGGGAACCACTCTGAGAGCCCCATTCTGTGCGCCAAACCATGCCAGAAGTCATAGACATTGCGGCAGTCTTCCGGCGGTGAATAAAGCGCATTAGATGTCATGGTCAGCGTTGCCCAATGATAGAAGTCCATCAGATTGGGCCTTTACATCCAGCTGTCGCCGGGCAATACGTAGTCACAGAGGTTGGCGGTTGGTGTCATAAACTGCTCAAAGCAGACGCTTAACTCCTGATTCAAAATGGCTTTACGAATTAAGGACTGGTTGCCGTAACCCATGAGGGCATTGTTGGCAATGGCGAAGAAGGCTTTAACTGGATACGGGTCGCCATATGCCATTGCCCTTAATGTGGACGATGGCACTGCCATATGCGTGCCTTTGACGATATTGGGGTAGCGCTCGCCGAACACGCGGTCGCTGTGTTCCGCCAAGAGGTCGGCGGCTCTGAAGGTAAATGCCGGATGGTCGTCATAGCCGAGCTGCTTGCGCTTTTGTTCAGCGCTGAGTTTGTCTGTTAGTTCCAGTTCGGATTCGGAGATAATCTCGTTGTCAGTCCCCATCATCATTTCGCCACCGGGTGCGTCTAGGTTGCCGGTGATTGCCCTGAGTATTGAAATGGCGCGAATTGCTGAGGTGCTGCTGACCTGCTGGTCGGTGATCGGCGACCACGGAATAATCGCGCCGCGGGCGTTAGCATACATCCGCGCGGACTCGCGAATTTCTTCTTCATTAAGGCCGGTGATTTCACAAACTCGGCTTATGGGGAAGTCGCGTTGCACTCGCTCTTTTAGCGCGTCAAAGCCGAGAGTCCACTCCGCCACAAAAGCCTTGTCGAAAAGTTCCTCTTCAATAATGACCTGAATCCAGCCCATGCACAGCGCCATGTCGGTTCCGGGCTTTAGCGCCAAATGAATGGTCGCTCGCTCCGACTGCGGGCTGCGGCGTGGGTCGATAACGATAAGCTTTGCGCCGCGCTGCTCTGCCAAACGCAGGCGGATATTCTCCCACACCCAGGATTGGCTATTGGTGTTGTGTCCCATTAATACAATGCAGCGGGTATTCTCAAAATCAGGTAGCGGTAGCCATCCGTAGGTCAGCCGGTTAACCGCCGCCGTATTGCCGAGGCACAAGGCAACGGGGGAAATATAATTAGGCGTGCCCAGCAAATTCATAAAGCGGCGGGTCATGCCTGACTCGGTGGAGCAATTCCATGGGCCGCTGGTCACCGCGAGTGCCTCGGGGCCGTGACGGTCGATAACGCCACGGAGTTTCTGGGCAATCTCGTCCAGTGCCTGCTCCCATGAAATTTCTTCCCATTGCCCCGCACCTCGATCGCCAACGCGCTTAAGTGGTTTTAGTAAGCGATTTGGATGATCGAATGTGGTCTGGGCGAGCTTACCTTTTGCGCAAATGGCGCCAGGCCCCATGGGGTTTTCGTAGTCACCCGAGAGTGTGTAATCTTTCTCACCGGGGCGGCGGGTAGCGACCAGCTGACAGGATATATCGCAGGTCGCGCAGAGCACGTGTTTGGTTTCCATGTTCGCTCCTGATGAGAGCACGCTAGGGCGTGTCATTGTCATTATTAGGAGCTGTATCTTAAATAAAAGAATTTACCCCTGTTTACCTAATCTGGCCAATAATTTATCTTATAAGGCCAATATATGGTTGTGGGTCCTTTTTACTTACTGCGAATACATCATGGCGATACTGCATAACAGTCCTTGTTTGCTAAACAGCTTTCTCGACCAGTTTCCGCAATTGGTAATGTCGCGTGGCGCAGACCTAGCGAAGCTGAGTCAGCTTGCGGGGCTTTCGGTTGTTGACGTTACCGGCCCCACTCAGCTCATTGCCTTTGACCGCTTTATTGATTTGCTTGAGATTAGTGCTGCAGAACTGAAAATAGACGACCTTGCTTTGCAATTGGCATCACGACAGGATCTGCGCGCACTTGGGCCGGTATCAATAATGATTGGTCGTTGCAAGGATAGCGACGAGGCCATGCTGACGGTTTTTAAATACCTACGTTTAATTGTGTCTGGCGTAACGATGGAGGCTAAGCTAGATGAAGATTCTATAATAATCGAAATAGACACTCACTTACCGGCGCTGCAGGTTAGACCCCAATTTCAAGACTACCTTGTGGCCTCAACGGTGATGGTTTTGCGTTGTCTGCATGGGGCTTGGTTTCCGATTCAGCGCTGCCAATTGTATCAGCAGGAACCAGGGTATTCGAAACGCCGAGCACTGTCTGACTACCTAGGCTGTCAGCCGCAGTTTGGGCGTCGGCCAACACGGCTCGTTGTTAATCAAGATTTTCTTAGCAAACCCTTAAATGTAAGGTCGCTGCAGACACCGAATATATCCAGTGACATCCAAGCGGCCCGGGTAAACCTTGAGCAATCTGTGACTGATGCCTTGTTATACATCATGCTAACCGGCAAGCCGAGCATTGAACAAATTGCGCCATTACTCGGTTATTCACCTCGAACACTACGACGCCGACTCGCTGAATTAGGGCTTTCCTTTAGTGATATATTGGATGCCACCCGCATCACTCAAGCCAATAAATATTTGCAAAGTACTCATTACCGGCTTGCAGATATCGCAAGCCTGTTGGGATTTACAAATCAAAGCGCCTTTACACGAAGCTATTTACGCTGCAGTGGTATTACACCTAGCCAATATAGGAAGTCGCTCATAATTCATGAGAGCTAACGTGTCTGGGGCAGGGGAACTTGTCATAAATAATCATTTTATTTCATTGGCTTATGACTCACCGCCCGCTTTTTGACAGTATTTAGCTTAAAAGACAGTTTCTGGGATTTATTGCTGGTAAACGGTTGCAATCATAGAAATCCGTCCCTATAATGCGCGCCCTGTCTTAGAGAAAAAGACAAAAGATCAGTTGCGGGGTGGAGCAGTCTGGTAGCTCGTCGGGCTCATAACCCGAAGGTCGTAGGTTCGAATCCTGCCCCCGCTACCACATTAAAGAACGGCAAATCAGTTACTTACTGACTTGCCGTTTTTTTTCGCCTGTTGCTTTTAGACCCCCGTGACACTCCGTGACGTTTTCCGTGACACTTTTGAATTCAGACCCGCCCCGAGCAAACGACTCTATGACCTTCGGTCACCACGCCACGATTACAGCAGTGATAAAAATAGCCCGAAGCAGTAAAGCCTGACGAGCCAACAAGATCAAACCAAGGTTCGCGCAACTCTCCAGCCCACCGATCAACTTGCACCAAAACACACAGAATAGGAAACTGGCGGTCGCATGCCAATAACATCATTCAAGACACCCGCGCCAAAGGCCCATATAAATGCAGAATATATCAATCGTTGTAACCTCCCCTCCATCCCAAGAACTCTCTGATGGTGCCTTGAGGTAGTTGACGAATACAATAACTCGACAGTTTGGGACGATACATTTGAAACCGACTATGACGCATCAAATGAAGCTCAACGCATCATTCGAGACGACGGTATTTGCGCACTAATTGGCCCAGAGGGAGACGAAGAATGGGACTAGCAAGCTCAAAACCACGAAAGACCGTAACGCAAAAGATAGCACGCCAACTTATCTCATTGAAATTTATGGAAAGCGCGATATGATCAGGAGCACGGAATATATGGCAGGCATAACGGACCCTAAGCTATGCTTTGTCGCCCACACAAACAACGGCGGATATAAATCCATACTTGCTACCGAATGCTGAAGCCCCTCGAGCAACTTTTTCGCTAACCTAGATAGCATCGCACAGGCAACCAAGGCATTGCGACGCAAATGAGCCGCAACGACTACAAAGCCACGATTGATGGCGGCCTTATACTTATTAGATTCAAGGAATGATATGTTAGATATTTGTATACGCTGCCCCTCTAAAGATTGCGAAAAATCCAAGATCGAGACTTTTGATTTTTGCCAATACGGCGTCGCATTTTACAACACAGGTAGTATCATCAAAAAGAAAGAGGAGTCCGTCACTTTAAGACATATATCGCACAATTTAAGGCATGAACTAAACAAGGTCCTCCAAACAATTGTTGCTGAAGCCTCCCTTATTGACCCAAATGTAAGCACTAAGAGAATAGATTTAGATAATCCCGCAAGCAAAATTGTTGGCGCAACCGTAATAATTGATCAGTTTATAGAAATGATTGCAGGGGTAAATGAGTTTCATCCAAGCTCTCATTATTCTGCAAATTTAGATAAAAAGACTAATCTTATAAAGATTCTAGATAAATATTCAAAAGTTTTTTCTTTGATCGTAAATACACGAAGATCCAAAAATATAAATTTTAACTTTGAAGTAGACAAGAAAACGGACATCACCTTCGCCTCACATATTATCGAGTACATAATCTCAATCATGATAGATAATATTTGGAAGTACAGTATTGATGGAAGCACCGCCACTGTTTCTAGCATCAAAATTAATACAAGCGACATTAACCTTAAGTTTATTAATATTTCAAGACCTATTCTTGACTCGGAAATGATATTTGAAAAAGGCTTCCAGTCTAGAAATGATTCCGAGGGTTTTGGGTATGGCCTATATTGGGCACAAGTACTTGTACAATATTATAATGAGCTAAGCAAAAGGGATTCTGATTTATTAGAGTTAACTCATGAGCAAAATTTATTAGAAAACGAACAAGCTAAGCAAACCTTTATAATCAGGAACCTTAGATCATGAAGCATAAGCCACTAAACGGACTTGGCAAGCTCCTAATGAAAATCGACAATGTAAGCATATGCATCATAGACGACGAGGATGTTTACTTTAATAAGGCCATGTTAAATACGGCTAAAAATTCAGGTTTCAATGAAATTGATAGATATTCAAAAATAGATTACGCACTGCTCGACAGATTGCAAAAAAATCCATATGACATTGTCGTATTGGATGTACAAGGTATAACGGAGCCCTCTATCGCGAAGGATGGGATGCAGATAGCGTCACTGTTAAGTCGAACTACTTGTAGCTATATTGTAATTACATCAGCGCATCAATTTCACTTGATAAATGATATGACTAAAGTAGATTACATAATGGAGAACAAGATACAAACCACAGCTGATTTTATAGATGAACTGATAGAAATAGTAGATGACTTTATTAGTAAAAAAACATCTTTCTACAAGAAAATTATTTTTAAAATTGGCTTTTCAATGTTCAAGAAAAGCATTTCACAATAAAATCAGATAGCACGCCCGATTCGGGATATGTGACCGTACGTATTTCGCCCAAATCCGGACTCGATGAGCTCAATATCGTGCCGGATTTCCGTTCATTACCTACAGCTTAGGCAGATATTAAATCTTAATCTCCCTCTATATATCGGAGCAAGTCCTTCGGCTCACACTCAAAATAAACGCATAGTGCATTTATTGTATCGGTGTTGGTGTTATAGCCAGGAACATTAGCAACACGAGTTAGTGTAGCTCGACTAATACCAGTGACCTCAGATACCTCTCCCACCGTTATCCGCCTTTTCTCGCGAAACGATTTTTCGTCTAGAAGCTGTTTAAACAATATCCGAATCACGTTGAAGCCAACCCTTGCCACACCCAATAATGCGCCCAGTGTACCAAATTAATCACAAATGAGCATTTTAGCGCTTGACTGATTCTTTATAGCGCAATATGATTCACTTAAGCACCCAATGAATCATATGTGAGCCAAGGAGAAGCACATGACTACGACATACCTTACAACCGAAGAACTATCTGAGCGTATCAAATATGACGTACGCACCATTCGGCAACAACTCAATGACAGTGTATTGCTAGAGGGTAAACACTACATAAAGCCATTTGGTCGGCGAAAAATTCTCTACATCTGGGAAGCTGTTGAAGAGGAGATGTTGGCGCGGAAGTCTCCCAATGACATTGAAATCCCTATGGCGAACGGAGGTGTGTGCTATGGGTAAGGTTCGGGTACGGCCTGATACAGGCAGGCTGCTTCTAGATTTTTCGTATCAAGGAGCACGCTTTCGGGAACACACAGCGCTGCATGACAACGCCCAGAACCGGAAAAAGGTACAAGTACTTCTCGACAAAGTAGAAGCCCGAATAAAGCTTGGGGAGTTCAACTATTCTGAGTTTTTTCCTGGCAGCAAAAACATTCAGAAATTTCTGGAGGTAGATCCTAACCACACCAATACGAGCCAAACGCAGCTTGTACGGGTACAAAACAGGAGCGTCCCCGCGAAGCATTCAACAAGGGCACCGCTTTTTGAAACTTTCGCACGCCAATGGCAAACCGAAAAGAAAATAGAGTGGCGGGCATCTCATGCCCGCAATATTGAATCGGTGCTTTCAAATTCGCTCATCAAGTTTTTCGGCAAGCGCGCGTTATCCGATATCACTAAAGCCGAGATTCTCGAATTCCGCTCAAAACTGGCATCGAAGCCCGGCCGTGGCGGTAAAGAGCAGATTGCAGCCAAGACCATCAATACCCATATGGCGCTATTGAAGGCCATTTTGGAAGAGGCCTCAGATCGCTATTCCTTTGAGAACCCTTATAAGAACATCAAGCCCCTCAAGCTTCAGCGCAGCCATGTTGAGCCATTTTCCCTAATAGAGGTTAACCGCATCATCGAATCGGTACGCGAAGATTACCGCAATTATTATGCAGTGCGCTTTTACTCGGGCATGCGTACCGGCGAAATCGATGGGCTTCGCTGGGAGTTCGTCGATTTTAAGCGCGGACTGATCGCTATCAGAGAAACACTGGTTCAAGGCAAGACCGAATACACCAAAACTGACGGCAGCCAGCGGGATATTCCCATGCTAGGGCCAGTTAAAGCGGCATTAGAGGCTCAATATCAAGCAGCTGGCAAGCTCAGCCCTTATGTATTCTGCAACACCGAAGGCAAGCCCCTAGACCACAACAATATTACCAAGCGTGTCTGGTATCCCCTACTCCGCTATCTAGGCCTGAAGATGCGGCGGCCTTATCAAACCCGTCATACCGCAGCGACGCTGTTGTTGGCTTCCGGTGAAAACCCCGAGTGGGTCGCAAGGTTTCTCGGCCACGCCAGCACCGAAATGCTCTTCAAAGTGTACTCACGGTATATACCCAACCTGACAAGACAGGACGGTTCCGCATTTGAGCAAATGCTTGGCGTGCAGGATGAACGGCACGCAGCCCAATAACACAGTAGGGATAAGAGGAAATATTCATGACCAATGAAACGAACGATACAAACTTTATCGCTTTGCTCACCCTAGGCGATATGCGGTTACTAAACATCAAGGTACCGGAACATCTTGCAGATGATCCCGATGACGCTGTACTAGGGCTTCCACGCAATGCCGCACTTATCCTCGCGGAACGCGTACTGAACGCCTGGGAAGTGCCTCCGGGCGACATAGGGGCATTTCTGACTAACATCACTGACGAAACATTAAGCAACGTCCTCGTAATCTATCAGTTACTGCAGGTGCTATTTCCCAGGAATGAGCCAAGTAAGTATGTACATACAAACAATAAGAATTACGACGGCCGAACAACGTGGCAAGCAATTCAGGACGGCGAATCGCTGAAGGTCCGCAAATACCTAGAACATAAATCGCTTGGCGGCGGCTGGTAGTCCAGATTGGCTATGCCCTGCTCCAAATTGAATATCCATCAACGACAACGCAAATTTATACGGAACCAAGATGATGGCGCTAAACGCCAACAGGAGACACTATGAACACATTGACCAAAGAGACTGCCCGCTCACTGGCAAAAGTAATCAACAGCCGCCTTTCGACCTGCTACAACGATGATTTAGTTGCAATTCTTGGTACTGGCCGCGAATCGAATAATGAACAAGCCGTACAATCATGGCTATTGTCTCGCTTCGCCCACATCGAAGTCGGGCGCACAGACATGCTAATGGAGTACGCCTTAGAAGTGTTGATTCAGCACCTCGATGACCTACGATTGGATGTGGCCATTGGCGGCAAATCAGAGCAAAAAACACCGCAAAGCTTCATCCCAGCAAAAGCCCTTACTGAAAGAGAGCTACGCTGTATCGCTCGCGCAATTTATTTGCTGATTTCGAATGAACAATCAAAGCCCTACCTAGATGCACTGATCGAAGTAGTGCTGAAAGGCGACGGCAATACTATTGAAAAGATTACGGCATGGGTTTTCACCCATACGCAGATTTATAGCTATTTCCCCAGCGAACTGACATTGCCCTTAGCGCAGCGCTTGATGCACAAGCTGAAGCAGGCTGGCGAATCATATTAGATTAAAGCGACAACAAGTGTGGGCTTACACAATCGAATTGCCAGGCAGTGGCGCGGCGGTGAACCCAAGCATAAACAACATTATGTAGGCGTGCAGGTGTAACTTAGGTTCACCTATTATTTGGCCTGTAGATTCACTCATAAGATACCCCTGGCGGGTTTATGGTATGGCCACTTTAGAACTCAGCCGAGGGCTGGTATTGGTGCTAGAGCCAGACGCCTTAGCGTTCAGGCGGCATTGCATTAACTGGCAAAAAGCGGACAAAATAAAACTTCAATAGGTTTACTCGATCCAGCGCTAAATTTCCGTCGTTAATTGAAGCGAAGGTTTTTACTATGCGCTGAGTTGAGTAAAGAAACGTGCCGCCTGAAGTTTGGCTTCATCAAAATATTCGCCTTGTTGGTTGCCAGACTTTAACGCCACGGCTTCCATTTCCACCCACATATAACTGTAAAGAATAAGCCCAATTATTTGCAAGTACTCATGGGCCGAGGCACCAATAATATTTGCATCCTAACCTGCCCTATCCATAACACGCTGCATATCTTCCGCTAATATTTTCGTTGGCTGTTTTAATTGCGCACTTAGCGATGTTGATGTCACTTTTTGCGATCTACTTTAGTATAATAGCAAGCATATAATGTGTTAAATATTTCATCGGGGTAAGTAATGGCGTTGGATTTCGAAGAACTGAACTGTTTCATTGAGACTATTCTAGCAGCCAATGACGGAGATCATTTTACGACGCTGGGGATTCGTCCTGAGTATGTAGAGCGTCACCGGGCTGGCCTGTCGATGCCTTATGGTGAAGCCTTGGTGGGGAATCCGGATACCGGCGTTATTCACGGTGGTGCAATCACGGCCTTATTGGATACCTGTTGTGGCTTTGCTGCTGCGACTACATTAGATGATTTGGGGCTAACCCCAACAATTGATTTGCGCATTGATTATATGCGCCCAGCGACGCCAGGCCTTACCGTGTACGCTGATGCTGAAGTGTACCGTGTTACTGAAAGTGTGATTTTCACCCGTGCTATCGCACATCACGGAGATACTAATCTGACGATTGCGGCGGGGGTAGGTAATTTTTTCCGTATGGAGCCGGACTTATTTGCCGACATGCGCCGGGGGTTTCGTGCTTCCCAGGCAGTGAAAAATGGAAAACTAAAATCTGGTGATAGTGCTAATGGATGACTCAGAAATACGCACGCTGATAAGTCTGGTTCCCTACGCTAGGACCATTGGTATAAAAATGAGCGAGGAAACGGGCTGTTATTTATTGCCGGTAAAAATGAGTAATGTTGGAAATCCGACGCTTCCAGCTCTGCACGGTGGGGCCGTTGCTGGTTTTATGGAGCTATCGGCTATGCTCTACGTCTTGCAACAGAGTGAAAGCGAAAAAATTCCCAAGGTCATCGATTTCGCGGTGGACTATGTGCGAGCGGGAAAATACTTGGCCACACATTCGCGTTGCAAGCTGGTGTATCTCGGTAGGCGGATGATCAATGTAAGTGTCAGTGCTTGGCAGGAAGATGAAGCCGCACCGATTGCGATGGCAAGGGCGCAGTTTTTAATAAAGGGTTAACTTGCCGAAGTAAACATAGTGCTTATTTTTCTAGCCCTTTCCAAAGCAATAAATTTAAAATCGATCACACAGGTAAGCGAGATAATGCATATGAGGCGTCACCAACAATACATAACGCGCGTAAGATATCGAAGCGAAGATCAGTATAAAATTAATGAGTGTTGCTAGTTTTTTGGTGCTCTTCACCGCGCAAACCCCGTGTGCTTGAGCTGCAAGTGTCAGGAGCTTCAGATATGCGTTTATTCAGGAGGTGGATTTAATGAAGGCCCTAAAGGTGCTTTTAATTGTCTCGACGGTTGCGATATACGCAATTACTGGTCTAGCGTCACTAACTCAAGGGCTGAACTGGCCTGCCGTAGCTATGGCTGACTTGCTCGCGCTCGGGTGGCGAAGCCAGTTCGATATCGACTTCCTTATTCACCTGTTCTTGCTTGCTACTTGGGTTACTTGGCGAGAAGGGGCGGGCCCAAGAGCCTATTTTTTTGCGTTCCTCAGCATCGTTATGGGTGGAATGTTCAGCTTCCCGTATATCCTGTTCGCTGCGTACAAAAGTGGAGGAGAACCGAAAGCACTACTTCTCGGTGTTCACGCGCGGCCGTAAGCCTAACATGGCGCTAATGCCAGCCCCTCGGGGTGACCGTTGAAACACAAGAAAGGCCCGCCGACGTTCATCTGATTTAGAATTTATGGCCGCTCGCTTATAAGCAGAAGGCGACGGCCACCTCATTTCTCTTATCCGATCTCCCCGGATTTCTGGGGGCGATGGAAAAGCCCTGCAATGCTTTCAGGCTCGCTTTGCAACACGATTCTCAAGGCTTGAAATCAGTTCCCCGCCTTTGGTTAATCCCTTGGTTTACTCTGTAGGTATTTTTTGGGGGTCATTTCAAACCAGCGTTTAAACGCTCTATTAAATGAGCTTTGTTCGTTGTACCCCAATAAACCCGCTATTTGTGACATGGGTATGGCGTCGTGCGCAAGAAGTTTTTTAGCTTCGGTAATTCTAACTTCGTCAACAAGTGCTTCAAAGGTGTATCCCTCTGATTGCAATTTCCGGTGCAGCGCACGTTCATGAAGCTTCATGTTTTCTGCAATTACCGGGCGTGACAGTTGGCCGGTCGGTAGCAGTTTTTGAATTAAATGACGAGCTTGCTTGCTGGTCGATAAATTCGGTTTACTTGTGGAATTGGAATCTATTTCTACCATAGAGAGATAGCTGGATACCAAACCGTGAAGCTGAGGGTTGTGGGAGCTCAATTCGATATCTAAAAAGTCGGTGTCGAGCTCTATTGAATCATATTTTTGATTAAATACCGTTGGGCAATTGAACGCGCTTTGATAATGCCTTTCTGGACCGATTTTTGAATGACGGAAATGAACGGCCCGCGCCTTAAATTTTCCTTCGGTAAGCAAGTGAATAATGTGAAGCGTGCAAGCGACAGCGTGCTCAACTGCCTGTCGACTGTGATTGGCGTTGACATTAATGAGATCTAAGCAGACATGGCTTGGTTGGTCCTCACTCTCTCTCAATGTGAGTGAAATGGCGGGGGTGAAATGGTACAGAAATTTTCCTACACTTGTTAATGCTGACCTGACATCGTGCGCAGATAGTGCTAAAAAAGCAACTGGACCAAGAATAGAGTGATCCTGTCGCATAGCAAGTTGTAGGCCAATATTAGGTAGGTTTAGGTTTGTGGCGCTTAGCTCAAGTAGATCGATAAAACTTTGATAAGGGAAAAAATAATCTTCTTGATCTAGCTGATGGTAATTAATACCAGCTTTGAGGCATAAATCATTAGCATTACCTTGCAGTTCCTCGATTAAGGATACGAAATTATTTAGGCAGCTGGCTCGCACACGTGCAGTCATTAAATCTCACTGGTCTGTAGGTGTTATTTTTGTTCTTGGTAAGACATTTAGTTGCCCAATGCATTTCAAGAACTATTAGAAGCCTTCACTATGGGTATTGGAAGGAGGATTGCTTATTATTTACACAGCTGATCTAGTGAATTCTTTAGTAAGCTACTTTTATGGGTAAGTTTGAATAAAACTCTATTTTATGCCGACTTTAATTGTTTGTAAATATAGGGTGGGATGCACTCGCCCGAATTTAAGGGCGAGTGTCATAAGGCATTTACAATTGTGAGTCAAGTAGCCCGTCGACTAAGGGAATGGGTGGCATAGAGGGCTTTATGTTTTCCGTGTAAACCGTTCGTATTGCATCGCCACCAGGTAGGCCTGAGAGCACTCCTTTAGGAATTAAGTCGCCTTGCAGTAGGTCGCCGGTAATGATCGCTTCTTCAGGCCCCTTCAAAAGAAGATCATAGGTGAGCAGCAAGGGGTTTCCTGGCAGTATATTAAAAAGGGGTGATGAGTTTAAACCAAGGGATGCCGTGGTTGCCTGGAGTGGACCAACTAGCTCCCCTGTAAGGCTTGCTAAGGTGTTACTAACACCTTGGATCGGCCCTATATTTTGAGCACACAAAAGTGTTGGTGTAGTGAAAAATATAGCGGTTAAAGCTGAATACGAAAAGAATTTACGTGACATTACTTTCTCCTGAATCTAATGGAAATATTGTAAGAGCATCCATGCTTTTTTGAGTAAGCTAATACATCTGTATTAGGCTGTTTAATTTTCCTTTATTAGCAGACTGCTTGAACTATTTTAGTCATCGCTGCAGGGGAAATGCTGTAAAACATTGCTGCGGGATCAGATGCGATTGCATGGTAAATAGCATCTTGCTTATCTTGGTTGACTTCCCAGCGCTTGAAGTTGGTGGTGCAAGCTATGCGTTGCTGGAAGTCTTTTAGGAACTTAATGCAGTTATCCAATAGCTCTTGATCACTACCTGTCTGTGAAAGATTAAGTGCTTTGGCTAGCCGTTGTCCTTTGCCTGCATAAAATTCGGGGCAGGCTTCCATTACGATGGGGAGGAGTGCAGCATTGGCGTCGCCATGTGGGATGTGGAACATACCGCCGAATGCGTGGGCGCAGTTGTGTATGGGAATCGCGTTTAGACTACCGCCGAAAGCGTCTATAGCTAGGCTACTCGCCTGCAACATGCTTGAGCGTGCTACGACGTCCTTACCATTATCGATTACCTTGGGTAGGTTTTCGACAATCATGTGTGCGGCATGAAAGGCGTGTGCATCAGTCATGGCATTCGCCGCTGGCGAAGCGACAGCCTCCAGCGCGTGTGTTAACGCATCCATTCCTGTTGCTGCAGTAAGGAACCCTGGGAGCCCTAAGCACAGATTCCCGTCTAGCACTGCCATGTCGGGTTCAAGAAATGGGGCGACAAGGTTGGTTTTAATGCCTAACATTTCATTGTAGAACACCGCTACTGGTGACACCTCTGCTCCTGTGCCAGCAGTGGTAGGTACGCCGATATGAGGGATCCCCGAGTGCTGGCAGCTTGGCCAGGCATCAATTTTAATCCCACTCTGAAGTAAGTCGGCGATATCTGTTGCCCCGTGTTGAAGGGAGTATTTGACACCTTTTGAGGCATCTAGAACACTGCCGCCACCCACTGCCAGAATGGCATCGGCCGCCACGGACCTAGCATAAGCAGTTGCAGCGTTTACGGATTGGCAGGCTGCGTCTTGGCTTATGCCGGTATAAACGCCTACTAGCACGGCTTTATTGCTAGAGCAGCTGGCGAATACTGCCTTTATTTGGTCTACGATGCCGGCCTGTTCGAGACCAATATCGCTAAATAGCACCACTCTTTTGGCACCCATGCCTTCAAATAGCGCGGGTATGCGAATAACTGAGCCTGCGGCGCAATGAATCGTGCTGCGCATATTGTACTGATAGTAATGTGAGCTAGACATGCTGGTATCCTATTAATAATTAGCGTTCAATTAGCTGGGTCGCGAACCTTAAAACGTATGGACCAAGTGGTAAGTTGATTTTTTACTTGGGTCGCGTTCAAACGCTGTCGAAATCGATTTCAATTCTGTATACGAGTTTAGGCTGTTATGACTCATCTCCCGACCATAGCCGCTTTGCTTCATTCCGCCAAAGGGTGCGTCGGTACGCATCATGTGCCAGTCATTTATCCAAACTGAGCCAGCTTCGAGTTGGCGAGCAACCGCTTGAGCGCCAATGACGTCCTCGGTCCAGATACCTGCAGATAGTCCGTATATTGAATCGTTTGCAATGCCTATGGCTTCGTCTAGCTCGGTAAATTTAATAATAGAAACAACTGGGCCGAAGATTTCTTCACAAGCATGTTCCATATCATTCTTGCAATTGCTGATAATGGTTGGTTCAAGAAAATAACCATTTTCGAAACCGGCAATGATTTTTCGTTTTCCTCCTGTAACGATGTGGGCGCCTTGTTCTTGTGCTGATTTAAGGTAGGTCTCAATTCGACTAAACTGCTGTTCTGAAACAATAGGGCCCATGCCTGTTGCAGGGTCGAGAGGATTGCCGACAACTATTTTCTCGGCTAGGGTTTTCATTTTAGCGATGAGCTCATCGTGGATGTTGGCATGAACAATTAATCGGCTACCTGATTCACAAGCTTGTCCCGAATTCATCATAATGCCAAAAAGCGCACCGTGTGCGACTAAGTCAATATTAGCGTCTGGCATTACAATGGCAGCGCCTTTTCCGCCTAGCTCTAGGGTGACTCGCTTTAGTGTGGCGGCTGCCGCTATTTGAATATTACGACCGGTTTGAGTAGATCCTGTAAAAGATATTTTGTTGACTTTGGGGTGTTTGACAAGAGGGTCACCCACGTTTATGCCTGTGCCGCTCACCAGATTTAACACGCCAGCGGGTAGAAATTGATTAACTAGCTCAATTAAACGAAAGGTCGATGTTGGCGTTAATTCTGATGCTTTCACTACAACAGTGTTACCGGCAGCAATTGCTGGGGCTATTTTCCATGAAAGTAAGAGTAGTGGAAAATTCCACGCCGTTATAATGCCGCATACGCCAACGGGTTCTTTTACTACCATGGTGTGAACTTGCTCTGGTAGAATTTTAGGCGAAAGGTTTTCGATAAATGGATAGCTTTTAATTGATTCGGCGAGCGTAAAAAATAAATCAGCAATAGCCAAGATATCTAAACCCATTACTCGTTTGATTGTACCCCCAGATGCCTGAACTTCTAAAATAGCAAGTTCTTGGGCATTTGCTAACACTGTGTTGCCTATTTGATACAACAACTTAGAGCGAGCGGTTACGCTAATATTTTTCCAATCAGTATTTTTTAATGCCTGTCTGGCTGCGCTTACTGCTAGGTCGACGTCGGTTGCATTGCCATCAGCAGTTTTCGCTATCAGGTTGCCTGTGGCGGGGCAATGCACATCAATATAGTTGCCAGAGCTAGGCTTTACAATTTCACCATTAATGATGTGATGATAATGCGGTAATACTTGGGCGTTATTCATTTAAAGTCCTTGATGTTGATCTGTAAGTATATAAATGGTTATTAGTATTTTTGACGAAACTTAGATGGCGCTGTGCGTCGAGTATGGGCTTAAGGTTTTTATTGATTTGTTTACTTGATTATTGGTGTTTTGTCCTAAATGGTATTGGCCTATTAGGACGTTTTTTTGTCATTTGAGTGCGTTTACCAATAATGTCCTAATTTGTTAAAAAGATGTCCGTATCGGAAAAGACGCCAAATTTTATTTTGTGGAGTATATGCATCGACAATAATGCGAGTGAGGATAATAAATAGATGCGAAAATTCCACAGAAATAAAATTTATTTCCCTTTTGGTATACCATTAGTTGGTTTAATGTCTTTGCCTGTTGTTTCTGTTGCAGCTCCAATGCTAGAAGAGGTTGTTGTTACTGGGCAGAAGCGCGCTGAAAGTACACAAGACACGCCTGTTGCGATTACAGGTATGACTTCAGATTCTTTAGAAAAATTTGGTTTTGCGAGTGCAAATGATATATCTGCGCAAGTACCCAATATGCAGGTCAGTGGTCCCTTTGGTGATGTTCAGCCGATCTTTGCGATTCGCGGTGTCAGCATGTCGGATTACAGCTCTAACCAGGCAAGTCCTATTGGCGTTTACTCCGACGAGTCATATATGGGGCCGGTATATACTCATGGTATGAACTTTTTTGATGTCGAGCGACTAGAGGTTTTGCGCGGCCCTCAAGGCACATTGTATGGTAAAAATACTACTGGTGGTGCAATCAATATCATTACTAAAACCCCCATAATTGACGACGGCTTTCATGTGAATGCCAAGTTGGGTGCGGGGAATTATGATTCACGAGTCGGTGATTTAGGGGTTGAGGGTACGTTAATAGACGAGACGCTAGCAGTGCGTGCCGCATATTCATTTTCTCGGAATAGTGGTTATACCGAAAACCGTTCCGGTGGTCCAAATTTATCCTCCATCGATTTCCAAGGTTTACGTTTAACACTGAATTGGCAGATATCTGAAAATTTAAATAATGTACTTAAGTTAACTCATGGCCAAAATGATTCAATGGCAAATGCGTCTAGGAATGAACCGCGTGGTGATCTTAATAATGGCGGAGCTGGACTTTTTGGCGCAGTAGGTGGTGTTGTTAGTGGTGCTTTGCTTCAAGGAGATGCTAGCAGCGGGTATATGGATAACACTGGATACTCGGCGTCGTCGCAAAATCTAGGAAGTCATGAGGTTGAAGATAATTTCACCGGTCCTTTAATTGTTAATTCTGACATGCTGGTTAATAAACTGGAGTATCTTGGTGAATACCACACCTTTACAAGTATCACCTCAGTGAGTATTTCCGACTATGCTCAGCAGCAGAATACTGACGGGTCGCCAGAAGAATTGCTTGAGATTCGTTGGGCTGTAGATACTGAGGCGTTTAGTCAGGACTTTAGAGTTTCTAGTAATTACGATGGCATGCTTAATTTCATCGGCGGTATTTATTATGCAGAAGAAGAAATGGATATGCATAATGAGTATGCGATTTATGGAACTCCACCAGACGTGCGAGTGGCGATTACATACCCTGGGGCTACTGGTTACTACCCGTATTTACTAGATTTTGGTCAACTTGATCAAAAGATGGTTACTGATAAGACGAGTTATGCGGCGTATACGCAGTTTCGCTTTGATATAAGCGCAGATTTTGGTATTGATTTTGGTATTCGCTACACGGTGGATGAAATAGATCTTACCTACCTAAATATTTCTAGAGAGGGGTACGATGGTAGTCCGCGAGGAACATATGTTCCCGGCAATACTACTCGACATGATGAGCCCTTTATACCGCTTAATCTCGGTGGTGACGCAGGTATTGTTGAGATCGATCTGTTTCTTCAGAATTTGCTCACTGGGGAAACTACACTCGAAGATCTCTTTGAGACGGTAGAGATTGGGTATACCCATGGTGCATATACGACAGATTCTTCGGAGCCTATGTCGGCAAAAGAACAGGAGCTTACCGGTAAGATTGGTATAGATTACCGTTTCAATGACGATTTTATGATGTATGCAAGCTATAGCAAGGGCTTCCGATCAGGTAACTTCAATGGTGGTGTTTATTATAGAGAGCGTGATTTCGACGAAGCCTATGCAAGGCCTGAGTATATTGATGCTTACGAAATAGGGTTTAAATCAGACTTTTACGATCAGCGTGCTCGTGTTAATGCAGCGGCATTTTTATATGACTATAAAGACCAGCAGTTTATTAATGTAGTCGGTGTGTCGAACTTTCTGGAAAATGCTGGTGGCTCACAAATCGCCGGTTTAGAAGCTGAAATTATGTTTGCCGCAACTGAAAAATTAATATTTATGATGGGGCTTGGCTATCTTGATACTGAATATACCGAGCTTTCATTGTCAAACACGGAAACGCTTAATAATCCGAATGATGAAATTGATCTTTCTGGAAATGAGTTAATATCAGCGCCAAAAATAAGTGGAAACATTTCTATAGATTATGAAATCTACAGTGGAGACAGTGGGTATATAAACTGGAATGTTAACGCTAATTATCAGGATAAGCAGTGGTATAGCGCTTATAATGATAAAGGTGGATATGAAAATATTAAGCAGGACGCCTATACGCTAGTGAATACACGTTTGACATGGCGTGGGATTGATGAGGACTACTCGGTGTCTATCTGGGCCAAAAATCTTGCATATGAAGAATATGATGGATATGCAATTAATCTTCAGGCTGGTTTCGGATTTGATTATTTTCAAGAAGGTCCGCCGAGAACATTTGGTGTAGATGCAACGTATAAGTTTTAATAATTAATTAGGTTATAAATAAAGATATTAAATATATCGAGTAATTTAATAATATTGTTATCGTGAAACTGTGATAACGCATTTGCTATGTATAAAGTGCATTAATTAAGCAGTAAGTGGGTAAAGCAGTTTCACGAAGGAGAGCGTTATGGGAAGTGTTACTTTTATTGAACACAATGGTACGGAACATGTGGTAGATATTGAGGCAGGGAAATCCTTGATGCAAATTGCTTTGGATAATGGGATTCCTGGTATTGACGCTGATTGTGGTGGTGTGTGTGCATGCGGTACCTGTCACGTCATTGTTGACGGTGCAACTTTTAATGTGACAGGCAATGCAACCGAAGATGAATTACAAATGCTAGATCTTACGCCTGAGCGTAGTGATACTTCTAGGCTTGCTTGCCAAATTATCACCACGGATGCGATGGATGGCATGATTGCGCGTCTGCCTGAGTTTCAAATGTAAAAAAAGAATAATACTTAACGAAATATGCGAAAAGGGGATGGTTTATGAAAATTGTTGATTTGGTAGCTGAAAAAGGTGCTGCTAGTGTTCCAATGCACTTGCAAATTAAGGCCGGTCATATTCTGTACAAGGCTAAAAATAAACTAGGCATGTACACCAAATTTCCGGAATTTACAGAAACGCCTGTTCCAGAAGTATCTGATTTGGCGATCGACGATATTGATGTTAGCAACCCATTTCTTTTTAAGCAAAATCGTTGGGAATCCTATTTTAAGCGGCTGCGAGATGAATGCCCGGTTCATTATCAGAAAAAAAGCCCATTCGGACCATTCTGGTCGATTACGCGTTATGAAGATATTGTTTTTGTGGATAAGCATCACGACCTCTTTTCTGCCGAACCATTTATCATTATTGGTGCGACACCGAAAGAACTCGCCCTTGAGATGTTTATCGCAATGGATCCACCTAAGCATGATGTGCAGCGTCAAGCAGTGCAGGGTGTTGTGGCACCTAAGAATCTCAAAGAAATGGAAAGCCTGATTCGTAGCCGTACTCAAGAAGTTCTCGATCAGTTGCCACTAGATACACCGTTTGACTGGGTAGAGGATGTCTCTATCGAACTGACTGCCAGAATGCTAGCAACACTGCTGGACTTCCCTTACGAGGAGCGTCGAAAACTTGTTTATTGGTCAGATTTGGCGGGCGGCGGTGCCGAGATGACTGGCGGCTCGACCAATACCGACGAGCTGTTCGAGGGGATGAGGGATATGGCCAAACATTTTTCCCAACTTTGGCGCGTCAAAGAGGAAAAAATTGCTGCTGGTGGCGAAGTAGGTTTTGATCTGATCGGTATGTTACAGAATAATCCAGATACTAAGGATCTGATTAATAAGCCGATGGAGTTCCTTGGTAATTTAGTTCTCTTAATTGTTGGTGGTAATGACACCACCCGTAACTCGATGTCAGGTGGTGTTCTTGCCTTGAATCGCTTCCCTGACGAGTTTACTAAGCTGAAGAACGATCCTAGCTTGATTCCGAACATGGTGTCAGAAATTATCCGCTGGCAAACGCCGCTGGCGTATATGCGCCGTATCGCGAAGCAGGATGTAGAGCTAAATGGCAAAACCATCAAAAAGGGTGACAAGGTCGTAATGTGGTATGCCTCTGGCAACAGAGACGAGCGCGCGATTGAGCGGCCTGATGAGTTTATCGTGGATCGTAAAGGCGCACGTAACCACCTTTCCTTTGGCTTTGGCGTGCATCGCTGTATGGGTAATCGTCTTGCTGAGTTGCAGTTACGTATACTGTGGGAAGAATTGTTAGCGAGATTCGATAAAATCGAAGTGGTTGGCGAGCCCGAGTATGTGCAGTCTAACTTTGTAAAAGGCTATTCGAAGATGATGGTTAAACTTACATCGAAGTAGTTTAGAGTAGTGTTAGTCATACGGGGGAGCTTTCTGCCAATGTGTGTTAGCTTTCCCTTGTACTGTATTTAAATTAAATTTATTAGAGTTAATATTCTGGTTTTCTCGGCGTTTATAGCTGAGTAATTGACGATGCCTTTGCCCCTTCGGGGGCCTTTTTATGAAATAATTTTACGTTTATAGTACATATATAGTTAAATAATCGTCTATTTTGTAGTGCTTACCCTCGTTTATTCATGTTCTTAATTATAGCGAGCGCCGACTTTCTAGGTTGCCGTCAATTGCGATAAACTTCTGCGCCAGTATTTCCTTGAAGGCGATACTTTATTCATTAACCGACAATGAGGCATTCTGGATGATCGCGATATTTTTCCTTTATAACGCTGAATGCTACTTTTCCAATGCTTGTCGTTCCATCTTCATGCTAATAGAGGCGGTATAATTTATGCGGCGCGGAAAATCAGAAGAAAAATATGTTGATGTTCCGGGTGGAAGTATTTATGTCCGGATTTGGCATCCAGTAGAACCGCCAACGTCACCTCCAATCGTCCTGTTGCATGATTCGTTAGGCTGTGTAGCTCTGTGGCGAGAGTTTCCGGCTCAGCTTTCCCTTAGCCTTGGTCGCACAGTTGTCGCCTATGACCGGCTGGGGTTTGGTAGGTCCAGCGAACGCGTAGAACGACCATCGCGCAGATTCATTGACGAAGAAGCGGAAATTGTTTTCCCATCACTTTGTGCGTCTCTAGGCCTGGAAGCGGTGGTTCCATTTGGTCATAGTGTCGGCGGTGGTATGGCGATAGCAATTGCTGCTATTCACTCCCGAGTTAAGCTCTGCTCTAGTCTTATTGCCGAGTCTGCGCAGCCATTTATCGAAGAACAAACAATAAACGGGATCGAAGCTGCGAAGCAGTACTTCAGTAATCCGATCAATATGGGAAAACTTACCAAATACCATGGTAATAAAGCTCGCTGGGTCTTGGCTGCGTGGACTGAAACTTGGCTTGATCCTGAGTTCAGAGGTTGGAATCTGGGTTGCCATCTAAAGGAGGTGCAGTGTCCGGTGTTGGCAATTCATGGTGACAATGATGAATACGGATCAGTCGCGTTTCCCAATTTCATTGCGGGCTCTGCTTCAGGTCACTCCCTGGCCGTTATTATGGACAGAGTAGGTCATGTCCCGCACCATGAAGACCCAGTAAAGGTTATGGAAATAGTTAAAAGCTTCCTAGCAAAGGTCGATGGGGGTAGCTTTGTTACAGTCAGCTCCTAGTCTTCGTTTTTTGGTATTTTCCTGGCGTTATGAGACAGTCGGTAATCCCTTGGTGAGCAGTCACTCCAGCGTCGAAAGGCACGAGTAAAACTACTTGTGTCGGTGTAGCCTAAATGTGCAGCCAATTCATCTATTTTCATGTCGCTACTGATTAGAAGTTGGAATGCCATTTGTTTTCGCTCCTCCTCTACTAGGGCTCGAAAGCTGGTGCTTTCATTATCCAATTTGCGCCGGAGTGTGCGGCTAGATAGGTTTATTGCCGACGCAACATCGTCTAGCGACGCCATTAGCCCTAAGTCGCCTAAAATCTGATTCCTAACGCTATCGCGAATTCCGCCAGTTTGTCGCTGGCGCAATTGTCTTGCGCATTGATCGCTTAATAGTCTCGCTAGGTTGGCATCGTAAGTAGGCTGTGGTTTATCAATATATTTAATAGGAACGCGGATGGCGTTGCGCCTGCTTTGATAAAGTGGTTTAACTCCGCAGACCGACTCTATGTAGACTGAGTTTGTTGTATCCAAGGTAGTAAACTCGGTCTGCATAGTCTGAATTTCATTTAGGCTAAGTTCTTTGATGATTATGATGCTGGCGGCCATATCTCGTTCTAACAAGAACTCGCGGAGATGGCTGGGTATGGACTGCGGGTTCATGAGCAAACCAAAATAGCCGCCTTCCTCAAAGGCGTTAATCTCGCAATAAGCGGTGCTTAAAGGTAGAAAACGCAGTGCGGTGTTGAGGGCGTCCCTGAGGGTTCGACAGGTTCGCAATGAGAAACCCCAAATCCCGAAAGTGGCGATGTTGTAGCAAAGGCCAATTTTAAAGCCTAGTGCGGGTATATTGGGTAGTGCGAGCATGATGTTTTCAATGAGCCGCATTTCCTGTTCACGCTCTATGAGTACCGCGCCGTCGTTAAGGCTGTGCTCTGAAATGTCGGTCCCAAATAAGCAGGTTTCCGTATCTACACCGTGATTTTTCGCAAAATTTATCATCACTTTGCTTATAGCGACGGGACGACGGGTGCTCTGGGTATTTCCCATGTGAAAAGCCTGAGTTGGGTGGCGCTAATTTGTGGCCATAAGTACCGCGCGAAAGGACATAAGTGTCATGTTACTTTTAAAGGCGCCGCTGTACATTGAGTACTGTTAAATAATTCAATTTTCAATTATTACATGGTAATGACAATGCAGGAAGAGCTAAAGGACTTAAATAAGAAGGCTTTAGGTGCCGCGATAAGTTATATGGGTAAAGTTGCTTGGCCGACGATAGCGCTTACATTTCTTGTATGTAGTCTATTCGTACTATGTATAGTGCTTTTTGCAAATGATGTGATAACCGTTTGGTTGGCTACACCGCTTGTTAGTGTCCTAACCTATATGGCGTATACGCCCTTGCACGAAGCTGTCCACGGAAATATTCATGGTAGTAGGTCGAGGATGCGGTGGGTGAACGATGTTTGTGGCTATCTGGCTGCGCCCATTATCGGTGTTCCGTTTGCCTCCCATCGTCACGAGCATTTTACTCATCACCGTTATACCAACATTAAAGGAAAGGACCCGGATTATTTGATTAGCGAGATGGGTAAGGGGCCTTTTAGTGTGTTGCTGACGACCCTAAAGTTCTTCTATGCTCAGAATAGTTTCTTCGCGGAAAATAATTGGCACTCTGCCGATTTAAAAGAGCGTGTTGTTTACAGTGCTGAACTGTGTTTCTCGCTGGGGTGGCGTCTACTTGCTATCTTGCTTATTGATCAGCCTGGCATCTCTATTGTTGTTTTGGTGGGGTATTTCTTTGGCGGTCTCTTTACGGCTTATTGGTTTGCGTATCGGCCGCATTATCCGTATGACAATACTGAGCGCTACCAGAATACGAGTAGCCTCATTATGCCCCCGTGGATGCGTCCGATGGAATGGTTTTGGTTAGGCCAAAATATTCACTCAGTTCACCACCTATTTCCTCGGGTTCCCTTCTATCGCTATCACGCGCTGCATCGGGATATTGAGCCGATACTGCGTGCGCATGGTACGCCAATTCTTGGTATCTGGAGTCGGGCGCCGGTGACGAGGGGTTAGGACTGATTTTTATCGAGGCTTTCTTGCGTTGTTATTGCGGGTGAGCTTTCGAAGCATAAAAAACTCCTCTTAATGGCAAGTAGAGAAGAATTGTGAGGTGCGTTCATGTTTGGCCATCAAGGAAATCGAGGCCGCATCAAGCAAAATCCAGGCCGACGAACCGCGAAATAAGGAAGCCTCAGAAACTGATAATGACACTAGCGAAAACCTGCACTCAAAAACACACGAAATACAATAATTATGGACGCCAATATAGAGAGTACAAAAACCTCTACTCTCGCCACACACCTGACAGAACTACGCGATCGACTGATCCGTGTTCTAGCTGCGCTGCTAATATTCACCCTGTGCTTAATGCCATTTTCACAAGATATTTATAGCTTGGTCGCGGGCCCACTTCTGCAGTATTTACCTGAAGGTGGAAGCATGATCGCAACGGAGCTGACATCTACTTTCATGGCGCCTCTAAAACTTGTACTTTTCGCAGCACTCACGTTATCAATGCCCGTATTTTTATTCCAGCTTTGGAGGTTTATTGCACCCGGACTGTATCGGAATGAACAAAGTTTTGGGATGCCACTGCTAATATCGAGTGTTTTACTGTTCTACCTCGGGATCGCCTTTGCATTTTATGTCGTCTTTCCATTGGTATTTAGTTTTTTCAGCGGCGCGACACCTGAAGGTGTTTCTTATACACCCGATATTTCTTTATACCTTAACTGTTGATGGCCATCTTCGAAGAATTACTTTATCAAGTAATTCTTCGAATACGTCATTGAAATTCTCCCGAGCTTTAATAATTGCATCCTTTTAAATGTCGCTCACTTTGCCCTGTCCTGCGCTAACATCAAATATAGTCCTCCCTAAATGCGTTAAATTCGAGACTGCACTTTCATGCTTCCTGATAGCATTCTTGAGTGCTCTCTCACCATAGGTGTGGTGTATAGCTTCCAGAATAGCTGACGACCTCATTGTTATGTTTTTGTCGGGTGCGCTATAACGGCTGGGCAAGTATGGGCGCCTTTCCCCTTAGCACCTTCAGCTGTTCAAATACTTCCACTACCACACTTGATAGCCTATAGAGCTAGGGGCAGCTATCTGCGAGGTAAATGTGTAGGTTAATGCGGATTGGATATTGCAAAATAATAATGCAGGCTAAATGATTAGGAAAAAATTCCGTGTTCAATTCTGCCAATCAACGTCAAGACATCATCTACGCCCGCCTTGGTTTTTGCATGCAATGCTGGAGTGGCTTCATTAAACAGAGACACGGCAGTAGTTAACCATATTTGAGTAGCGCCTATGTCTTCATCCATCAGCTGATAGGCCGCATTTATAACACGAGTGTAACTGATTTCACACAAGTCCAGCCCGCAAAACTCCGCTACACTAATTAACTCTTGTTCTGTCATACCGCACTCCACCCCCCGAAATATAGAGGGGAATTATTGGCGATAACAGCGGTCGCCAAAACTTCAAATCCCATACTTTCTCAATAGCGTTGCAATACTTTCAGCTTTCCAATAGAAAACCAGCGGGATAGATATCGCCGCCATCACTAAGCCGATGACCAAAAATGCATTCAACATAACAACCCCCTCAACTAATTCAAGAAATGTCAGGCTTACGGTAGCGGAGAAAAATGTCCTGCCGCACTTCATCCGCCGTAACCTCACCATTAATGATTCGAGTCATCTGGGCGCGTAATTCATCTGAAACACGATGCCCGCTAATTGCCATTGAGCCAACTATTTGAGCGACACGAAATTCAGTTGTAAGTTTTAATTTTACTCATGACTAAATCCTAGCACGGCGAAAACATGCTCTCCAGCGAATCTCATAGACCCACTACACGCTCAACTAAGGTCCGACACACGGCCATACCGCATATCGGAATACTACACCAAAGAAAGATAATTAAGGCAGAAGAAAATTATTTATTTGACATTAATCAGTGACGACACAAAAATACGATTGTTATTACCTTAAATAAATATTTCGAGAACCCTTAGAATTAGCACTTCTTTAAGAGATTTCATCTTTAAAAATACCCGGCGCGGGTATAAATTTTGAGAATTTCACATAAAATACAAATTTAAATTGACANAATATTGGAATATTGGAATATTGGAATATTGGAATATTGGAATATTGGAATATTGGAATATTGGAATATTGATTTTATCATCACGAGGCCGCAAACCTCTTAAAACAAATTGCATTTAATCGACTAACTGTAGTCATCCTAAGTAGGCGCTCGTAGTGACGCCGCAGGCAATGCCATCGAAATGTGTACGTATTGCATTCAGGGCACTACCTACCCGAAAACTCCTATTTCTTAGTCAATTGGGAGTGGCATTTCTTGATTTCATTAGCCGACGCCTGCATTCCTAGGCCTGTTCTACTAGATTGCCGTATCGACTCTGCCTACTTCGCGAGCCATCTAGCTAACCAAGATGATTCGCCGGCTCTCGAGCCGTAATCATCAAAAACTATTTGGTCAGCTTAATAGATAGCCTAGCCTGCCAAGCATTAAACCAATAGTTAACATCGCTTCCAGACCTACTTTGGAAAGTTGCTCCTATAATTTAATTTCATATCGACTGTCATTTTGTTGAGGGCAATCGACTGAGCGAATGAGTTGACCTCGATCCAGCTAATTAACGAATCTTTCTAGCTAAGATTCTGAAAATTATCTTATTCAATCCCTTTTATGGATCAAGTCAACGCGCCTCCTCCGCGCCAACTATTGCATCGATTAGCTATTAAACAACTATTTTTGTGACCGGTAAAATGCTCACAAGACGTCCTATGGCCCTCTTTTCCCCGCCGCCTGCCATGGAATAATTAGCACCACTATATAAATTGAGCGGGGTATTAGATGAGGATTTGAAATGAAAGCAAATGAATACGCTTCTGGCGAAGTATATGATTATGAGTCAGTGAATTTTATTGAGCTCGAGAAAACAGACCTTGGAATTCCTTTCGCATACCTTTTTCCGCAAAGTTCCTTGGTCATCCATCTCAATGAGGACTGGATTTCAACCGATGATGAAGATGTAGGCTCTCGGGTACGGAAAAAATTCGCAGATGAATTGAAGTGCATATGTAACGTTGCTATAGAAAAATTCTATCCGGGAATCGATGCGAGCGTGTCTATTCGAAACTTGACTGCCAAGAATTCTAAGATAAGTCGAAACCAGAGAACGACTTTATTTTTAGTTGGTCCTGATAAGACTCGAGAGATATCGGAGAAGCTATCTCATGTCACTGGATTTGTCTGCGCCAGAGCTCAACAAAGCCAACCGGACTTGTTTATCAAAGATGATTTTCCAGAACTTTTGGCGCCGGTAACAGAATTTCTTGAAGGCCAAATTAACGGGCTACGTAAAAATTTGTCCGGTGTAAAAATTAACCATCCTTTTGGTGTGGAAATTTTCGGCTCCACCCCAGTAATTACTGGATTTTCTGGTGAGTTTGACTCGTTCGAATTTGAGATTCCGCCGGCGGAAGAAGTTTGCGGTATAGCGTCTATCGACGGATTTCGCGAATTTCATAACACGGTATACTTAACAATTATCGATTGCGATGAAATTTCAGAGGCGTCCAAGAACTTTGCGGTTCAAGACACTACTCTTCTTAAAAAGATCATGGAGGCTAAGTATTATGACAAGAAAATTCGCTATATCGCCGATAAAGTTTTCGATAACCGCCCCGACAAGCCGACCTTCATCCTCAAAGGCATAGAGATTCTTGGCTAAATCTAGGTCCTAAGGGAAATTATGATAGTGGCCGTCAACTGACTGCCACTATTTCACTATCACCACCAGAACCCCAGACCAGCATTATCGAAACTGCAAGAAAACCCACCGTCATTTCAAAAGAGTTTCTTACAACCCCATCACCGGTGGGCCCAAGGATTATCGCTCCATAGTCATAAATACCACCTCGTCTTTCTTCAACAGGACGTTTGAATACATCGAGTTGCACACTTTTTCCAGACTCAAAAACGCTTTCAATCGTTTTTACTTGGAACCCCTGTTCAACAAGAAAACTGGTCACTACCGGGTCATCTTTAGTTGCATACACATCATAGCGATTGCTTTCTATGCCAAGTATATCAAATGTGTGCTTTACGATTTTACAGTGACGATCATGACTCATTTTTAACTGTCTGTTCATTCCAAGCAGGAGTGGTAACTCGTCCACGGCAGGGCAGCCTGAGACCCTAAAGGTCTCAAATTTTTCAGCTAGCTCTATAAAGCGAATCCATGCAGAATCATTAATATAGTGCACAATAGCATTCGGCGAATCTTCACCTTTGAACCAAGAATTCTCCCCACGCTTTTTAAATCGCATGACCTCGTTGGCTTTGTCAAAATTCGCTTGGACTGAACATACAAAGTCAGGATGCAGTGCGACTAGCTTCCCTGCACTTTGGTAAGACCTCCCTTGGGCAACCAGCCGCAGCAACTTGAATATCAATAATAGTGTTGGCTTTTGAAATGAAATATCAGGAACCTGCGGAAGCTTCTCTATGTGAATTCGATCAAATTCCGCCGTATTAACAATGCCATTGATAACTAGGGCTCGCTCAGTTCTGACGGGCGTAAGTGAATCGGCCCACTCGGTCATGAGGTGATTGTAATTTTTAAGGCCAGACGATGCGCCACTGTGTCCCATCAATCGTGCCAAGCCTATCGATGACCGAATTGATCTGCTTTGATGTCGTCCCAGCACCATTCCCAGCAATGTATTCGTATCGATGGTTTTGCAAAGCTTACTCCCTGTGGAAGTTTCAAAGCCAAGTAGTATTGGTGCAATGTGATTATAGAATGCATGGCGACAATGATGGGGGGTTAAGGTCTTGCTTCCAGTAACCGCACGTAAAATAAAGATAAGCGTTTCCTGAATTTCACGGCATGCTGCCCATTGATCTACCCGGCCGCCACGTACCTCACAAAGAATAGGGGCATTCTTTTCTGTCCCTGCAATACTGTCGTAGTTCGCCAGCACTTTTTCGATGAGCTCTATTTCATGCGGCGTCAGATTGAATAGCAGCGGTACAGCGCGTCGACTGCTTTTTCGCTTCAGCTGGCGAATTCGATTATCTCGAATAAGCACCCAAGTAAAACCCTGCCATTGACACCAATCCTGGCGGCGCAATCCCAAAGCTTCATTTCCTCGCAGCCCAAACCTGAATATGAGCAGAAGTACAAAACCAAGGTATAATGCGAGTTGGCTGTCTTCGCCATAAGCCGTGCGGATGTATTCCTGGCAAGCTAAATACTCTTTCTCCGATATACACCCAGGACTTACAGTACGGTGGTTATCCTCAGTATCTATTTCAGACCAATCTGCATTTTTTACCCCAAGTTTCACAGCCCAGCGATGGAACGCCTTTAAGCGCTTTCCAAAATACCCGACTTCCTTATCCCTATCTCGACGGAACTCGACCATGTCATGATAGCGATCGGTAATCTCATCGGAATCCATAGATAGCAGATCGCAGGAATAGGCTATACCCTGAAATGCTAACCTTAGAGTACTGAAATAACTTTGTACGGTTTTTTTGGCATAGGGCCGGTAATGCTTGCCGCGACCTTTGCCTACTTCAATGACATGGCTTATCCAACAGGCCACCATTAAAATCGACGAACTTACCTTGCCGCTATATGCCTGGTAAGAATTATGGATTTCTTTCGCGATTTTCTTTGCGCTTTTCTTCTCATAGCGACCAAGAATGTTTGTCACTTCATTGTATAGCTCCTTTGCATTGTCTTGGAGAACACGCGCGTCGCTCTCAATCGCAACTCTCTGATTAAACCTAAAGTCTTGAAATACGTCCGAGTTTGGCTCCAGATTTGGCAGCGTGATGCATATCCCGTGCTGAAGCCTGAATACATCTTGCCAGTTAAGGCTAGTCGGCGGCATCCTTTCACTGAGCGCGCCAGCCACCACGCCAGGAAGCTCTATAAGGTTAGCTTGCCCGATGATTTTGGTAAGCCGCGTCAAAATTTCCTTCACGGAAATCCCATCTTTCTCTACGTCTGGCGAAATGTACGTTGCTAGCGCATATAGTTCCGGCGGAATTGGCAGAGAGCTTAGGTCTGCTAGCCGAGAATTTGTACAACCGAAATGAAACAGGGATGCTGTTTTATAACTAATTTCATGCCGCTGGACCGGCGCATTAAAATCATTTGTATCCCATTCTTCACTGTATTCAATAAAGTATTTCTTCTTATGTTGGATGAGGCGGAAGTTCCGTCCGCTAAGTACATCCAACAACATACTGCGGTAGCTTAATCTTTTGTCGATGCATAGCAGCATCGTCCCGACAATCAACGCGGTAGTTTTATTTACCGCGCCCTTCTGAATGGTGTTCGTCGTGTGTTCTGCCCACTGTTTTGCGTTCCCGTAACGATCCAAATCTGCAGGCAAACTTCCCGCGATCAGATTTCGCTCTTCTTCCCGCTTAAGGATTTTTTTCCTTATAGAGCGAGTATGCTTACTGTCTCTTGATTTCAGGAATTGCTCAAGCACGCGAAATCGAATACCGGCATCAGGATGAGGCAGTCCATTTTCTCGCTTCAGCATGCGATTCCCGAGCTTTTCGATCTCCGTAGGATTTAGATCCTCAAGCTCTTGCTCGCGAATAAACAGCTTAATTTCCTGCTGTGCAATTTTCCGGGCTTTTCTATACCTCTGGCGTCGGTACAGAGCTCTTTCTTTTAAGCCATAAATACTCGGCTCAATATAGCTTCTTTCTTTTGCCCGTGAACCTAGGTAGCTAGGTAACACTGCCGGCGCACCTATAACATCAAAACCAAGCGAGTCATAAATGGCGTTATACGCAAGGCGATACTGATCCGCATCATTGATCCAACACCTAGGCGAATAGTCCCCATAAGCCGCACCGCCCCTTTCTGAGTGCCCCATCCAACCATCGATAACATCGCAGGGCACGTCAGCGCGGGAGAGTCGCTGCGAGTACCGGTGCCGAAACAGGTTTGGCGGAAGTGACCAACCAACAATGGGCAAGCCGAGCAGGTCGCCGTCAGATGTTTGATGCCAACTAAGTTGCTCGTCCAAGAAGAAAAACAGCGGAAGCTCACCGCCCTTACGCTCCAGCAAAGCTAGTAATTTCCCAGCCAGCTCAGGGCGCAGGGCTTCTAGATCTTTTTGAAGTCGCGCAAGATAATCAAGGTATGCGGCCAGTAGCTTGGCCAATTGTTCGGGAAGCGGCACTATCCGCCCATTGTGACGAGCACCATCCGATTTATCATTAATGTATGCACAAAGAAGTTTAAAATTGAAGTGGTCGAGTAGTTCAAAAGGTGATTTCAAGTACCTGCTACCAGTACCCGCATACAGCGCCAGCAAGCAATACTGCGTATACCGATTATGAAAGCTAACGAGATCCCGAGCATCAACTAACATGGATTTTGCTTCAGCAATACCTTGAGATAATACTGATTCGATCGGGGCTAGCAAACTACCAAGCATTAAGGTCGCTAAGTCGACATTGTCTGTGACCACGGGCAAATCGAGCCCTTTAGCAATGGTGCTTACATCCCAGTTAGCATAACCACATGCCGCAGGTAGTCCACTTTGAGGCAATGCGGTGACGATTCGAGCAAGATTATGGTCGCCAGTATTTTCAAAAACTCGCTGCGCTGCTACTTGGGCCAGTTTCCCGCTAGTCACCCTTGGAAACTGCTCTTTCGCTACACCATCAAACCATGTAGTAATTTTGGTAGCAGGGTTAAGCTCACTCCATAGACTACCTAAAGTAGCTTTGCTTGGGGGTTGCTCTCTGGTGACCCTTCCCAAGGCAGATGTGATGTCTTGCGGGAGCGCTAAGCGGATGATTTCCGAATATGGGTGCACCTCCGCTTGTTCCTGCGGAGTTTGCGGGCGCCAAGCACTATGTCGACGCGGCGGTCGCCGTTGAACATGACGATAATCAGGCGTAATTCGCCAGTCGTCCCCAACAGTCGCATCGATTTCAATCCTTTGAGCATGGTAAAGCGAGCGCCCGACAAGAGCCCCAATTTTTGCTATTGCGGCGCCAAGGGACTGGACTAGTTCCTTGGCGCTGACTGTGTTTTCCAGCCATGCCTCAAACTGAAGCAATTCCGGCGGCAAGAGCTTATCCCAACTCCAGGGCAAATATTGAGATTCCTCGGCGGAATAGAGAAAGACAGACCGAGAAGTAAGTGCTTGCTCCTCATCAGTGTCCGATGAATCAACTTCCACGAGCGTGTCGTCAGATTCATCCTCGTCATTGTCTGCCACGCTTGGGAGGTTTTGTATTGCCGGCAGTTCCGGGTCCAGGAGACCTAACGGCAGGCCTTCAGTCCTGGCTGAACCTAACTGCGGATAGATGCCTGGGGAATCGACGTCCACCGAAATTGGTAATGGGCTGCAATAACCCCTGGCGATAGGAGAGATCGCGCCAAGGAATCGCTTGTCAGAATCATCGGCGTGCGCGGCAAGCCCAGATGCAGCCTTTTCTATCGCATAATTGAACCACTGAAACGTGTTTGGAAAGCCTTGAGTTTCATGCCGAGCGCGGGTGAGCAATTCATCGATCTTCTCCCACTTTGGATCAATCCTGTCTAGGGTAATATGGCGTGCCGCCCAGCTGATATTGCTATCAGAGATACAGCCTTCCTCGGCAACGCGAATAGCTGCCTGAAGAATTAACCAAAGTCGAAACCTTTGGCGGCTCTCGGCGATTTTGTCCTGATCGCTATGGGAGCGGGGGTTCACGATCATAGCAAGGAGGTAATATCTGGAAGTCAGTGGGGAAAACTCAGACTTCGTGCCTTTTGCAGATTTACCTTTATGAGAAATGGGCGAGTCAGCTTTGGGGATATGCTCGCTAGTATTACTCAGTGTCTCGGAAAATTCCCGCAGGCGAGATACTATCGGTTTGTCTGCCCACTCTGATAGTATAGGCTCGGAGATCGGCTGGGCGAACTCACTAGCAAAATTGTGTATTACTCGAGGATCTTCAGGCCTACCAAGGCAAAAATAAGCGACCTCCAGCTCATCGTGAAAGCCGGTCTTGATTGCCCAATCAGATATGCCTTCATAGCGTGATGGCAGCCTGAAGGTCACGGGCTTCTCGTCGATCTTGTGCCAATCCTGAGTGTCTTCTTTCAACTTTGAACGCTCTTATTTCCATTGAGCAAAACTCCCAAAAACACTTATAGCACAGCTTAGAACGTCAAAAAAGATCATTTTAATACATTTTTTATGTACTATAATAATCATTCTCATAACCTCCGGCCCCCGCTACCACTTTTAAAGCGGCAAATCAGTAACTTACTGGCTTGCCGTTTTTTTTCGTCTGATGGTTTTGCTCACCGTGACACTCCGTGACGTTTTCCGTGACACTTTTGGGTTGGCGTGATTTTATCAAGGCGAAGCTAATGACCTTCGGGCACCTCTAATCCCACTCTCTCTTCCAGTTCCTCGTAATGTAGATAAAGTACAATTTTCACTGTGAAATGTATCCGTTACGATGCGAATGAGCTAATCGCAATGCCCGCACTCAATAGCCAGTAAAGAAATGGGCAAAGACCAAAATACTCTTAGGACAGGAAATTGGCTGGAATGTGCCAATTGCAGACATAGTGATTGACGTCCTATCCGGCAGGAGTGTCACAAAAGCCGACACTCAAGCTCAACATGCAGGGCGCGTGACCTTTAAGTATTGTTGATATTTTCGGGGTTTGCTGACAGCTGTATCTCTTTACTATAAATTTGATGTGGGTATTCAGCGCCATAAGCAGTCTATCAGCACCGAAGATGACTCCAGTGGTCAGTGACCAAAGCGAATACTCACAAGTCTTAAGCAACAATTTACCCTCAGTTCGAGTGAGGCAATCGAAGAGCTGAGTAATACTTTATGTATAGGCCAAATATTCAGTATTTTTTTACGGAGTCAAATTGAAAAATGGTTTAAGGATTGGCTGGAGATGCAAATCTATTGGCAGCTAGAGTGCGGAAGCTCAGATTGAAGTATTCGCTCTGACATTTACGACTTATACAGCCGAAGTCTATATTTTCATGACGCAAATTTGTTAGTTGTGCTGCCAGAAAAAAATAACCCTAGTGTCTTTAATATTAATGGTCGGCTATCGTAGTCAGGGTTCTCCGCTAGCATTAATACGGCTTCAGTAAAGCATCCTATTAGCATTCTTTGCATAAGCTCAATGTCATTTTCCGATAACGGAGTTGATAAACCGCTACTCTTAACGAACAAAGTTAGTTGCTCTCTGAAGATTCTGGAAACAGCCTGAACTACACTAGTATCTTTCCAGCGCTCTCGCCCTAAAACAATAGGGGCATCACTTAACACTATGCGTACAAAATCCTGACGATGAGTCATTTCAATCAGCATGTCCCAAACATTTATAGGATTAATTTTCTCTACATTAGATGAGAACGCCTCAAGCCTAGCGGTGAATTCTTGCTCCATCGATTCAGTTACTGCTAAAAATAGTGATTTTTTGTTACCGAAGTAATGATAGATCGGTGTAATCGTAAGCCCTAAATCATCAGCAATATCTGTTAACGAAGTATCTGCATAGCCTTTCTCACCAAAAATTCGGCATGCGCTTTCCAACACCTTTATCTGGGTCGCTTCTCGACGCTCAGCTTGAGTTTGCCGAAGGGGCTTAGTGTTATTCGTCAGGCGAGGGCCTGCCTTTTTTGAACCTGAAACATCTCNAGCCAAAATATTTTTCTCTTTAAGTGACGAAAGCAAAGTATACAGTCAGACATTCAATTGCTCCATATAATTGACTTATATAACTATGATATATAACATTAGTTTAAATGTATCTGTCGGCCCAGCTTGCACTGCCTTACTTAATACCAGCAGATCTTAATAAAAATAATTATAGAGGCCGTATGTTAGTTACCAGCAACCTCGCGCTTACTAGCGCCAACTTAAATGGCCTTACGCTAAAGAATAGGCTCATAAAGGCAGGGACGTTTGAGAATCTAAGTCCCAATGGCACTCCAAGCCAAGGCCTGCTTGATTTTCATAAGCAATTTGCCGTTGGCGGCGTAGCTATGACCACCATCGGATACTGCGCGGTAGAGAATGCAGGGCGATTAAACGCCAACATGCTCACTATGCATGAGGATTTCCGCAAGGAAATAAGTCAACTGGTGAAAGGGATTCAAAGTCAAGGGTGTAAGGTGTCGGGGCAAATGGGCCATTGCGGCGCCTTCTCAAAAAACCATACTTTGAAAACTCGCCCGAAGGGCCCTAGTGGCGGCTTGAATATTCTCGGCATTGCAGAGGGAATGTGGTTTTGCGACGCGATGACACTAAGTGATATCGACCACTTAGTAGATGCGTATAGAAATGCTGCAATATTTATGAAGTCAGTGGGATTCGATGCTCTCGAAATCCATTTTGGCCATGGTTACGGGCTTTGCCAGTTTTTGAGTCCCCTTACCAATAAGCGCAAAGATATCTACGGCGGCAGTCTAGAAAATCGCCTACGACTCCCACTTCGCGTGCTGGCAGCAGTTAGAGCAGCTGTCGGCAATGACTTCCCTATTTTGGGGAAAATTAGTATGTCAGAAGGGCCTCGTACCGGTATTTCATATGAGGATTCGATCTCCATATGTAAAGCGCTGGATGAGGCAGGTATAGACGCCATTATCGCCAGCAACGGCACCAGCACAATGAATCCAATGCTGATGTTTCGCGGCGACAGCATTCTACCGTCCTTACTTAAATACGAAAAAAATCGCCTTATGCGATTCATATTACGACTGATGGGCAAAAAAATGTTCCCATCCCTGCCTTTCTACGAAATGTACCTTCTTGAGCAAGCGAAACGTATTCGTGAAGTCGTAAAGTGCAAAATGGTCTACATTGGCGGCGCCAGCAATGGCGACAACTTTACGCAAATATTAGATTCAGGTTTTGACTTTATTCAATTAGGTCGCACGCTTTTAGCTGACCCCGACTTGCCACAAAAGCTGGCGGCCAAGCCACATTATAAGAGCCGCTGCACTCACTGTAATCAATGCGTTGGCACCATAGAAAGCCCACAAGGTATTCACTGCCCGCCATTTTTTGATGGTTCAAGGACATGAAAATCCTTATCACTGGGGCGTTTGGCAATCTTGGCCAAATGTGTATAGAAGAAGCGCTGAAGCAAGGGTATCAGCTGCGCTGCTTTGACTTGGATGGTACTCAAAACCAAAAACTAAAGCGTCGCTATCAGAATCGCTGCGAGGTGATACTGGGGGATATTCGCGACACAGAACACCATCGCAAACTGTTAACGGGTGTCGATGCTGTCATCCATAACGCGTCGCTATTGCCGCCGCTCTCTGAAAACCAAGCCGAATTGGCAAAGGCTATTAACGTCGATGCGACCCAAGCACTGATACAAAGTATGACGGCATGCACACCATCGCCAAGATTAATATTTCCATCATCTGTAACGGTATTCGGAAAATCCTTACCAGGCGAGGCCGTTAAAACATCATCTGATAAGGTGTCTTCTAGCGATAACTACACACGCCACAAAATAAAAATTGAAGAAACACTAAAAAAATCAACCTTGCCTTGGGTCATTCTGCGGGTAGGAGTTTCGGTGGACGCTCGTACCTTAAAGGCCGATCGCAACACTCTACGCCAGCTTCTCAGTGTGCACCCAGAGTCACCGTTAGAATTTGTTCACCCCAAAGACGTTGCCTTAGCAATGTGTAATGCCGCTAAATCTGACGAAGCAATTCATAAGACCTTGCTCATTGGCGGAGGACAATACTGTCAAATTAGCCATTATCGTTTTATTAAAACGGCATTCGCCGCGCTTGGATTAACACTCCCTTATAACTCAGAAATCAGTGGCAGCTACTACACCCACTGGATGGACTCAAGCGAAGCGCAAAAGCTGCTTACCTTTCAGCATCATTCTTTTGAGGACTACGAACGGGAAATGAAAAATAAAATGTGTCTAGTTCGAATGGGAACTTGGCCATTACGACCACTTTTAAATCGAATTCTGCCGTACGCATTATCAAAAATATAATAAATTGTAAAATCTGGATGCTAAAAATGAACAATTATAAAAAGCTGTTACTGGCAATATCACTTTTTGCAAATACTATTCTTTGCTTTGCGCAAGAAGATAGTGCAGCAAAAAAAGAAACCTCAAAAAGTATGTTAGAAGAGGTGATAGTTACTGCGCGTAAACGAGCCGAAAGCATCCAAGAAACTCCGGTTGCGGTTACCGTTATTAGTGGTGATTCACTTCGGGATCAAGGTATTCTAAGCGCACAGGAATTAAGTAAATCAGTGCCCAGCTTACAAATTAATAACAGTACATCACCACAAATTTTTATTCGTGGAATCGGTCAGCGCGCTCCCTTTGCACGCTTTGATCCGTCGGTAAGTGTATATCTAGACGGCATATTCATTCCGCGACCTGATGGGCAGTTACTAGATACTATTGACGTAGACAGCGTACAAGTTTTACGTGGACCTCAAGGAACATTATTTGGTAAAAATAATACCGGTGGTGCATTGGTATTTACGTTAACGAAACCGGGTGAAGAGTTTGGTGGTTATCTGGAAGGTAACGTTGGCAATTACAATGAGCAGCGCGTTCAAGCTGCCGTTGACTTGCCTGTAAGCGACGAATTGCTTACTCGAATTTCTGTAAATACTCGCCGTCGCGATGGATTTTTGAAAGACGTCACTGGCCGAGAAAATCAATCCATCGACCGACTGTCGGCTATTTTCCAAAGTCGCTGGTTGGCCAGCGACGACCTAACCGTCGACGGCTTTGCATTTCTTGGCCGAACCCGTGAAAACTTCCCATCTTTTCACTGTCGTATGGTTAGCAACGATGCCTTGTTTGTGAACGGCTTAGGGATTCTTTGGCCAGGTGACACCGACCCAAGTAATCCAAGAGCTTACCGTGACAATTGCGAAGCTAACTCGCGGGAATCACAAAGCGACCTGCATACCAATCAAGGCGACAGCCAACGTCAGCAAAAAGATCAAGATGAGCTAATGTTTGGTCTAACCTTCGATTATCAATTTAACGAAAACCACAGCATGAAGTCGATCATCGGTTATCGAGACGCAACAAAATTTAATCCTCAAACAACGGCAGACGATGGTGGCCCAGCAGAGTTTTTGCGCGCAGATCTTCTTGGCGACAGCATACAAGAATCACTCACGTTTGAGCTTCAATTTAATGGGGTATTTTTCGACGATATTGATTATGCCACCGGAATCTTTTGGCAAGACGAATATAAGTCTGAACGATTTAATACCAGTAACCCGCTAGTAGGTGCCGAGCCGATTGCATTCTTAGGTTTGGCTGCGGGCCAAGAAGGCGTTGATCTAGAAGGTCTTACGGATTTGCTTGGCAGTATTACTAGCCTGATACCCGGAGGAACCGTACCGCTGGTGGCAGGTGCTGCACCACTAGCCACTGTTCAAGATTTTGACATTGATGGCCAAACATTTGCCGCATTCGCACAAGCTACTTGGCATCTCACTGATCATTTTGAATTAACATTGGGGGGGCGTTATACCGAGGAGACCCGCGAATCTTATCTAGAAACACGCGGAGCTGATCTAGCGGAGGTTACCTCAATCATTAGCAGTGCTGACCCACGCTTTGTGCCAATATTACCTGATATGGCGGCTATGGCCTTTCTAGGTACATGGTCACAAGACCCTCTAACGATTGCTAATAACATTTTGAGAGAACGGTTCCCTGGTGATATTCGCGCGCCACTTCTTGATGCAAAAATTGACAGCCGAAGCGATACCTTCCGACAGTTCACACCAATGGCTTCTGCCGCATATATTTTTCCTGAATCTCTGCTGGATGGCGGCATCATTTCATCTGCTATGGTTTACGCAACGTGGAGCAATGGCTTCAAATCAGGGTTCCAGGAACCCTTTGGACTAGATGGTCTTACCGTTGTAGAACCCGAAGAGCTAGAAAACCGAGAAATCGGAATAAAAATTGACGCGCTGGAGCGCTCACTACGGGTAAACATTGCCGCCTATTCGATGGTATTTAAGAATATGCATTTAATCACCGTAAACGTCGATTCAAATAATGCATTGGTCGTGGGTTCACAAAACGCGGGCGCCTCTACAATCGACGGCATAGAGCTTGAGGTAATGTGGTTCCCATCAATGAATGCCATGATAAACCTAACCTACAGTAACAATAACTATCGCTACGAAGAGTTTATGGACAACGACCTGAAGTCATTAGCGCTACGCGGAGAATTCGTGCCTATTGACCGTTCAGATGAAGAGTTTGCTGTTTCACCGGAAGAAACAGCTGCCTTAGGAATTCAATACACCATAGAAACTGATATTGGGAGATTTGTGCCCCGTTTAGACGCCAGCTATAAAAGCGATATTTATCTTGGCCTTGATCGCGGCGCATGGGCGGCATCTAAACAGGACAAATCCCTAGCGTATGCAGATGCTTATTTCTTATATGATGCACGAGTGAGCTGGACTGGCGATGATGAGGATCTCACTATCTCGGCCTATGTTAAAAACCTTACTGATGAACGTTACGATATAGGTGCAGTTTCTGCTGGTGATAGTATCGGTACTTTCACCAGCGTACTTGGCGATCCACGAACCTATGGCTTGGAGCTTCGCAAAACTATTTAAAACGTAAGCGCAAACCTTAAACCGCTTGTCTCGCCCTGTACAGGCGGCTGCTTTATCTTAGACGGACATTCCGATGAAAAATTTACAAGGAAAAACGGCAGTTATTACTGGCGCAGCAGGCGGTTTGGGTAGCGCCCTAGCGAGCAGCATGGCAGATAAAGGATGTCATCTTGCTTTAATAGATAGCAATCAAGCTGCTTTAAGTGAGCTGATCAAAAGACTGGAATATCCACATTTACGTATTAGCTCTCACATTATAAATTTATGTGAGCAAACTGATATTGATTCACTACCTGCAGCGATAGCTAGTGTTCATAATTCAATCGATATACTGATCAACAATGCAGGAATGACTATCCAAAAAAGTGTAGAGAATCACAGTATTGATGACTGGCAACGGGTTTTTAACCTTAACTTCTGGGCTCCGGTTTCTTTGTGTAAAACCTTGCTGCCATTGTTGCGTCAGCAACGCAGTGCACATATCGTAAACCTTTCAAGCATGGCCGCTTTTTACGGGCTTCCGAGCCAATCTTCTTATAGTAGCAGCAAAGCCGCACTCCAAGCCTATAGCGAGTCATTAGCTGCCGAGCTCAACAGAGACGGCATTGTTATAAGTTGCATACACCCCGGCGCCATTAAAACCGATATGATGATGGCTACATTGAACGAATCTGATGATCTTAAACAAGCGCAAAAAACATGGCTCTGCAACAACGCTTTGGCATCTCAGCAGAGGTTGTCGCCAAGCGGATTATCCGCGCAATTCAAAGTAACACACCCAGTGTAACGATAGGCTTGGACGCTAAAGCGCTTAAATTTATTAGCAGGATATTTCCTAAGCTTGCAGGAAGATTACTAGCACGTAGTTTTTCTCATCTTCGAAAAAATAGCACACACTTAGAAAGCTAAGGAAGCCATTGTAAGCTCACAGTCTTTCATACACTAAAGAAATAGAACGTTGTCTGCGTGGAGATTTTCACCTCGAGCGTGGCACGAATTGGATCTGTTTAGAGTGAATATCAAGGAGACTGCATCCGTCTATTTGGTTATCATCAGCCTGTTATGGCCGTTAGGGTTTAATCAGTGACGAGTTTGTTGATGCCTTGAGGCTATAGAAATACTTGTAATTGAACGTCCGCTCTCATTTCTAGTGACCGATGCTCTTGCTTAGTCGAATGCCCGCTTTAGGGTGATAATTGACTTTGGGAGCAGTATTCGACCGGCTGATATCTGCATGGTGCCAAAAGCAAACTTCTAGCATTTCTGGTTAGTTATTTAAGCTAATCAGCAAGCAGCCATTCGATTTGGATATGTCAATTAGAACAAATAAAGTTTTAATGATTAGTGGGCTTGGATGAGCACGAAGCTGACGTACTATAAGCGATATTTACTTGGTGAAACCCCCGTAAATTTTGTAAATGCTCTAATAAAATTATTTGGTTCAGTGTATGACAGAATATAGGCAATATGTTTAATCGGAAAACTGGTGGATTTTAAGTATTCTTGAGCTAATTGCATTCTTACATTCAATGAAATTTCCCTGAAATTTGCTCGCTCGGATTCGAGGTGGCTGCGCAAGCTTCTACCGTTTATCTCTAGATATTTAGCCGTTTCAATAAATGAAAATTTACAAATATGCGGGGCCTCAATCAATGCGCGCTCAACCATTTTATGAAATCTTCCCCGACTTCTGGTGTTGTTTAGAATTTGGTTGCACTGCAAGGAACAGGAAACAATCTCCGACAACGTACCGACAGCAAGTTGTGCGTTAAAAGCCTCCGCCGGCAAGATTATTGCGTTTAGCTCAGATTGGTACTCTATGTCAGATCTATAAAAGACACTCGCTTTGCTTTTTTGTTTTATGTTTTTTGAAAATGAAAAGCATACCTTGGTCGGTGAAAATTTTTTGTCTGGCGGTAATATAACTTCAATATAATGCCATGATAGTGCCATACTGAATTCTAAGAAGCTGTCGAAATAATTTTTATCGTAAAGGTGCTCCGAGAATACTAGCGCGACTAAGCCCTCTCCCACGGTTTGAACTGTCACTTCCACTGGAAAGCCAAACTGATCTAACGAATAGCCTGCGACTAGAACAAAATCTCTAACGGTTGCTGCGGTCATCATCGCATAACCCATCATACCTAAATCAGTGAGCTGGGCCTGTCTGGTAAGGAAGTAGCCAATTTCAGGGGCTTTATCCTCGGTTAAATAGCGGAATAAATCGATGAAATCCTGCAGGGGGTGCGGCGATCCGCCTGTCCACCAAGACACGCGCGGCAGATTGCATGCCAAGGCTAATTCGCCCGGAACGATCTTTGGGTATTCATTAATTAACGTTTGGTGCAAATGCGTAAGCATTTTTTCACCTACGTGATTATCTAGCAGTAGTTCCATAATGTACCTCATTTTCTCGTCAAAAATGATAGATCATAATTGTCAAAAATGATAGCTTAAGATTGATGGTGCCAGTGCGGCGGTTTAAATTGTTGTGACAGATTAGCTCGGTGATGAATACGTTTTCGATTAAGTCCGATAACGATGACCGCATAATTAATACTAATTACAACATTATAAAGGCCGTCCATGTCGCGCAATATTATAAATATTGACACTCTAAACGATGAGAACAAAGCGCGTTTAAAAGTGCTTACCAGTCCACCAGCATTGTCCAAACCAACTGCCATCATGTGTGTGGTTTTGGTTTCGGTTTACCTAACCGTCTACGTTACGGGGTTTGCCGGAATCTTGCCCTTATGGTTAGGCATGCTGATTAACGCGGTTGTTGGTTATTTGGCATTTAGCGTAGCTCACGATTCCATACATAGGTCGATATCTTCAGATTCAATTTTAAATGACCGAATCGGCCAATTAGGTGTGGCTATTGTTCTACCCTATGTCAATTTAAAACTCTTTCGTTGGGCTCACATTCTTCATCACCGCTTCGCCAATGGCGAAAGAGACCCTGATCTATTTTTTAATGGGGCGTGGTGGACATTGCCATTCCGGTGGATGTTGATTGAGTTTGCGTACATGCGCTATGCAATTAAACACGGCGATAAAATATCTGCACCCGCCTTAAGCTCAAGCCTGAGACGTGCAGCGGTATTTTTTACTTTCCTTGGGATATTGATCTACGCCGGTTATGGCTACGAAGTGTTGATGTTGTGGTTTATACCGACAAGACTCCAACAGTTGATGCTGGGATTCACTTTCTTTTGGCTTCCACATGTTCCTCATGATGTAACTCAAGCTGAACATTACACAAAGGCGACAACCATCAGAAGGGGCTATGAAACAGTACTTAGCCCTTTGATGCAGTATCAAAATTATCATTTGATACATCACTTGTTTCCAATGACCCCTTTTTATAACAACAAAAAAGTTTACGACTTGATCGAAACTGAGCTAGAGAAATATGAACTGGCTGTTCAGCATGGTTTGTCTATTAAGCCGGTAATTAAGCCTGGCCTTGTGGCCACAAATATAAAATAAATAAAATTTGAGGAAATAATAATGCGAAGGTATCAATGTCGGTTTTGTTCACATGTATACGATGAAAATTTGGGTGATCCTGATAGTGGAATAGCCCCAGGCACTAGGTGGGATGACATACCCGATGGCTGGATGTGTCCAGAGTGTGGCGCTGAAAAATCTGACTATGACTTGATCGAAGATTGAGATATTACATTTTAATTATGAGATTGTAATTTTTTATATACCTCTGCAAAGGTGGTACTGGTAATGAGTATAAAAATAAACGGAAAAATGATTTTCCTTGGTTTTGTTGTGGCTTGCATTTCCACCCAATCAAATGCACAAAGTAATAGTGATATTTCCACGGCAAGACCAGTTGTAAAAAAGCAAAATAGACTGCTCGAAGAGGTAGTGGTTACGGCACGTAAACGTGAGGAAGACTCACAAGATGTGCCTATAGCCATTGCGGCATTCTCTGGTGAGAAGCTAGATGCTTTTGGCGTGGAGAGTGCGACGGGTTTAGCTAAAATTACGCCTGGTTTAGTTTTCGGTAGCGTTATTGGCTTCAATACTGTATTTCTTCGTGGTGTTGGCTCAGATGCTTACCTACCTTCAGCTGACCCCAGTGTACCTATATATGTTGATGATATAAGTTCGCTACCCTCGCAAGGCTCAGTGGATGCCTTGGTAAATGTAGAGCGTGTAGAGGTGCTCAAAGGTCCACAGGGTACGCTGTTTGGTCGTAACGCTTTAGGTGGTGCGATTAGAATTGTAACACCGGAACCGAGGACGGATGCATTTGGCGCTCAACTTAAATTAGAAGGCGGCCGTTACGGCGAAATGGGGTCGGATAACTATAGCGGATCCTTTTTTCTTAATTTACCTATAACGGATTCATTAGCTGCTACTGTATCTGGGATCTACCGAGATCAAGAAGCTTTATACAAAAACACACTTGGAAAAACGGTGGCAGATGACACCTTAAGTGGTGGTCGTGTAAAAATAAAATGGTATGCAACAGACCGTTTAGATTTTACGTTAAGTGGTTCTTATGAGGAAAGCTCAACGTCGGGAGGCCTGGCCTCTGAAGGCACAAACCCCGCTCCGATCTTATGCGCTATCTGTGATGAAGATCCGGCTTATGATTATCAAGTCGAAAATAATGTCCCTGCAGAATTGAGAACGCGTAGGCATGTCATTGCCGGTTATATGAACTGGGACTTGCCTTATTTTTCAGCAAAAGCAATTGTTTCAGATCAAACGCTAACCGTACCTTATGGCTTTGGAGACCTTGATTATACAAGCGCACCGATGCTCGAAGGAGAGGTTGGAAAGCAATTTGCAGAGCAAAAAACCGCTGAGGTGCGTTTTGAGTCGAATGAAGAAACACCTTGGAGTGACACCTTTACCTGGGTTGTAGGTGCATATTATTTGGAATCATTGGGTGGTTACGATCCGTTGTATTTGAATATAGCGGATAATGCACTTGCATTGCCATCGTTAAGTGGCTTGGGTGGTCTTTTGGATTCGTTACTGCCTGGAGTGGGAGATTTATTAAATGGGGCAGGGGTAACACTCGCATCGTATGGTCTGTTAGAAACTGAGTCAGCGTCAGCGTTTGCTGAAGGGACATATACACTCTTCGATCGACTGGACTTGTCATTGGGGTTGCGGTACGACGAAGAGACACGGGGTGTAAATGGATCTCGGGTGGACATTTCCGTCGCAAATACGATTACATTGCCGTTCTCCTCCTTTGAAGTAGAAGACGCAACGACTGAGAGATTAAGCCCGAGAGTGTCTGCTAAATGGAGTTTTGATACTTGGCAAATATACACGTCTTATTCAATCGGTTATCTGAGTCCAACCTACAACACGGTCAACTTTTTTGAAGCTCCAGATTTTGTTGAGCAAGAAGAAGATCATGCCTTTGAGATAGGGTTCAAGGGAGAGTGGCTGGATGGGCAGTTACAATTGGAGGGGGCAGTTTTCTATATCGAGCGTTAAAATATCATTACTGCCTACACAGCTCTAACTTCTGGTGGCGCGGTTAACTTTTTTAACGCTGGGGATGGTGAGGTGAAAGGCGCAGAACTTAGTATGCAGCTTCAACCAATGCCAGACTTAAATCCTGGGTTAGCTGTAATTTTCTCAGGATCGTATCTTGATGCGATTTATACATCTTTTGAAGATGGGAGAGGTTTTGATGAAGACACGGGACTTGCTTTTGGTCCGGGAAGTACATTTGGTTTACCTCCTCGAAACTTTACAGGCAATAGCATAGTTCAATCTCCTGAATTTACAGCTTCAGCAACAATATTGCAGAGTTTTTACTTGAGCGCTGATAGCGATATTGAATTTGCTATCGACTCCTATTACAACTCTGGGTACTTCTTTACACCTCAAAACACATCATTAATGGAACAAGAGTCATACCAAACTTATGCTGCACGGATTAGTTATTTTTATAATCCTTGGGGTTTGCAGATTACAGCTTATGGCGAAAACATTACTGATGAACGTTATTTTGCAAGCGCGGTTCATTTAGATTTTGGGCCCGGTTTGTCACTATCCTCACCTAGTCACTACGGCGTTCGCGCGAAATGGATATTTGAGTAAGTATCAGAGATAAAGGGTCTACGGATTCTTTATCTCACTTTGATTTCATTTTTCATTTGGTAGGCGGCAAACTCCAAACCAGTTCTTGGTGGACACCGAGAACTTTTAGTACGGAGTCGGTTGATACCCTTTTTTGAGTGTGATTTTGTTATGTTTGAAAATATTACCAGCTATATTCTATTTCAAGCTCAGCATCGGCCAGATGCCCTGTTTGCGAAAGACAATGACGTAGTAATCAGTTTCAGTGAAGCCATTGTTAAAATAAACCAAATAGCGGCAACCTTCGTTAGAAATGGGTATGTCAAAGGTGATCGCATTGGCATACTGGGAAAAAATGGTAACGAATTATTACTTCTAATTTTAGCTGCTTCGAGTTTGGGTATTGTAAGTGTGCCAATGAATTATAGACTAACAGAATCAGAGTTAACCTATATTATTGACGATGCTGGATGTAAGGCCATATTTTTTGATGCTGAATTTGAATGTTTGCTCAACGCTTTTGAAAGCACACAATTTGCAAATGTCTGTTTAGACAATAATTCAATAGCTAATGTAGGTTTTACTGATTGGATATATGCATCAGAGTCCAGATCTCTTCCGATACTTAATCTAGAAAACGACGTTTTTATTCAGCTGTATACCAGTGGCACTACCGGAAAACCCAAGGGCGTTCTGCTGACTCATGGCGGATTTATTGCCAACTGTTTGCAAACAAACCTAGCTCATGGTGTGACAACGCAAGCAAATAGTCGTCTATTAATGGTTGCACCCAATTTTCATGCCGTAGGTTTATCTGGCGCATTATGGGCGCTTATGTTTGGTGCGGGTCTAATTATCCATAAAGATTTTGACCCTAAAGTCGTCGCTCATTCCATCGCTGTAGACAAGGTGAACAGCCTAGCAGTTGTGCCGGTGATGTTGCAGTTGATTCTCTCGCTACCGAATATAGAAGAAACCGATTTTTCTAGTCTTGCACTTATTCTATATGGTGGCTCGCCGATGGCGGCATCACTGCTACAAAAAAGCATGGCTGTATTTAATTGCAAATTTGCGCAGGGCTATGGCCAAACCGAAGCTACCACGGCCTTAACCATCCTCTCGCCAGAAGCACATGAATTAGCTGCTGCAGGACAGTCGAAATTACTTCGCTCTGGAGGCAAGGCCGTTATCTCGACAGCATTGAAAATTATTGATAGTTATGGAAATGACTGCCCGATTGGTAAAGCTGGAGAGGTCGTCGCTAAAGGGCCGCAGATCATGAAGGGCTATTGGCAGCGCGAAGATGCAACGAAGGAAACAATTGTTGATGGCTGGCTGAGAACGGGCGACATCGGCGAACTTGATGAACATGGTTATCTTTATATTAAGGATCGCTTAAAAGACATGATTATATCCGGAGGAGAAAATATTTACCCAGCAGAAGTTGAATCGGTATTGCTGGCACACACTGATATTTTTGACTGCGCGGTTGTTGGTGTTGAGGATAAAAAGTGGGGAGAGGTTCCGGTGGCGTTTGTCGTGACAAAGCCAGGTCTAAATGAGCTAAAAATTAATGAGTACGTTCGTGAGAAATTAGCAGGATATAAAGTTCCTAAAAAATATCGTTTTGTTTCGCAACTGCCGCGCAACCCCTCAGGGAAAATACTAAAGCGTGAATTGCGATTAACGCTCCATGGCGAGAATAGTTGATTAGCCGGTTTGTGTGGCAATCAATCGACATAAAGTTTAAGGGTATAAAATAATGAAAATGTTGGCAGCGATAGTGAGGGAGGCGGGTGCCCCGCTCAGCATAGAAAAGTGTGAAATAGCCGAACCTAACGCTGGCGAGGCATTGATAGAAGTTGAAGCCTGTGGAGTTTGTCATACCGATGTCGCTGCTCGCGACCAGTATCTGCCGGTCCCGCTCCCCGCCGTTTTAGGACACGAAGGTGTAGGCCGCATTCTTAAGCTAGGTGCTGGTGTTGATAAGGTGGCGGTTGGTGATCGAGTAGTTGTTAGCTTTGGATCCTGCGGCCATTGCGCTAATTGCCATGACGATGCACCGAGCTATTGCGATCATGGCGCCGTGTATATGATTAACGCCTCCCGTGCGGACGGTAGTTCTCCAATTAGCCAAAATGGCAAGCCGATAAGTGGTCATTTTTTCGCCCAATCCACTATGGCAAGTCATGCAGTGGTTTCTTGTCAAAATATAGTGAAACTTGACGAGGACTTTCCGGCTCATATTGCTGCGCCGTTAGCCTGCGGTGTACAAACCGGTGCTGGCAGCGTGTTACTGGTGATGAAACCAAAACCGGGTAAGGCTATTGTTATATTAGGCTGCGGTACGGTTGGTCTCTCTGCCATTATGGCAGCGAAGATTGCTGGTTGCTCCACCATTATTGCCGTTGATATTTTGGCGTCCCGGTTGGAATTGGCGCAAGAGTTGGGTGCTCATCACATTATTCAGAACAGCGAATCCATAGCTGAACAATTACTAACGTTGGGCGGTGTGGATTACGTCTTTGACACCACCGGTATTCCCGCTTTGGCTTCTGCAGCCTTCAGCGCATTAAAAGCCCGCGGTATGCTGGTATGCGTTGGCGTAGCTAAGCCAGAGTCACATTTGAAAATTGATATGAATATGCTGATGGCAACCGGCCGTCAGGTTCGCGGAGTTATCGAAGGTGATGCTGTACCCGCAGATTTTATTCCAAAATTGATTGCGTATTATCAGCAAGGCTTACTACCTCTAGACAAGCTAGTGAGTTGCTACGATTTTAACGACATCAATCAAGCCATAGATGACACACTGGGTGGAAAGGTAGTTAAGCCGGTATTGATGATGAAGGCAACGACCATTGAGGCGGAGTAAAATGGCATTCACTCATATGCAAGACATTCTCGACGCGCAGCGTGCTGCCTACCTGTTAGATTCGCACACGACCATAGCCCCTCTGGATATAAGATGATGACCGACACCTTACTGGTGAAAACCCATTACGACTCATTGACCCGCGTTGCTGAGATAGTTTTTCACCGTGAATCTGTTTTGAATGCGATTAATGTTCAGTTGGCGTCGGAGTTCGCTGCTGTTGTTGATGAGCTGTATAACCGCAGCGATGTTAGGTGTTTGGTGATTCGGGGTGCGGGCCGCGCATTTATGGCAGGTGGTGATGTCGCTGAATTTGTTGCGGCCGGAGAGTCAACTCCTGCCGTTGTCGACAAGCTTTTGGATGCTCTCAACCCCACAATTCTTAAATTGCGAGCAATGCCCTGTCCTGTGCTGGCGGTATGTCAAGGCGCAGTAGCGGGCGCAGGCTTAAGTCTACTCGCCGCTTGCGATCTGGTCATTGCTGCTGATAGCAGTCGCTTTATGATGGCCTATGACAAAATTGGCGGGCCGCCGGATTGCGGCGGTAGTTATCTTCTTTCTCAGTTATTGGGAGAGCGATTGGTCAATGAGTTGATGTTTACCGGCGCAGTGTGGACGGCGGCGGAGGCGAAACAAAATGGCTTAGTAAGCCGGATTGTAAATAGTGAAGAAATACTTGCATGCACGGAAGAGTGGGTGGAGCAATTGGCTGCGGGGCCCACCAAAGCCTATGCCGCATATAAAAATTTACGCAATTCACGATATGACCATTCCTTGGAAACTCATTTAGAGATTGAGCGTAAAGCCTTTAAGGTGTGCAGTCTGAGTGCTGATTTCCGTGAGGGAACTGCCGCATTTAGTGAGCGTAGACCAGCTAAATTTATCGGGCGATAGCTTTTTTTTAACGATATTTTGCATTGTATCGCTCAACTTGTTTACTGAGGACAAATAGAAATGGCTTATCAAATTGAAAATCCGACACGCTATGCGGACAAAATGTTTAGCGATGTATTCCTACCTGATGAAACTCTCTTAATTAAGCGAGAGGCCCGTGAATTTGCAGAAACCGTTCTTCGGCCTATCGCCCATGAGGTGAACACCACACCGGAGAGCCGAGGCGCATTTCGTCATGACCTAGTAGAGAAAATGGCTGCCGCTGGCTTGTACGCGGTTCCCTTTGCCGCCGATGTAGGAGGTCGTGATCTTCAATTCCCCACTCTGGCCACCTTAGTTGTTATGGAGGAACTCGGCTATTACACACCTGGCGCTGCATCGGCATTGTTTGACGGGCAGGCCATTCTCTGCGGTCAAACCTTGAACGGTGCCGCGCCACATTTGAGAGAAAGATATCTCCCCAAATTAATTAAAGGCGAAATTGTTTGTTGCTTTGCAACTAGTGAGCCGGAGGCCAGCACCGATCTTTCAGTGAAAACAATGAGCACCATAGCGGCACCGGTTGATGGTGGATTTCTCGTGAATGGCAGAAAGCGATGGATAACGAATTCTGTTGCTGGCGATGTAATTTGCCTATTGTGCAATAGCGGCGGTCAGCATGTGATGCTGTTGGTTGATATGCACGACAAGGGAATTCGTGTTTCAGATCCCGACTTGAAAATGGGTAATCACGCTCAGTTAACGGCAGATGTGTTTTTTGAGGATGTTTTCGTTCCTGAGGAGAATATTATTGGAAGTTTTGGGAAGGGCTTGAATGCGGCGCTTGCGGCTCTAACTCTAGGTCGTGCTGGAATAGCCGCGCTGGGTGTTGGCATGGCGCAAAGAGCTTTTGACTACTCCTGTAGCTATATCAGTGAACGAAAAGCTTTTGGCAAACGTATTGCCGAGTTTCAATATTGGCAGTTCCGCTTTGCGGATCATGCAACCGCTATCGAGAACGCACGCAATCTCTACCAAAAAGCGGCATATGCCTTCGATAAAACCGGCAAGCCGTCGGCGATGATGCCTATGGCAAAAGTGACTGGAAGCGAGCTAGCGGTTAACGTTTCCCGAGATGCTATTCAAGCCTGTGGCGGATATGGTTTTGCCCGAGAGATGGTCGCAGATGGTATCGAATGGCCATTAGAATCAATTTACCGTGATGCCAAAATTGGTGAAATCTACGAAGGAGCAAATGAAGTACAGCGCTGGGCGATAGCGCGGGAAATATTTGGTCGGGATATTGCGGGATAGTGGTTCTAATATTTCAATAATTTTATAAGACGGAAAACTTAGGAGATCAATATGAATAAAATAATAAATGTAGCTTTTTTTGTAACTTTAGTGGCCTTTTTACCAGTGCGAGCCTCAGCATTGGAACTCCCGATATTAAGCGGTTTGTTGAGTTCTGGAGGTGTACTTGGTGGTGGTTTGGCAAGTGCGCTTCCTGGCGATCCATTAGCAACCGTATCGGCAGTGCCGGCATTGCTAGGAGGCGTACTTGACCCAGCAGTGGTGACTGGGTTTTTATCTAGTGAAGGTATACCCATATTGCCTGGTTTTGTTCCAGTTCTTGCCGTTCTCGTCGATGATCCTATCTCCTTGCCTTTTTATATATTGGATGGTGGGAGTCTTTTATCCCCGACGCTTAGTCTGCTTCCTGAGATTCCGCTGATATCTGCTCCATTAATAGAACTTGGATTTTAATTGGTGCGGTAGAATTTCCTAACTGATAATTTAAAATAAGTGTAGTCGTGGAAAAATGTATTAAGAACAGATTATTTTAACGAATAACAAAACATTAAAGATGCTTCGTTTGCACTTCTAAATGCACCAACACATAGTTGGTTTATTCTAAGGTTATTAGGAGCACGATATGGGCCCATTAGCTGGTTTGCGCGTTATTGAAATTGAAGGCTTTGGGCCAGCACCTTATGTAATACGCGCAGTACTCTGATGGTATGCCCGCTCTCCTGATACAGAAACAATACGCCGCCTCTATGAGAGTGGCGTATCATTGGGTTTGGTGTATATCTATTTTCGATTTAACAAATGTAAGGGTAGATCATCAGTTTTTTCGCATCCAACTTGCTCCATGACCTGTTGAAGCTGACGCTTTAGTATACTTAGCACCTGGTCACCACCTTGCTTGCCCATCGCGCAAGCTCCATACATAGGGGCGCGCCCTAGGAAAGTAAACTTAGCGCCAGAGGCGAGAGATGAGGCAATATCAACGCCTGAGCGCATGCCGCCGTCCATCATTAACGTTGTTTCACTACCATATTTTTTCACTAGATCGCCAAGTGCGTTAATTGTAGATTCCCCTGAATCTAGTTGGCGGCCGCCATGATTCGAAACGATAAGCCCGTCTACACCCAATTTGATTGCTCGCTCAGCATCGGCGGGGTTAACGATACCTTTGATGACAAGATTTCCTGACCATTTATCACGAATAGCTTTAATTTTATCTTCTGTTAACCGCCCGGAGAATGTTTTGTTCATAAACAATCCAAGGTGCTTCATATTAAGCCCCTTAGGAATATATGGTTTCATTGTTTTGAATTCGGGCGAACCAGTTATTAGTTGTTCTATCGCCCATCGTGGGTGGGTGATTATTTGAAGTATATTACGTAGAGTCATTTGAGGTGGGATGGATAAGCCGTTACGAATTTCTTTAGGACGATAAGCAAATGTAGGGGTATCGGCCAATAGAACCAGTGTCTTGCAGCCAGCTTGATATGCGCGCTCTATAAGTTTGTCACGTAAATCATTGTCTGCTGGATGATAGAGCTGAAACCAGAAATCACCTTTAGTGATGTCAGCAATTGTTTCGATGCTGGCTGTGCCAACCGTACTAAGACAAAAAGGAATATTATGATGCTTTGCTGCCTTAGCAAGAATTTCGCAAGAATTCGGCCACATCAATCCTTGAAGTCCAACTGGTGCGATGCCGAAAGGGGCATCATAGGTTTTACCAAATAGTGTTGTTTTTTGAGATGCCTCTTTAAAATCACGAAGGTAATGAGGTTGGAGCTGGATTTCTCTGATTTCTTGGGTATTACGTGCAAGGTTGACGTCAGAAAAACAACCGCCGGAAAGGTAGTCGAAGGCAAAGCCTGGCATACGTTGACGGGCTTTTTCAGTAAGTGCTTCAACAGAAGGGTAGCGTGAGTCCATTTAATTATTCCCTCTTTCTATAATTGTTTGTCGTTACACAAGCGTGTAGAAGAAAAATTGAGCGCGATATGGCTAGTGGAGTTATTGTAAGTTCCCCGGGATTGGTAGGGTATGGTTAATTTGCTAATATACTGTTTCCTAGAGTTTCGCAATGGGTGTTTTTTAGTGCTCTTGAATAGGTGTAATAATTATGACCAGCGCTAATGATATTGCTTTGTTCGGTCTGCTAGTGGAGGCGGGTTCTTTCACTAAAGCCGCCGAAATGGCGCAAATGTCACCGCCCGGCCTCAGTAAGCGTATTGCTAAGCTCGAAGAGGACATTAACGCGCAATTGGTATATCGCAGTACGCGGCGTCTATCTCTTACTGATGCTGGTCAAAGATTATGGATTCACGCCCAGAGGATAAATCAGCAGCTAGATGACGCACTTGCCGAAGTCTCGGAGTACAATTCTGAGCCCAAGGGTTTGGTGCGTGTCAGTGTTCCAACAATATCTGGTGATATTTTATTGGCTGATGTTATTTCAGAATTTTGTCAATTATATCCAGGTATTCAAGTAGATCTGCGGCTTGAAAATCGGTTTGTGGATTTGATCGCTGAAGGTGTTGATATTGCTGTCCGTACTGGCGAGCTAAAAGATTCAAATCTTAAAGCGAAATTATTGGTCTATTCAGATTGGGTTGTGTGTGCTTCTCCTGCTTATTTAGATAAGCACAATAATATTGAATCGCCATTAGATTTAAGTGAACATAATTGTTTGATTTACAGCCTTCAGCAAGGTGGTGGTAATAATTGGTCATTTCGGAATGCTGAGGGGGCTAGCACAATTGTTACTGTGTCTGGCACGCTTGCAAGTAATAATGCTGTAGTGTTAAAGAGAGCATGTATGGCAGGTTACGGAATTACTTATGTCCCAAAATGTTTGGTTCATAGCGAAATAAAGGCTGGCTCATTGGTCAGTTTGTGGCATGAACTTAGTGCTAAAAGACAGGGTGTTTATGCAGTTTCTCCCTATAATCGAGTGCAATCACTACCCGTACGCACATTAATCGCGTTTATTGACAAAGCGTATAAGTCGCGAGAGTTCTGGTTTTTGAAATCACTTTAAGCATAAAGCTATTTGGGCTTATTTATCCTTTACGTGAGCCTTTAAATTAATAATTAACGTATCTAATTGTTTATTATCGGGTATTACTACTTTTAATTTGTTTGCAATTCTTAATGCCTGTTTCCAATTATTAAGGTCTTGATAGCTATTGAGCAGCGCCATTAAAATTTGTTGGTGTTCTGGTGAGATCTTTAAACCGCGTTCCCATTCGGTTATTGCGTCTTGCTTGTTATTAAGATATTGCAAAATTAATCCGTAGGTGTAGCTATATTGAGCATTAGTAGGTGCTATTAGTGTCGCTTTGTGTAAGAAAGACTTGGCTTGGGAATAGTTTTTTTGGCGAACCTTAAGCATTCCACCGCTATAAAATAGCGGAGCGGCTTGCGGCATTTTTTGTATCCCGGTATTTAGTATTTCCCAGCCAGCCTCATCATTGCTAGATCCACGATACAGGTCTGCGAGATTGATATATGCACTTAATTGATAGGGGTCCTGTTTTAGTGCTTGTTGATATGCTTTCTCAGCGGCAGCTGGATTTTTTTGCGCTAAGTGGTACATACCAATATTAAGCTGACCTTCAGGGAAGTCTGCCTGATAGTCTAAGGCTGATTCGTATTCACTCTTCGCGTTTCGCCAAGCGTTCAATTCGTCTGGAGTAAGTGATGCTTCGTTCATGCCAGCAAGTTGCTGTACAACAGCATGTCTAACGGATCGGCTCTTATCTTTGGTCAGGGGGAGTAGTATGGATTTACGATCTTCTGGTGGTAGTAAAGAAAAGACCCTCACTGCTGATGCTCGCTCCATAGGATTTTTACTGTGTAACTTATTCTGGGCAATCGCTATCGTTTGTTGATTTGGGTATTTAGCTAGTTCGGCCAAGCTTGAGGCTTGAATAATGCCGGGGACGGAATCATCCGTCACTAAATCTACAATCTTCATCATCTCATTCATTCCATTTGCACCATTTAGCGCTGGTGCAAGTAAATCACTGAAATGTGAAGGTTGATCATTATTGCCACGCCAATTAATGATTGCTTCATTGGCCCACGTTGGTGTTTTATCCAGATGGCATTGGTTGCAGGCATTTGGTGTGTCGTTGGCAATTGATAAATCTGGTCTGGGAACCCTAAGGCTATGATCACGCCGCGGATCGATTTGCATATAGGTTGTTGCTGGCATATGGCAGTTAACACACTCTGCGCCGGTAGAACCGTTTATATGATGGTGGTGAGCCGGTGTGTCAAAAACAGTTGATTGGTGGCATTGGCTACACACTTGATTACCCGGTAGTTTTAATTCTAGGCTATGTGGGTTGTGGCAGTTGCTACAAACAACGCCACTCTGGAACATTTTGCTCTGCATAAATGAGCCCGTGACATAAACCTCGTCATGAATTTGGCCGTCGGCATGGTATAAAGGTAACTGTATTGCTTGCAAATCATAAACATCATCAAAAGCGCTGCCCGGTTGTGAATCTGACATTGCTGCGCGACGTGAGTGGCAGCGTGCACACACGCCGAGTTGGCCGCTTAACTTATTGGGCTCATCGCTATCACTCGTCATTGTTGGCTTGTTATTGTTGAGTCGCCATGTCGTTGTTGGGGTAAGTTGTTCGGCAAAGCCCATGTTCAAGGGCGGGGTTGTGCTGGCTTTTCCCGACTTAGCTATTTCTTTGGTCCATGCTATGTGATCTTTACCCGGTCCATGACACGCCTCGCAAGCCACATTGATTTCGGACCACTCCGTTTGGTAAGTGTTTGAGGCGATATTATAATTTTTGTTTAAGTTGGTTGAGTGGCAGTCGGCGCAACGACTATTCCAATTAAAATAAGTGCCACTCCAGTGCAGTACATCACCGGGCGGTGTTGCTTCGTCTGGATACAGGTGGAACCAGCGTTGACCGCCGTCGATTTTTGATCTGCTATCCCAAGCAACAGTAAATGCTTGATATCTACCATCGTTGGTTTGAAGTAAATATTGTTGAAGGGGGTAGTAGCCAAATGTGTAAGAGACTTGAAAAGTTTCTTTTATACCCTCTGAATTTAGGGTGTTAATGAAATATTTGCCATCTTGTATAGAGAATTGAGTGACCTCGCCGTAATGCTCAAACTAAAGCCCTGAGAAATCACCTAAAACAAACTCGGGAGTAGCGGGCTTCATAGCCCAGTCGTGATGAGACCCCTGCCAATCAGAAAATTCTTGGATATGACATTGTTTGCATTGATTGCTTCCTATGTAATTGGCGTTCTCTAGACTTAATGAGGACTGCAATAGAATTGCGTAAAGGAAAAGCAATTGTGCAATAATTTTTATCAGCAACATGATGGGGCTCGTACATTACGTCTTTGTAGAAGAACCCTGAGTGAAAAAAGACATGATCGTCATAGTCAGATTAGTCTATCTTACAGAGTTAGATTGCGTACTGATGTTCTAATATTATTGTCTTGAACGGGACTGCCGTATTATTTAAGAGGTAATCCTAACTGGTGCTCCAAGTAGAGGTTATGCTGCCATCAATGGTGGAGGCTTAACTCATTATAGATTATACCCTTAGAGTAATTTAACGATAGTAGTAATTACCCTTTTGAGACACTTTTATTGGGACGTATCTCAGACGTTCTTATGCCATTCATTTTGATCTCGCATTTCGTCAAAAAGTGCGGGGTATTCGCGCCAGTAATATTGCTGGTTTGCGTCCTGCCATTTGGCGTAGATGGATTCCCAGGATAGGCTCTCTATACGCCAGCCATGATGCGGTTCGATATTGCTGATGAATACCGGCGCGCCATAGTTACAAAACCGGGTATCAACGCTGAGGCGTACAGCTTTGTCTGCGGTGTTCGCTTCGGCTTTGTGAACCGTGCAGGAATGGAAAATGATGACGTCGCCTTGTTGCACGTTCGATACGTGCCAGCAGGTTTCTTCTGGAAATATTTCGCACTGCACGCCACCCACTCCCTGAGCTTCTAATACCTTACGCACTCCGAGCTTGTGTGATTTCGGCAGGAGTTTAAGGCGGCCCATTGTTTCGTCTACATCGTGCAAGGCGACCCAAAGCCCGGCCATGGTCGGGCCGGCATGGTGAGAGTAGGCATCCTGATGGGGCGGTGTTTCATAGCCTAGCTTTCTGGGAGTCGCAATGCGGGCCATTTTCATGGGGTAGACAAATACTTCGGTTCCGCTGACCTTTGTCATTAGCGTTTGAAGCTCGGGTTTATGGAATAAGCGCTGAAAGGATTCAAGCGATTGCATGTTTGGATAAACCGCATCCCAGATTGGGTCGGTCTCAAAAAATGGCTCGCCGTATAGCTCAGGTAGGCCGGCCTCGTTTGCCGCAATATGCGGAGATAACGCATCCAGAAAGCCGTCTTTTATGGCATCGCAAGTATCGCTTGGCACAACCTGCTTGAAATACAGGTAACCCCATTGCTGAAAGCGTTGCTGCAATACGGAGGCAGACTCTGTTTGTGATGATACAACCAGAGGTTTGTTGTTGGTGTTCAGAGTTCGAATTCCTGTGTGCTAAGAAGTAAGTTGAAAAAACCTTCGTCGGAAGGGTTTGCGTCCAAAGCGTCTACCCAGTCGCGTAATTCGGATTCCTGGCAGGGGTGCAGGGTGCGCCCGATATGGTCAATCGTCCAAAACGGCAAATTCAATGAGGCCAGTAAATCCAGCAGCTGGTGGCCATGATCCCCCGCCTTTTTAAGGCCAAAGGGCCAAAACTCTATCATGATATGGACGTTTGGTAGGCTGGCACGCAAGGTTGCTTCAAGCCCAGAGAGCACTTGAAACTCTGCGCCTTGGGTATCGATTTTGATCAGGTCGAAACGCGATATTTTGTCTTTGAAAAAGTCATCACCCTTGAGGAGTTCGATGGGAATGCTTTTACGACACTCACCGCGAGAATAAATTTGGTGGTCGCCCCAATTGGTTTCGCTCAAAAAGAGGGTGCTTGCTGAATTTTCGGCCGCAAGACCGGCATTGATTGCGGTAGCGGTTTCAATGCCGTTCAGGGCGATATTGTTTTCGAGTAAGGCGAAATTGGCGGGTTCTGGTTCGAAGGCAAATACATGGCCTTCATGGCCAATGGCCGCAGCGGCGAGAACGCTGTAGTAGCCAATATTAGCGCCAACATCGACAACACAATCGCCGGGCGACAGAATTCTGCACATTAACTCAGATTCGTAGGCCTCCCACGTGCCTTGCTCACGAATCTGGGCCGATACGTGCTGATCGCCATCGGGGTGTACGCGCATAAATAGCGGCTGAGCTTGGCTTAATGAGGTCGGCAGTTTAAGAGCGTATTTCATATCACTGTTGGTCGAAGTTATTGTAGAGACAACCGTAGCAGAGGCATCCATGACGCAAGCAATAGCGTTATGAATACTTCTGACGGATCTCATTGTTGGTGCATTTTGAACAGGAATGGCCGTTGCGACAAGTAATTAATTGAATTTTGAGTGAGAAGGGAAGATCACTTTTGACGGTATTGTTAGACGGTGTAAGTTAATTCTATAGGTGAAGCAGCGAATTTCTCATTGGTTATATTGATGAGGTTTTGTACGATTACTTCATTGATTGCCGTACTTGTGGCAGGCCGCTAATCGGATAATTAACATGCCATCCAGTCCTTGACCGTGATGCGTCCCTCCTATTTCGTTCTGGGAATGTCTAAAACGTTGTGGGCTAAACCGCAGCAATCCGGGATAAATTCCTGAATGAAGCAGGCGCCGATATCGCGACTGCTTGGAACTTAGTGCTTCAAGCCCGTCAGAATGTTATAGAAACCAAAGAGCTTACTGATCGAGAAATACGCTGTATCGCTCAATCTATTTACCTGCTGGTTTCGAAGGACAATACACTTACTTATATAGTCATGTGAGACATGTTAATTTACTAAGACGCTATTCAATTAACTGTTTTGCTAAACAGGCGTTATATAACAATTCATAAATGTTGCGACAGGGTTATCCACGTGAAAACCAAATCTAGCCCATCAATAGAAGGTCTAACCCTACGTCAACGCCCTGTTAATAGAGGTGTATTAACAAATGAATGGAAAAAATAACCTTTAAGGCATAATCGCGTTGATGTTTGGCGCTTATTGGGCGTTATGATAACCAATATAAAAATTGTGGGGCAGTCACGTTTGGAAAATATTATTGTAATCGGTGCTGGTTTTTCCGGTCTGGCGGCGGCAGATGTTCTTAGTGCCGCTGGTAAGCAAGTAGTGATTCTGGAGGCGCGCGACAGGGTAGGGGGGCGTGCGCGCACCGAGCAATTGGCCGATGATATTTGGCTGGATTACGGGGGGCAATGGTTGGGGCCGGGGCAAACGGAGATGTATGAACTGGCAGAGCGCCTTGGTCATACTACTTGGCCGATGTTTGTTAAAGGCTATGTGCGCACGATATTTTCTGGTCGCATTGGTAAATATCGTGGATCTATTCCTTACAATTTGCCGCTTGCGGGTCAGTGGAGCTTGCTCACTGCAGTTGCTCGTTGGTATTGGCAATCTTGGCGTGTTCCGACCAGTTCACCGTGGAAGGCTTCTGGCGCAGCAGAGCTAGATGCAATGACGGTTGGCGATTGGATGCGTAAATACTTGCCTCATAAAGATGCTAGAAGCACTTTCCAAATTGCGATTGAAAGTGTGTTCGCGGCACACCCTGATGATATTAGTTTATTGCATGCGCTCTTTTATAGTCGCAGTGGAGGTGGCTTTTTGTCGCTGACAGAATCTGCGGGTGGGGCTCAGCAGGATCGTTTACAGCGTGGCGCACAACCGCTTGCGGAATCGTATTTGGCGGTGTTAGAAAAGCGTGGGGTTGAGTGTCATCTCAAGCAAGCGGTTCAGCGTATTGAGCAACAGGGTGAAGAGGTGGCAGTCTATTCAGAAACTGAACAATTTACGGCAAACCGAGTGATATGTGCAGCGCCTCCAGCGTTGGCTGCAGAGATCAGTTATGTACCGCCGCTGCCAGATGATAAATTAACTTGCTTGCAAAACCTGCAGCCAGGTTGTGCTATCAAATGCTTTGCGATTTACGAAAGACCGTTTTGGCGATCACAGGGTTGGTCGGGTTCAGTGATCAGTGATGTTGCGCCCTTTCACACTTGCTTTGATGTTACTCCGCCAAATGAGCAGCGGGGTATTTTGATGGGCTTTATTGAAGGGCGCGATGGCGTGCGGGCAAGTGATTACAGCCCTGAGCAGCGTCGCAACCAGTTTATTGATGCGCTAGTATCATTTTTTGGTTCGGAAGCGAGCAAGCCGATAGCTTATTACGATCATACTTGGCGCGATGATGAGTGGGCGCGAGGTTGTTATGCTGGTGTTGCTCCGGTCGGACACTGGACCACGGTGGGTTACCAGCTTCGTGAGCCTCATGTTCGGATTCATTGGGCGGGCACTGAAACGAGCACACGCTGGGCTGGTTACTTTGAAGGTGCAGTTCGCGCTGGGAAACGTGCGGCAAATGAGGTGCTCTCCGCCACACCATAAGCGCTATTGCTCTATTCAGTAAGTGTTATTTCAGCGCATCAGCTTCGCTAACGATGGGGCGGTCTGTTCGTGTGCCGCGCATTACATTAGACTCAGTGGTGGGTGTTTCGCCATAGTGGGTCAGTAAGACATAATCATCGTGAACGTCGACTAATACGCCAACAAACGGCATATCCATCATGCTGCCTTCAACGCGGTAACTCACTACGTCACCGACTTTAAAGGTGCTGGGGTCAAAGTTGAGATCGAAAGGGCATTTGTCGCCGCTTTCATTGCCCATGTTCATCATAGCGTTCTACCTTTATTGTTGTGTAAAAGAACAGCGTTAACATCAAGTATATCAGTTTTTATTTTCGCCTCCAGCGTTGTTTGCTGGATTAGGGTGCTGTATGTGTACAGCGTAACGGACTAGTTTACATAGTATTTCTAGGAATATGAGGCGCACAATGATGAAGGTTTTGCGATCCATTTTTTTTGTTTTGGTTATCTTAATGGCCGTGCCATTTTTACTGATGCATTTCGGGCCGTCAGGTGTAGCAACAACCTCCAAGGTAGTATTACATGCCTTGGTTGGTTATGGCGGTGAAGAGCCTTCTGAAAATAAAATTCGTCAGCAATTGACGGTTGCAGAAGGGTTTCAGTTGAATTTATATGTGACTGGGCTTGGTAAAATCCGCTTTATGCATGTGACCGAAGCTGGGGATGTTTTGGTGAGCCGGCCACGTAGTGGAGAAGTGCTAATAATTAAAGCAGGTGATGGTGCATCACCAAAAGCAGTTAAGGTTCTGTTAAATGAATTAACTCGGCCCCATGGCTTAGATTATGTTGATGGCTGGCTATATATTGCCGAATCAAATGCCGTTGGTCGCGTGGCGTTTGATGTGGCAAGCGGTGAGGTGAGCGGAGATTATGAGCGGCTTGTGACAGGGCTTGGGGATAAAGGCAATCACTGGACCAAGACCTTGCGAGCAGGGAGTGACGGTTGGCTGTATTTGAGTTCGGGATCGACCTGCAATGTGTGTGAAGAGAAGGATACTCAGCGCGCGACCATTATGCGCTTTAAACCTGACGGTTCTCAATTGAGCGTTTATGCGAGTGGTTTACGCAATAGTGTCGGGATGGATTGGGCGCCTTGGAGCAATGAATTATTTGCCACAGACAACGGCCGTGATTTGCTGGGAGATGATTTTCCGCCCTGTGAATTGAATCATATTGTTGAGGGTGGGTTTTACGGTTGGCCGTATTTGAATGCCGGAACACCCGATCCAGATTATGGCGATAAGTTGCCCGATGATTTACCAGCGAATAAAGTGCCAGCGCATGAATTTAATGCGCATAATGCGCCTTTGGGTATCCGGTTTTTAAAATATAATCAACAGGCGGCTTATAAGCGGACTGCGCTAGTAGCATTGCATGGCTCGTGGAATCGAAGTGTACCTGATGGTTATAAAGTGGTTGCGCTGCATTGGCAGCCAGACGGTACTATTATTGAACGTGATTTTGTCACTGGGTTTTTACAAAATGAAAATTTGCTGGGCCGCCCTGTTGATGTGGTAGAAGCGCAAGACGGCAGCATTTATATATCGGATGATTATTCTGGGTCAATATACCGAGTTACGTCTGCAGAGGGCGGCTCTTCATCGCTGACCTTAGCCAATGCTGATAAGCAAACCCTTGCCAATAATGAGGATGTCTTGGTGGGCTACGATGACGAGCAGCGAGAAAGCTTGGTCAAGCAGGGTGCTCAGCTCTATCAACAATTTAATTGCACGGGCTGCCACCAAGGGAGCTTGGAACTTGTGGCCTTGACCGAGCGTTACAGTGTAGACAGTTTGATGAACTTCTTTAGCGCGCCTACGCCACCAATGCCTGCGTTCCCCTTAAACGCTGAGCAGCGAGAAGCCTTGTCTGTTTATTTGTTTAATCAAGAATTACGTGAAATGAAATAGTACACAGCAGGCTCAGTCGTCTTTATGACGGCGGGCTTGCTCTGCAAAAGCAACTGCTTGGCGAACATTGTTTTCTTTAAAACCAATGCGCTCAACAAACTTGCGAAACAAACCGGGCGCGTAAGCAATCATTTTGTTCACGCGGGGAACGGTGACGATCTCTTTGCGGTTTTCAATCGCATTAATTGCCGCATTGACAACGTCTTCTATGCTTACCGCTGTAAATGGGAATTTTTTATGTGCTCCCCACAGTGACGTGCCGGCGGCATTATTTGAAATATTGTCTAGTAACGGTGTTTTGAAAAAGGTGGGGTGTAGGGTGCCAACATCCACGCCGTACTGCCGCAGCTCCACACGAATGCTGTTACATAGTGCCCATACACCGGCTTTGCTTGCTGTGTAAGATGCTTGCAAAGGGGAGTGTACAAATGCAGCCATGGATGAAATGGCCAGTAAGTAACCGCTGCTGGCTTTTACATGAGGTAAGGCTGCACGAAAAGTACGCCACACACCGTTCAAATTAATATCTATGACTTGTTCAAAGCTATCCTCACCGGTGGCGGTGAGTGGTTCAATTAAGTCTATACCTGCATTGGCAATAACAATGTCTATAGCCCCAAAGTAATCTGCGGCGGCGTCCATTGCGAGTCGTAAACTATTCACATCACACACATTAGCGTGCCATGTTTTAGCTCGCGTTGGGTCTGGAAAGTTTTTTAGTTGTAGAGCCAATGCCGTGTCATCAATATCCAATAAAGCCAGCTTTGCTCCGCGCTGGTATAGGGCAGAGCATAATGCCGCACCAAAGCCGCCGCTTGCGCCGGTAATAACAATAACTTTGTTTTGCAATGGCTGGCTTGTCATAGTTTGAGTCCACGAGCGTTTTGTAAAGCAGTTTGGTAAAACGTCAATTGGTCTGTTATCCCCGTGTCGAAATTTTCACCGGTGTAGATATCGAAATGGCCAATGTCGTAGCATTTTAGTGTGGCGGTGGTCGGCATGCGTTTGGCCATTTTAATGGCAGATTTAGCTGGTGCGACAGTATCATTTGTGCAGACTTGAATTAGGCTGGGACAGCGAATTTTTTTCGCATTGCTAATAGGTCTATATAAAGACAGTACGAGTACCGTCCGTGCGCTCATTTCATTTCGCCAGCCAGGGTTGGTGATGGCATGATAACCGTCTAGGGCATCATGGCTGCTCATTGCAGCAAGCTTGCCTGGTTTGGCTATAAGCGGGATGTAGCTTGGTGTTAAGCCTAATGTGCCGCGTAACTGATCGATAATGCCAAAACTACTGAGTTTGCCAAGATGTAGCGGGCCGGCGTACTTTAATATTTCTAAGCTTGCAGCGCGCCCGTCCACCATGGGGCCTTGCGCCGAAACGGCAGCCAGCCGGTGATCTTCTGCGGCAATACTGAGTACATGTCCGCCAGAAAAAGAGGTTCCCCAGAGTATAATTTGCTCGGGATTCACCCCATCAAGTTGACGGGCATAGGCGATGGCTGCACGCCAGTCGGCGAGTTGGTAATCCACTTTTAGCAGTTGGCGGGGTTGTCCATCGCTGTCACCGAAATGACGATAATCAAAAACAAACACATGATAGCCCTCGGCAGAAAACCGCTCAGCGTAGGGCGCTAGACCGCATTCACGGGTGCCTCCTAAGCCATGAGCCATGACAATACAGGGGGCTGATTTCTCGGGCGACTGACTAAGGTAATGCCAGGCACTGCAGCGTGTACCGTTGCTGTCAAAATCTACATCAAGCCGAACGGCCTGGTTGTTCGTAGTCATGTGGATTCTCCATTTTTAATCATTATTTTTTTTGTATTAAAGTAATTTGCCTAGCTTTTATAAAAGAGGCGCATTGCCTGTAGATTCCTGCACTCTTACTTTTCATATTGCCATGGGCTTGTATTCTTTTGGCAAGCAAATGCGAACGAGACTGATAGCTTAGCAGCCCTAGAGATTAAATGTATTTATCCCAGTCATGGCAGTATTAATTGTGAAGATACTGCCATTGTTAAAGTAAGTCTGATTTATTACCCGCGGTGTAGCCAATAAAATTAGTTATGATCGTATTATTCCGTTATGCCTCTTATTTGACGAGCATCATTGATGCTGCCGGTATTATTAATATTGGTATAGCCTGCGGCCAGCAGTGCGGTTTTAGCTTTGCTGGCTCGACCTCCGCTGCGGCAATACAGATTGATTTCGGTGTCTAGATCAGGGTGCAATTTTTTGGTGACATCAACAATTTGATCATGTGATATACGGGTATCACCTTCGATGCTATCGATCATATGTTCCGCAGCGCTGCGCACATCAATCCAAACTGGGTCTGCGTTTGACGATGCGCAGAAGCTCGCGATGAATAAATATAAAAAAATCGATTTAATATTGATCAAGCGCATGGCTAGGTTCTCCCTTTATATACAGAAAATCATCTCTGGGTTTGGTGTCTTGCCCGTTTTATTGCCGATTTTCGTTCTGCCACCATATGTTTAAGCATGACGCGAATGAGCCCTGTGTGAGTATTGGGCTCTCGCCCTTCAGCTAAGTCGATGATTTGGCGATAGTACCACTGGGTGGCGGCGCCGAAATTAAGTGTGCGTATTTTTTGATTGCTACTTTTTGGCCCTAGCCAGCCAGACCCAAGTTGCAGCTTACATTCCCAGTTCGGTAGGCTCGCTTGTTGGCCTGCCAATAATGGCCGCACATTGGCTTGTGAGCAAAGTGGACGGCCTAAACCAATAACATCTAAGGCTCCGCTATCTAGTGCTTGTTGCATCGCCGCGTGGCTGCGAAAGCCGCCAGTGATGGCGAGGGGAATCTGGGTGACTTTGCGAATACCTTCGGCGTATTTAAGGAAGTAAGCTTCGCGATGTTGGCTGGATTCTGCAGCGTCCTTGTCGTTTTCGTCACCCATGAGTGCCAGTTTTTCGTAGGTGCCACCAGATACCTCGAGTAAATCAATGCCCGCTTCGGATAGCCATTGAGCAACCTGTAGGCTGTCTTCGTGGCTAAAGCCGCCTTTAGAGAAGTCGGCGGAATTTAATTTAACTGAAATGGCAAAGCTGGGCCCAACTGCTGCTCGCACTTCGGCAACGGTGCTGAGTAAGAATCGCGCGCGATTTTCAAGAGAACCTCCCCATTGATCGCTGCGGGTGTTTGCCAAAGGCGATAAAAACTGGCTGATGAGGTAGCCATGTGCTGCGTGTATTTGCACCCCGGTAAATCCTGCAGCCTTGGCGGTAGCGGCTACTTTGGCGTAGCGGGTTATTGTCTGGCGAATATCAATTTCAGTCATCGCTTTGGGGCGGCCAAACATGCCAATAAGGTCAATGCCTACGTCGGACGGTGCTAGCGGCTGAGCGGCCACTTGGCGCTGGCACTGGCGGCCGGGATGGTTTAGCTGCATCCATAATTGGTTGTTTGCTGAGGTGCCGGCTGTTGCCCAGTCGCGTAGCGCCGCTTCACCGCCATTACCATCAATAACCACATTGCCCGGCCGTTCAAGAAAACGGCGATCGACCATGACATTGCCTGTTAGTAAGGTGCCGGTGCCACCTTCGGCCCAGCGTTTGTATAGTGCAGACAAGCGGGGGGTAGCTTGATCGTTGATATTGGCAAGGCCTTCCGTCATGGCGGATTTTAACAATCGGTTAGGTAGTATTACACCGCAAGGGAGTTCCAGTGGGTCTGTTAATAAAGGCATATTTGGGTGGATCCTTGCGAGTTTAAGGGTGAGCTGTATGCAATCGTAGGTTCTAACGTTTTCTTAGCGGTGTGATTTTATACATCATTGTTATTAATACACACTATCTTGGTCGTAAATATTAATATTGCCCTAATACGACATAATTTGCGTATGCTGCCGCCATAAATGATTTTATCTAGGAGACCTAATGGCGATGTTTGAATTATTGAGCTCAGTAATGGCAAGTTCGGCGCGAGGGTGGCGAGGTACAGCGGCATTTACGGGCCATAAGACTCGGCAGCCTGAGCAAATGTTGATTTTGTATGATATCGAGGCCTGCCCATATTGCCGTCTGGTTAGAGAAGTGCTGTGTGAGTTAGATATTGATGTGCTGATATACCCATGCCCTGTGGGTGGAATGCGTTTTAGGCCCGATGCTCTAGATATCAGCGGTGTTAGCCAATTTCCTCTGTTATTTGACCCCAATACTGGAGAGCACGTATTAGAGTCTGCAGATATCATTGATTATTTATACAAGCATTACCGCAGTGCTAATGGTCATTCTGCTAGAGGTTTACGGGCAAAAATTGCACTCGCAGGGTCGATGGCGGCAACCGCAGCGCGATCAGTTGGTCGTATTCGTGGTATGAATGCCGCGCCGTCAATCGCGCCTGAGAAGCCATTAGAATTGTACAGCTTTGAATCTAGTCCTTACTCAAGACCGGTTCGTGAGCTTTTGACCGAGCTTGAGCTGCCTTATCGTCTGCGTAATTTTGCAAAGTCGCGCTGGCAAGAAATGGGACCACCGCAGGTGCGCTCGCGCTGGTTTTCCGATGCGCCAATTACCAGCCCGAATCGGCTGCGTTTGCGAGAGTTAACGGGGCGGTCACAAGTCCCATACTTGATTGATCCTAATACCGATGTGGCTATGTTTGAATCCGCAGAGATCATGACTTACTTGCGGAATAGTTACGGGGGGGAGTGATAATCTCTCCTTGGCGGTAATGAGGGGGCTGGCTATTTGATCGCTAATCCTTGAAGTTAGCAGCAAAATAGCGATAATTGGTCGCCAAAAACGGCTAGCTCCCTGTCATTTCTGTAAATCAGATTTTCCTATCTGGCAGTGTAAGTAGGTATCTTAAAGCGGCATTTATGTCGTCATTAGCGGTGTGATTCCGTCTCTGATAAGGATGTTATGAATCCAATTTCGATAACAAGCTCTAGACTGCAACGCGTTTTGCTTGAGATGGCGGTGGTGGACGGAGGCTTAAGCCACTGCCAGTTTGCTGACAAGCTGGGTGAGTTGATTAGCTTGTCAGATGCGATTGTCTTGGCTGAATCACTGCGGGGTTTGAAGAAAAAGCCGTTCACGCGACTAGAGAGCACAGAAGAACCACATGACGTGTTTATGCAAGCTCGCGGGACAATGCTAAGGTTTATTGTTGATAGCTTTGTGATGGAGGGGCAAGAGGGAGCGAGCCAAAGTACATCGTCTTTGATTTTGCCGCGCCCCAACCGAGATACCTTGGCGGACCCAGAAGCGGGTTTTGTTGCTTATCAACGATTTTACTCACTGCATCAAAGTGAGATGGACCATAAAATAGTGATTTTGCGGCGGCAGTTACAACTCATTATGACGGGCTGCTCGCCAAACTTGGCTCAGCTAGCAACATTGGATGGCACTATGGCGGAGACGATGGCAGAGTTTAGCCGACGCGTGTTCGCCGGCATCCCTCATTTACTTGCTAAGCGGTTTTATGGCTTGAACTTGGCATATCGTCAGGATCATGAAAATCCCTCTGAAATAGAAACTGCCGCTGTTTCAGGGCAAGACGATATTGACCGTTGGCTGCAAAAAGGCGCATGGCTAGACCGTTTTATTAGAGAGATGCAGGCCTTGCTGTTAGCTGAACTAGAATTGCGACTGATGCCAATAATCGGTTTGGTAGAAGCCTTAGAAATGGAAGTAGAGAAAGTTTAATGACAAGAATAATTTCGGTGGCGGCGTTTATATTGGGTGCATTGGTGGTGGTGTGGATGGCTTCGGCGTTTGTCGGTAGCAATGTTCTGGCCTTAGGTGTCACTGTGCTTATTGCCGCGGCATATGCAATGGGGTTTGCGGAGTTGTTGCGCTACCAACAAGCTAGCACCGCATTGGGAGTGGCTATCGCAAGTGTCGATGACACGCTACAAGATATTGAAACCTGGTTGTCGACGGTTCCCAGCGTTCTTCGCAATGCCGTGCGTCAGCGAATACAGGGAGAGTATATTAGATTACCGGCTCCGGTATTGAGTCCATATATTATCGGTTTATTGGTGATGCTGGGCTTGCTAGGAACCTTTATTGGCATGGTGGCCACCTTAAAGGGTGCCGTGGTCGCACTAGAAGGAAGTAATGAGCTGGAGGCGGTGCGCGCTGGTTTGGCGGCGCCCATTAAAGGTTTAAGTATGGCCTTTGCAACGTCAGTTGCAGGGGTTTGTGCATCGGCAATGTTGGGGCTGATTTCTACATTAAGCCGGCGAGAGCGCTTGCAGATCTCTCGTGAATTAGACGCCTCCTTGAATACGGTATTTAAATCTTTCTCATTAAATCAGCAGCGTCGCCAAAGTTATCAGGCCATGCAATCTCAGGCAGAGGTATTACCGGAGGTTGCGCAGCAATTGACCGTGTTAGTTGACACGCTGGGACGTATGGGCGGCGAGTTGGCGGCAACGCTAACAAAGAATCAAGAGCAGTTTCATGGCGCCACTCAAGCACAGTATAAAGAGCTGGCGAACTCTGTTGATGCAAGTTTAAAGCAAAGTTTGGCAGACAGCGGGCGTATTGCCGGGGAGCATATTGCACCAGTCATAGCTACCCTTGTTCGTGATTTACGGGCTGATATGCAAGCAAATCAACAACACCTTACTGTAGCAACCGAAGCGCATTTGCAGCATGTAGATGAGCGTCATGTGGCTTCAACTGATGCGTTTAGTGAGGCATGGCAGCGGGCCATTTCAAGCCAGCAAACGGGCAATGAGACATTATTAAGTACCATCGATCATCGCTTTACCCAGCTTGCCGAGCAGTTTGCCTCTAGCTCTCAGTCCTTAGTCGCCAGCTTTAATACGGTGAGTGAGGATTGGGTCGCACGGCAGCAGACCGCTGAGCAAGAGCGTCTTGCTAATTGGTCGGCGGTGTTTGATCAGAGTGCCGACTTGCTACGCAGCAATGCCGAGGCATTAAGTGTTAACGCCCGTGCTGGATCTCAGGAGCTGATAGCGGAATTTAGCAAGCTGGTGTCTACGTCCGAAGCACTCGTCGCTGAGCGGCAACAGAGTGAAAGTCGCTGGTTTGAGGCATATCAGCAGCGAATGACGGATATGACCGCAGCAATAAGCGGTGAGCTGCACAGTTTAACAGCGCAAGAAGAGCAGCGTAGCCAAGCCGCAGTGGCGCGTTTGGCTGAATTGCAAACAGCGGTGAAAGAACATTTGGCGAGTCTTGCCAAAGCACTAGAAGAGCCAATGGCGCGACTAATTGATTCAGCTTCTGAAACACCACGTGTCGCTGCAGAGATCATGGCGAAATTACGCGAGGAGATGAACGGCAATATCGAGCGCGACAATAGCTTGCTAGATGAGCGCCGCGAGTTAATGGTTCAGTTAAACAGCTTGTCAGAGTCCCTGCAGATGTCGGCAGCAGGCCAGCGAGAAGCGGTGGAAAATATCTTGGCAAATTCATCTAACTTGCTTGCGGATATTGGTCAGCGTTTTGGTGACAATGTAGAAAAAGAATCCAGCAAACTGTCAGATGTTGTTGCGCACTTTGAGGGTAGTAGTGCGGAGTTGGCCAGCCTGGGTGATACATTTGCCACAGCAGTAAATGAGTTTAGCCAGTCCAATAGCGGCCTTATCGAGACATTGTTAAAAGTCGAGTCGGGTTTGCAGGGTAGCGGTGAGCGAAGTGATGAGCAAATGGCGTATTACGTTGCACAGGCGCGTGAAATTATTGATCACAATATGTTATCTCACCAAGATATTATTCGTCAGTTGCAGGCCATAACCAGTCATGCGGTTGCAGAAGAGGGCGAGTAGCGGTGAGTGCATCTGAGCTCGATAATGGGATAGATCAAGAGCCGCCAATTTGGGCTATCTTTGGCGATTTAATGACCGGCTTAGTCGGTGTGTTTGTATTGTTATTGGTGTGGGCGCTAGGGTTTCAACTTGAGCTATCGCAATCTTTAGAATCAGAAATACAAAAGCGTGAGGTGGCTGAGCAGCGTCGTCAGGCCTTAGAGGAAGCCTTGGCCGACCCTTTGGCGGCGGGGCGAGTGACCTTGCGCGATGGCAAAATAGGCATTAGTGGCAGTGTTTTGTTTTCACTGAATTCGGCAGAGCTGCAGGAGGAAGGGCGGGCTCTTTTGCATACTTTGCGTGCGCCACTTCAGGTGTATTTAGGCGAGAACGAGCAGCTACTAATGGTGAGTGGTTTTACCGATGACTTACCTATTCAAAAGGGGAATTTGCAGTTTCGTGATAATTGGGAGTTATCGGCACAGCGTGCGCTAACAGTAACACGTGCTTTGATTGACGAAGGAATGCCGGCAAATATGGTGTTTGCCGCAGCCTTTGGTGCCCAGCAACCCGTGGTGGATAATCGTGATAGTGACAGCCGCTCGCAAAATCGGCGTGTAGAAATGGCGCCTGTGCCACGGGCACAAAATGCGAATCAGAAGGCTCCGTAGGTGATGTTGGTTGAGCTCAGGCAAGAGTTAATGAACATGCGGGAGGCGAATGCACATTGTTTTAGCCCAGCTCGTTTTCGTTATCTTGAGTCGATGTTGGGTCGTGCAGAACGGGCGCGGAAACCGGTGCAGGTGTTTTTAGAGCAAAAAGCTCTAGATGCATTACAGCGTTATCGTACTGATTATGAGGCTGAAGCTAAAAAAGCACTAGGGTGTTTGTCTGAGAGTAAATTAGCGCAAGGTGAGGCACTTTTCCACGCGGGGCATTATCACGAGGTTTCGATGCTGTTATCGGGGCAGGGTGTGCGACTTACTCCAGAGCGTACTCAGACTGTAACGGCACTGCGCGAGCTGCAGGCAATACTTAATAATAAACAAGCTGAGCTCGATTCGCCGGCGTCGTCAACCTTGGAGCGGCAGTTGCGCGTGCAGGAAGCGCAGAGTTTGACGGATGGCCTATATTCTCAAAGTCTTGCCCAAGATGAGGACGGAGACGATGCGGCCACTGGACGCCGATCTTTGCAGTCTATACAGACTATGCAAGTTTCTCAGCAGCGGCGAGAATTACAGCGACGAGTAGAATTAGCGATTCAAGAGGGGCCAGACAGCCCCGGGCCGCTGAACCCTCAAATGCTAGCCATTAAAGCCTTAACCGCAATGCGTGACATTTCTCCACAGTACCTTAGCCGATACGTTAATTACTTGGATGCGTTATTTTGGCTTGAGCAAGCCGTAGCGCGGCCGGCACCGGCAAAGCCTGCAAAAAAACCGCGAAAATCGAGTAAGAAAAAATAAGGTGGCGATTAACCCTGTGCTACATTCTGGTTTCCATTACTATTAGCGTATCTCTATTTTTTACGCTTGGATGGTCATCACTGTGGTGAGTCTCAGCCGATAATATGAAGGAGCGATAATGGGGAAGCGAGTGATATGTCCCCGCTGTGAGCGACCGCTTAAAACCTGCTTGTGTGATGTTTTGGTAACCATGAGCTGCGAGCCCTATAAGGTATTTATTTTACAGGATGTGAAGGAAGCAAAGCATGCGCTTTCCTCTGCTCCTTTATTGGAAAAATCTCTTGTTGGGGCGCGGCGAGTCGTCGGTGAAACCTTTGATCCCGATAGTTTGTTTGACCGCGCTTGGCAAGAAAATACCTTGCTTGTTTTTCCTTCAGAGAATGCGCTTGCAGCGAATGAAATCAGTAGTGCGAAGTTTAAAAATATTATTCTCTTAGATGGTACGTGGCGGAAAGTCGCTCGCTTAATGCACTTAAACCCTTGGTTGAAAACGCTACCTCATATGGCGCTAGATATTGAGGAAATATCTCAATATAAAATAAGAAAATCACCGCGAGCGGATGGTCTTTCGACAATTGAAGCGGCGGTTACCGCGCTCAATGGCTTGCTACCCGGGCAGGATTACAGTGTGATTTTACCGGCTTTTTATAAAATGATAGATTTTCAAATTCAGGCGATGGGTGAGCTTACCTACCAAAAAAATTATTCGCGGTGAGTACATTATAAAAAGGGAACGTCAGCTAGGCGCGTTGGCCTAGTTGGCGCTGGGTAGCATTTAAATACAAAAGCTGGCGTCATACTCGTATGCAAAACGTGTTTTTGTTTTGGACGCAGGGTCCGTCCATGCGGTTAAATCTTGTAATGCCAGAAATGCTTGTTTGGCTCGGTTAACCACTTTCTGGGTATAGTCAGCACTGTTGTCTTGATATTTGAAGGACACTTCTACCACGACAGGCGTGGCAGAACCTGTTGGCGCACCGTTGTACCACAATGTTACGGAAATCTCAGCGTCTATGGAGCCTAGGTCTATGTCGACATTTTTGTAGACATGCTCGCGAATAGTCAGGTTTCCAACTAGATCTAGGTCAATGCTATTTGCGTAACCATAATCGCTATCAAAACCTGGGAACTGATCATTGATATCTTCCATTTCGTTAATGGTGCGGGTGTTGGGTGCGGTAGTTGAATGGCTATACTGAATAACAAAATTAGCGCTGCTAGCAATGCCAATGTCTGACTCTAATTTTGTTTCTGCCGATCCACTGCTGGCAGATAGATCTTCAAAGTCAGATATGTAGCGATCTTCACTACGAAACTTCAGCGTGACCTCTGAGTCGCCGCTTTCAATGCGCTCTCGAAATGAGTAGCCGATATCGCGAAGTATGCAACTACCATCGGTATCAAAAAATTTAACATCACGCACTTTGCTGAGTGTTGCAGAGCCGCTCACATTGCGACTTATTGCCGCTTCAATGGCTGTCTCGGCATCATCGATGAAATCATCAACGTCAGTACTTTCGGTGTTGTAGGCAAAAAGTGATGGCTGAAGCATCAGCTTATATTCTCTAGAGGTTACATCTGGATTCGCTGATACCGTAGTGGCTGCTGTCAATACGCTGAGCATGAATAATTTTTTCATTTAAAAAGAGTGTCCTACTTTATTTTGGAAAAGATAAGAGGGTGCTAATGTAAGTAAACAATGTGACTAGTCGATGAAGGTATTTTGACAGAGGGTGAATTATTTCTTGCGCTCGCTACTGCTCTTCTCCTATAGTTGACGATCTTTACATTAAATTGAAAATTCAAAATGAAGTGCTTCACTTGTTCTGTCATATTCTCCGCAGCCAAACGCAATATTGCATTGCGCTGGGTGGGGCGTTTTGTGGCTGAAAATTGATGCATTAATTTAAAAAATCAATATTTCTCAAAGGCCGCAGACCACACCCTGCGGCCTTTTTCATTTGTGGCTTCAGGTAAATGTCTCGGCAGGCAATTAGGTAAATTATTATGCTTGTACGGTTGACCTATATTTTGGTCATATTTATTTGGGCGACGACACNGATGGCAATAAAACTCGGCGGAGACACCCTGTCGCCCATAGCGGGCCTAACCATGCGGATTGCCTTAGCATTCGCCGTCGGCAGCGTTATTTCTACCTTAGCCGGATTTTCGGGACTTAGAATACGTCGACACTGGAAATTATATTTTGCAGCGTCGATTAGTGTGTTTCCTAATATGGCCTTGGTGTATTTTGCCGCAGGTTATTTATCCTCAGGTTTGGTTGCCTTGTTATTTGGGTTGACGCCGTTTTTTACAGCGGTGCTAGCTAGACCTATTCTAGGTGAGCGCTTGTTACAGCCACGAAAAGTACTTGGTATTGTACTGGCGTGTTTGGGCCTGCTGTGCATAGTCTTGGACGACGTAAGCGTGACGGGGGATAGCTATATAGGGATTGGCTTGATGCTGTTATCAAATGTATTGTTCTCGGCCAGCGCGCTGTGGGTAAAGAAACTAAATGTGACCATGACAGTTAGCCCTGTGGAACAAGCCTTGGGGGCGATGGCCTTTGCTCTGCCAGGTTTGCTGCTAAGTTGGGTGTTTTTGTTTGGTTTTGAACCGCCACGATTTAGTTCGGTGTCATTAGGCTCATTGTTATATCTATCTTTGTTTGCGTCTTTGGTAGGTTTTGTGGCGTATTACACCTTGCTCAAACACATGGCCGTTGAAGCCGTATCATTGATTCCGTTTATCTCTCCCATTGTGGCGGTGTTTATTGGCGTGGTATTGGTTGATGAGGTCGTGTCACCAGCGATATTGCTGGGTGGTGGTTTGATTTTGCTGGCACTGGCGGTTCACCAAGGATTTTGGCGTATCCCTAGAGGCTTGGCCCGGGATGGCTAGGGGCTGCGCGTGCTCGGTGTCGCTATCAGGAATGCTTTTGATGTTTGTAAGCTGAATGGCTGTTAGTGAAAAGTTTGATTACTATGTAACAGTGTTAATCTTGTGGTGTCTGATTTAGGCGAGTTAATCAGATTACGCTGTAGTGATGATGTTTTCGTCCAAGATAATGGGAGCCTATATTAATGTCAGATTCTAATAGTTATACCCCGCCGGCGGTGTGGAAGTGGGATAATCAAAGTGGTGGAAAATTCAGTAATATTAATAGACCAATTTCCGGTGCGACCCATGATAAAGACCTTGCTGTTGGTGAGCATGCATTGCAGCTGTACTCATTGGCAACGCCAAATGGTGTAAAAGTCACGGTGATGTTAGAAGAGTTATTGGAGTTGGGGATCAGTGCTGCAGAGTATGATGCCTACACGATTAATATTGGCGAGGGCGAGCAGTTTGGCAGTGGGTTTGTGGATATCAACCCTAACTCTAAAATTCCTGCTTTAGTTGATCACAGCTTAAATCCCCCCCAGCGTGTCTTTGAGTCTGCGGCGATCATACTGTATTTGGCTGAGAAATTTGATGCATTTTACCCCGGCGACATTGCTAGCAGAGCGGCATGTCAATCATGGCTTATGTGGCAGCAGGGTAGCGCGCCATTTTTAGGGGGTGGTTTTGGTCACTTTTATGCTTATGCGCCCGAAAAATTTGAATACCCCATTGATCGTTATAGTATGGAAGTGAAAAGACAGCTAGATGTGTTAGATAAACATCTTGCACAAAATACCTATCTCTGTGGTGATAGTTACACCATTGCTGATATTGCGACTTTTCCTTGGTATGGCGCATTGGTTAAAGGTTATCTCTATGAGGCAGCTGAGTTTCTCGATGTGGCGTCATATACCCATGTGATTCGCTGGGCGAATTTGATTGCTGAGCGTCCGGCGGTTAAACGTGGGCGTCGTGTCAACCGAGTTTGGGGGGCAGAGGACGAACAAATGGTGGAGCGTCATAGCTCAGCTGACTTTAGCTGATTTTTTAATAATTAGGCGTTGAGAATGAGTTTGTATACTAGGATTGCATGTCGGCAGTTAGCTTAATAGAAAAATATACTGCTGATATGTATTTTCACTGCTTGTGCTCTGAGGTGATGTAGCGATATTTTGATAAATTATAACAAGCAATATTAAGGTTGGGATGACTAAATTTCGACGTTTTAATTTTCTTTCACTCATTGACCCTCTGCTTTCAAAAGCAGAGGGAGGCGAAGCGCGATTAATAAGGCATCGTTTTGTTGCTAGCTTGATTCTAAGCGTCATGTTTTATATTTCGGTGTTGGCGATTGTGGCAAGTTTTTTTTTGCCGCTGGGTGAACAAGGTTTAAATATTGTCCGGGCATTCTTTATTGTTTCTGGACTTGGCGCCTTACTCTCTATTTATATTTTAAGGGCGTTAGATAGGCGTGTTTTTGCAATTAATACCTTTATCGCTTTTCTCGGTTTAGCTATTTTATATTTGGCATTGATGACCGGAGGAATACTCTCTCCCGCCTCTATTTGTTTAATTATTATTCCCGCTGTGGCTACCTTAAGTATTGATTCTCGGGCGGGGGTGATCTGGGGTGGTTTGGCCTGCTTGTTTTGGACTTTACTTTTTGTCATGCCGTATATTGGCGTAGAAATGCCGCAATTGATGCCTGAGGTCGATGATCATATGGCGTTTTACTTTTGTATTATTACTACTCATACGTTTATTGCCTTTGTGGCACTTTATTATGAAAGTACCTCTAAGGCCTTACGCCTTAATTTACTAAAAGAAAAACGTGAATATTTTTATCTGGCTAACCATGATGCTCATACAGGGACGATTAATCGTCGCCATTTTTTAGAAATTTTGGAGCAAGAGGTGGCGCGGTGTGAGTCGAGCGATGATTCATTCTGCTTGTTCTTTATCGATCTAAATGATTTCAAAAAAGCGAATGATGAATTTGGCCATGATTATGGCGATCAGATTTTGGAAGTGTTTTCGCGTAGGTTGCGGCACCGTGTGAGAGCGGTCGATACCGTTGCTCGTATTGGTGGTGATGAGTTTTGCGTGATTAGTCGTGATATGAAAAACGAAGCAGATGCTAAGCGAGGTGAGCAGCGTTTTGATTTGATTTTACAAGAGCCTCTGGTACTTGCGGAAGGCAGTTATACCCTTAAGGCGAGTATTGGTTGGGCGATTTATCCAGTGGATGCCAAAGATTCTAAAACTCTTCTTAAGTTTGCTGACCAAAGTATGTATGAGGCAAAACGACGAAATAAAGCGGCTACGGCCCTATAATGAGTTTGTTAGAGGTTTGCCCCGTACCTTGAATATAGATCTAGTAAGACGGGGCAGTGATGGCACTGCGTATTACACCCGAGATATTCTACTGAGTACGGCCTTGAGATAGCGGGTTTCAGGAATTGCAGCGTGAACAGGGTGGTCGGAACCCTGCATACCTTCAGCTAGAATTTGGGCATGACGATCAATATGGCGGGCAGAAGCCCGCACTAGGTCTAGCAGTTCTTCTCTTGGCATATGCATAGAGCATGAGCCAGAAATTAAAAAACCATCATGGTTGAGCAGTCGCATGGCCATTTCATTTATGCGGCGGTATGCAAGAATCCCTTCTTTTTGATCTTTTTTGCGTTTAATAAAGGCTGGTGGATCAACAATAATAATATCAAAACGCTCATCTGCCTCTTTGAGAGACTTTAGGGTAGTAAAGGCATCGCCTTGCACAGTACAGAGTTTGTCAGCCACGCCGTTGAGTTCGGCATTTTTGTGAACCATATCTAAAGCTGATTCGGAGATGTCCGCACACCACACATCGGTGGCGCCAAAGACGGCGGCCTGGACACCAAAGCTACCAATGTAGCTAAACACATCTAGCACGCGTTTGCCGGGTGCGAGATGGCGGAGCCATTCACGATTAGGGCGTTGATCATAGAACCAACCGGTTTTTTGTCCCTCAGCTAAGGGCGCTAAAAAACGCACGCCATTTTCAATTAATTCAACTTCGCTGGGGACATCTCCGTAAGCTGTGACGACCTCTAATTCCAAGCCCTCAAGCTTGCGAACGGCGGCGTCATTTCGAAGTAGGATAGACTGTGGTTGCAGCATGCGTACAAGGGCTTCAATAATAATGTCACGCATGGCGTCCATGCCGGCGGTATTGAGCTGCACGGATAGGTGGTCACCAAAACGATCAACAACTAAGCCAGGAAGCAAGTCGCTTTCGCCGTAGATTAGGCGATAGCAAGGATGGTCGAATAGGGCTTCTCTCAGTGCAAGTGCAGATTTGATTCGTTTTTTGAAAAAATTAACGTCAATGGTGCGCTCGTCGCTACTGAGTAATCGGGCGCAAATCAAAGACTGAGGGTTTACATACGCAAGCCCTAAACTCTTGCCTTGCTGGTTCTCAACTATGGCATGCTCGCCAGCAGCAAAATTACGCAGTGGGGTCGCCGCAGTGTCTACCTCGTTACTGTAAATCCATAAATGACCGCTGCGCAGACGTTTGTCTTCGTTTTTAGCAAGGCGTAGGCGTTGTAATGTCATTACTAGATTCCGTGGGCGGTGGCATTGAGGGTGGGCATTATCGCTGATTGCTTCGAGGGGGGGAATACTAAACGGCGATGCCGGCCAAATCAGCAGTGAGATTGCAGCTGTGGTTCGCTAACTGTTGTTAGTTGCAAGCGGTGTGGCGGCTGTGTCCGCGAGTTCACTTTGCTTGGTATTAATATAGTCGTTAAAACACTGTTTTAGGGTTTCACTGTGGGTTTTAAAATCGGTGTAGAGTAGCTTAATCATGCTGGTATCATTATCTTTAGCTGCGCGCTCTAATTTTGCGGCACATTGATGTAATTGAATGCCATGAAGCTGCCCGGCACTGCCTTTGACGGCATGTGCAATCGAAATGATTTCTTCTAGATTTACTTCTTTGTAAGCACGTTCTATCTCTATCAGCTGAGATTCAATTTGTTCACAAAATAAATGCAACAATTTCAGTAGTACCTTAGGTCGCCCCATGGCGCCCTCTAAGGCCTTGTCACTCAGCCATATGGCGGTTTGTTGGTCTTTATCCTTGTTGCTGGCTATGTTTTCTATGGGCTCAGGGATTGCCGGCTTGGCGAGCATGGTAACGTCTTTGCTGTTGATTGGGAGCCACTGTTGTAATTTATCGATTAAATCGTCTGGCGAGAAGGGTTTAGGCAGGTAATCGTTCATGCCAGCGCTAATACATTTTTCTTTGTCGCCGGCCATCGCATTGGCGGTGAGGGCTATGACTGGAATAGAGCGATAATTGTCCCCAGCGCTGCCGTTTCTAATCATCTTGCATACTTGATAGCCATCCATTTCAGGCATTTGGCAGTCGAGTAATATAAGTGAATAAGCCATATCTGGGTTTGAGTTTTTAAGCTTCTCTAAGGCTAAAACACCATTTTCGGCGATGTCGGCGGCTAGACCAATTTCATTGAGCGTAAACAGCCCTACCTCTTGGTTGACGGGATTGTCCTCTACTAATAACACTTTGGTGCCTGACATAGTAGTTTGGTTTAGTGTATTCCCTGCAGCTAATGTCGGTGAAGCTAGGTTTGAATTTTCCGGTCTGCCTGCTTGGCTTGCTGAGTTAGGAAAGCGTTTGTCACTTGCTTGTAGTCTGTGGATTGAGACAAGGTCAGCGTATGACAAGGGTTTCATGAAATAGCCATTTATACCGGCGGCCATAAGGCGTTCAGCATTATTGATGCTGAGGTTTCCAATTAGGACTAAGGTTGCAGAGCTAAAATCAGGATGAGCTCTAAGTGTTTTGGATAATGTCAGAGTAGCGTCAAGATCGTTATTATCTAGCCCGATGATGACCAGTGTCGATAATGGATTTTGAGGCGGCGTACTGGTGGATTGATAGAGTGCTTCGGGGGCATCTAGAGACGTAACATTGTCTCCCCATTGCTTGAATTGATTGCTAATCGCTGATTTCAGTTCGTGATTACGGTCAATAATATATACATTTCTTTTGGCTGTGTTTTTCAGTGTTTGGTCTGTGCTATTTTGATCTTTGCTATCTTGCAGATATACACTAAAAGTAAACGTACTTCCTTCTTTATACGTGCTGGCAGCAGATATGCTCCCGCCCATTAATTCGCATAAATTCTTACAGATAGAAAGGCCGAGCCCCGAGCCGCCGAACTTCCTCGTGGTGCTAGCGTCCACCTGAGTAAAGGGCGAAAATAGACGTTTCATTTCGCTGTTGGGGATGCCTACACCGGTGTCGGTAACTGCGCAGTTTAGGATTAATCGTTGATTTTTTTGCCTGAGCCCAACTCGAACAATGATGGAACCCTGCGATGTAAATTTGATGGCATTGGCTAATAAATTAGTAATAATTTGGCGGAGTCGAGCTGGGTCACCGCTTACCCAGCTTTGTTTTACCGCACTCTGATCAATGATCAGCTCCAGTCCCTTTTCAGCGGCGCCTAAGCTTTGGCTGGCCATGACGTCATCAAGTAGATTTCTAATATTAAAAACAATATTTTCAAGCTGAAGCTTGCCCGCATCTACTTTTGAAAAGTCCAGGATGTCATTAATTAACCCCAATAAGGATTGCGCACTGTTTTTGGCAACGTGGACTTTGTGTTCTTGGTCTTTATCTAATGTTGATGTTTCTAGTAAATTCAGCATGCCGAGAACACCGTTCATCGGCGTGCGAATTTCATGACTCATGACGGCTAAAAATTCGCTTTTAGCATGTACTGCTGCCTCGGCTTTTTCTTTGGCATCAACCAGTTCATCACGCACTTTCTTACGAGTATCAATATCTTGAACAGAACCGTAAATGCGGGTACAGCGCTGGTGTTTAAATTCGGCCTGGCCAGTAACTTGAACCCAAGTTTCTCTGTTGTTGGCGGTGCGTATTTTGATTTCTTCGCTAAAGGGTACTCCTTCTTCCATGGATTCTTTAAAGGCGTTGTGAATACGTTGGTGTGAATCAAGCGTGGAATAGAAGTCTTTTAGGTTAGTCAGGTTGGGAGAAAAATCGTCTGAAACTTTGAAGATTTTCCGCGTCATTTCTGACCAATATAATTTATCGGCATCGACAATGTATTCCCATGCCCCGACCCGTGCTTGCGCTCCCATAGAGCGCATTAAAGACTGTTGCCGCTGCATGATTTCTGCGGTTTTTTTCTGGGCGGAAATATCTTCAATAATAGACCAAACATAGCCGGATCCAGAGTCGTCATGGATCAATACGCCGCTCAAGCGAACTGGAAATTCGCGGCCATCTTTACGAATATAGTTGCGCTCATAAGGGCCGTAGCGACCAGTTTTTTGTAGCGCCCTTAGTTGATACTGCTCAGCTTCGTCTTTATTTTTAGCGCCTAGCTGCCAGTCTTGCATTTCAATAAATTCATCACGACTATAGCCAGTGCTTGATAGCAAGGTATCGTTAACCTGCAGGAAGTTACCGCTTTTGAAATCACTTAGTGCGATGCCAATTGGCGAGAGGTCAAAAAGGTTGCGCAATAAAATATTGCTGCGATGACGGCGGGTGATCTGCAGTGAAATGATAATAATCATCGAGTAGATGAACAGGCCGCAAAGAATAAGATAGGTGCGGACTGTTTTGACGTTTTTGGCTAGTGTCGGCCAGCCATTTTCAGGGATCCCGGCTAGCTCCCATTTGTCTCCTGACGGCATGGTTAGCTCAGCCATAACGGGATTTTGGTCGGTATAAAAAGAGGCGTTGTTACCAAAAAAAACCGCTGAGCTGTCATTGGTGATTTTGCGGATGGCAATATTTAAGTCTGAGTTTGTCTCCAGTAAGCCGCTGGCTTCATAAAGACTTTGTAAATCGATAACTGCAGAGATGGTTCCCCAAATCTCTTGCCTGCTTGAAATCGAATTTGGCAATAAAACGGGTAAGCGAATGACGAGACCTTGGCCGCCTTGGATAAGTTCAAACGGACCGGAAATAACAGTATCTCCGGTTTCCCGGGCTCTTACTAGGTCTTTGAGTTGGTCTGGACGATCGGCAAAGGGAAAATTGATTGCGCTCTCATTGCCTTCAACGGGATAAATGTATTTCAGGGTCAAGTCGCGTGTTGCGCTAATGTTTTTTAATTCTACACCGCCGTCGAATAGCGGTTTGGCAAATTTGGCAAAGCTCTGTTGATCGATACTCGGGTTTGTATTGACTGCGGATACCATTGCTTTTGAGGTTTGTACATTGCTTGATAAGCGGCCTTCTAGGCGCGCCGCAATGATAGCGAGGGTGTTGCTGGCTTGCGTACGTTTCTCTAAGCCGTAATTTTGGTTGTTAAGCCAGTCGATATAGCTTCCAATGGCAATAATGGCGATGGCTGAGCAAGTCAACAACGCTCTCTGCGGCCATTTACGATTGCTAAGATAGGGGTGATGTCGCCCGTGGAGAGGCTCTTCTGCGTTCTCGCTACGATCATGTATTTTAGGCGGCGCTAGCAGAAATTTCACTCACTGGCTCTCAGTATCTTTTGCTCGTGGCTATCCTTATGAATAGCCCATCCTACGGGTGAGTTGGTCTTTCTTATATTCGTATTTTCCCTAGGGGGGTATCACGCTGCTTTAATTTGCTGGTAGCGGATGTTGAGCGGTCTTTCTTACTTGGGTTTCTATACAATGTTGTCTATATGAGTGATGCATGACAGCGAGGTGAAAGTGACAATCTGGGTAGATGCTGATGCGTGTCCGGTTGTGGTACGGGAAATATTGTTCAAAGCGGCAGTGCGTACACGTGTTGCTTTGACTTTGGTTGCGAACCAATTTGTACGTGTTCCACCATCGCCGTTTATTTCCGCCATTCAAGTGGCCAGTGGGTTTGACGTGGCTGACAATGAAATTGTCTTAAGGGCTCAGGCTGGAGATTTAGTGATCACGAGCGATATTCCCTTGGCGGCTGAAGTGATTGAGAAAGGGGCCTTGGCCCTTAGCCCTCGGGGCGAATTACTGACGGCGGATAATGTACGTGGGCGACTCATGATGCGAGACTTTATGGATACAATGCGTTCGTCGGGGGTCCACAGCGGTGGCGCGGCGGCATATAGCGCAACAGACAAGCAGGCATTTGCCAACCAGTTAGATCGCTATTTGGCTAAGCAGTAGTTACTGTAGGTTTTATAGTTGTATTAATTGCGTCAAATTTTGACATAACTTACATCAGGGTTATTTATAAAAGGTTGGATTAAGTTTATGTCGCGCGTGCAGTTAGTAACAATCACAGTGATGGCTATGGTCGCATTTGCTGCCAACTCCTTGCTATGTCGCGAAGCGCTGGCATCCGATTATATTGGGGCTGCGAGTTTTACCTTCATTCGCATTGGGTCTGGTGCGGCAATTCTTGGGGGGCTGCTGCAGCTTAAATTTCGAGACCATAAATTGGGCGGAAATTGGTTGTCCGCTATGGCCTTGTTTGCTTATGCGGCGGCATTTTCCTTTGCTTATATCAGCATGAGTGCTGCGACGGGTGCCCTATTACTTTTTGGCGCTGTGCAAATAACTATGATTGTTTATGGCTTATGGGCGGGTGAGCGGCTTAATGCGTTTCAAGTGGCGGGTGTTGTCTCTGCCTGCGGGGGGATTATTTGGCTTATGCTGCCGGGAATAGAAGCCCCGCCATTACTGGGGGCCTTGCTTATGCTCGGAGCCGGTGTGTCCTGGGGTGTGTACTCTATTCTGGGGCGAGGAGCTTTAGATCCGACGGTTGCCACAGCAGGTAATTTTATTCGCGCGGTGCCTTTTGTTTGCATACTGTTATTGGTGTTGGGGGAGGAGGCCAGTAGTGGTCTTGGCGTGGCGTATGCCATTGCCTCCGGTGCTTTGGCATCCGGTGTGGGGTATGCGCTCTGGTATAAAGTGTTACCCGCTTTAGCGGCAACAACCGCGGCGACAGTTCAGTTAAGTGTGCCCGTTATAGCCTCATTCGGCGGCGTATTATTACTTGGCGAAGCGATGACCTTACGATTTGGCTTGGCGTCTATTGCGGTACTGGGTGGTGTCTTATTATTTCTAATGAGCAAGCAGAAAAAGCCAGTTGAGGCCTGAAATCTTGGCTCGGGGTGGGGCTTTTGGGGTCTATTTTAAGGGTTCAATAAAACAACCAAACTCTCTATCAAGCTCAACACTAAAGCGATGGTGGTTAGCGCTGGCATTGATCGTGTAGCGGCGAAAACCGGGAAGCATATTGATGGAATTTATCACTGTATCGGCAGCAAGTGGAATATCTAGGGTGGTGTCGAGAAGTCGATTGTACTTGCGTGTTTTTACGGTGCCGGCCTGCAGCCCTTGGGTAAAGCAGTCTAAGGCAAGCATGTAATTTGCTATTTGTTTTTCATTGTCATTTTTAACTGTCAGGGCGCGGTCTGTATCGATTGTGGTGTCCTGATATTTTATTCGTCGTCCTTCACTGCTATTGCAGCTCACCTCCTGTGCTGAGGTGTTGGTATGGCAGCTCACCATATTGTAATAAGTGAAAAATTCGTCCTGTTCGTGATCGCTGAGTTTTATTTTCCGCTGTGTTCCAGGTCCACTTTCGCAGCTGGCAATAGGGCGTTTGCTGGCCTCAATACCAAAATGTTGGACAAGTTCCTGAACTGCCTTGCTCAGGAGCTGCTCAGTAAAAATTTCGCTGTCTTCACAGTTAGCGGCAAAACTGCTTGTTGGTGCGATGAGGAGTAGGGCAAAAAAAACACGCAGGAACATAGAGATTGCTTTCATTTTGGTTAATAGCTAAACGCGAGCGCGCTGCCCGTTTGGGCAGTCGCGCAGTGGGAGCTTATTGGGCTCTGTCGGGTAGGGTGATATTGAGTTCCAGCACCGAGCAATTGCCGTTGTTATCGAGTTGAACTTCAACTTGATCTTGATTTACGTCGACGTACTTCCTAATTACTTCGAGTAATTCCTGTTGTAATTTAGGTAGATAGTCAGGCTTATTACGCTGGTTGCGCTCATGCGCCACAATAATTTGCAGGCGTTCTTTTGCGATGGATGCCGTGTCTTTTTTTGCGCTGCGAAAATAATCGAAGATGCTCATGCGCTCCTCCCAAATAGCCGTTGAAATAGGCCTTTTTGCTCTACGCTCATAAACCGGTGTTCTACTTCTTCACCTAAAAGACGGCTCACTGCATCGGAGTACGCTTGGCCCGCAGGGCTTTCGGTGTCGTGAATGACGGGAATACCCTGGTTAGATGCTTTGAGTACGGTTTCTGATTCTGGGATAACCCCTAACAGCTTGGTGGCAAGGATCTCTTCGACATCTTGAACGCCAAGCATTTCACCTTTGGCTACTCGTTCTGGGTTGTAGCGGGTTAGCAGGAGGCACTCTTCTACGCGCTCGCCTTGCTCGGCGCGACGAGATTTACTTTGTAGTATGCCAAGAATACGGTCAGAGTCGCGTACTGATGAGACTTCTGGGTTGGCGACGACGATGGCTAAATCAGCAAAATACATCGCCATAAAGGCACCGTGTTCTATACCGGCGGGAGAGTCGCAGATAATATATTCAAAGCCATCGGCGGCAAGTTCATTCAGAATGCGTTCGACGCCTTCCACGCTTAGTGCATCTTTATCGCGTGTTTGAGAAGCCGGTAATATGGATAAATTCTCTACCCGCTTATCTTTAATTAAGGCTTGGCGAAGGTTGGCCTCGCCATTGATGACATTGACGAAGTCGTAAACGACTCGGCGCTCACAATTCATGATGATATCGAGATTGCGCAGGCCAATGTCAAAATCGATGACAACGGTTTTATGGCCGCGCATTGCGAGGCCGCTACTAATAGCCGCGCTGGTTGTGGTTTTACCCACACCGCCTTTTCCTGAGGTAACTACAATTATTTTGGCCAAGGCTATCATCCTTTTTTGGTCGTGATTAAAAACGTAAGTTTGTTGTTTGGTGGTGTCAGACTAAGGGTTCAATACAAAGTGATTGTTCACTTAGGCTAGCGTGAATCGCTGACTTCCAATGATCTTGGCGCAGATCTTCGTCGACTTTAAAGTTGCCCGCAATAGATATTAATTCTGCTTCTAGGCTTTGGCAAAATATCCGTGCAGTGGTGTCGCCGCGTACACCCGCTAGCGCTCTGCCGCGCAATGCGCCATAAATATGGATATTACCGTCAGCTAATACTTCTGCACCGGCCGATACCGAGGCCATGATAATAAGATCGCCACCCGGTGCGTAAACTTGTTGGCCAGAGCGAATAGGTGTGGTGATAACTTTGCTCGGGCTGTGACTGAGTGCAGTTTGTTGGCTGGCTGAGTCAATGGCTTCATCTTGAACGCTATCAGTGGCCGGCGCTTCTTGTGCGGGAGCCGCTGGTTCTGGTGCTGATTTTACCCGGCCGACGGGCATAATCGCTAAATTTAGTTGTTTGGCCTGTTCTTGTAGCTCGGGATTGCTATTGCGTAAAGCTACCGGCAGCAGTCCATGGGATACACAAAGTGAGACTAACTCTTCAATGCGAAGGGCATTGATGTCACCGTCAAACTCTTCAAAGCTAAGTACTACGGGAGTCTGTTTGAAAAAGACAGGCGCTTCTGCGGCCTTTTCCTGCAGCTGCTTAGCAAATTCGTTGTGGTCGTATCGTGTGATTTCCAAAAGGGTGAGAGGAAACAAGCCTCCTTTCAGACGAAAAGCGGCGGCTGAGGGTGCTGACTTACTGGCTACGGACTTTAATAGTGGCAATCTGCTTTCCTAGATACGTGTTGATATTAATGTGTCTTTCTTTTGGTTTTTGCTGTGCAGGTACAGCGCGAAGCTTAAGTTTACTCGCTTCGCAGGTGTTTATGCGACATATAACGTGATTGAGTCTTAGAGTAAGAGATCGTGACGATTGTTCAACGGTTTTTCAAGGTGTGACGAAGATCTATTTCATGCTTGCGGGCAAGATTAAATACGTGAGCACCCTTTGGTCGTTGCACAGGTAATTAAGTTGCAGGGTATTCCTGTCGTTATGTAAAACCCAGAGGGCAGGATCAAAGCGGAATGTTAGGGTTTGTTTGCTTGGGTCGATGCTATGCAGCTTGGCGGCGCTAAAACCAAAATATTGCTGAACATAAGGGTAGAGGGCCTTGTAGATAGCTTCTTTGGCAGAAAAACACAGGCTTAGGCCCAGCGCGGGTGAGAGTTCATTTTGGGATAGTAGGCTTGATTCAGCTTTATCAATGATGCGAGATTGTAAGCGTTCTACACGGGCATCATTAATCATATCTTGAGCGTCGATACCAATGGCGGCAACGTCAGTTTTTAACGCGGTAATACATGCTGCGTAGTCATTGGTGTGGGTGATGCTCCCTACTAAGGTGCTGGGCCACTGGGGGCAGCGCTTAGCATCGGCACGTAAAGTAAATTGATGTATATCGAAATAGCTCATGGCCTGGGCGGCAAGGTAGCGGCCAGCAAAATATTCAGCTTGGCGTTTGGGGCTGGCGCAATACATGGCTGGGGGGCAATACACATCATGCTGATCATAAAGTGCCGAGTTAAATAGGCTTTTATCGAAGTTTGCACTGGCTAACACAGCGGGTGAGAAGCTGTGTTGGTTAATTTCGGGCTGAATAAACTTGGCAAAATCTGCTTCTGCTGCGCTGATCACGGCGATATACCGCCTAGGATTTCGCCTAGCTGCGTTGGGAATTGGCTTATGCGTAAAGGGATCAAATGGAGTGAGCCATTCTAAGTTTCTCAAGTCTGTACTCTGATTTTGCCTTAGTGGCTGCAGTGTCGCAATGTCTGATGGGTCACATTTTTGATCATCACTATTTGACCCGCTTATAGTGCTACTACAGAATGAATACAGTTGTTTACTAATAATAGCGGGTGTGGTCACTAAGGTGCCGAAATGAGAAGTGCAGCATGAATGGTAAGCCGGCATTGATTGGAAAAAATGGCCAGCCGACGTTTGGTCTGTTTGAGACTGGCGTCAATGAGGTTAATTTTCAGGATTATGATTTGCGTTCTGCCATGGACCGTAAATTAGGTGGCCTTGCCAAGCATTTTAAATTTAATCAGTTCCAGTTTGTTGCCTTAGTCAGTCCGCAGCTTATTGTCGGTGTGGCTATCGTCGACCTTAAATTGGTCAGTAACGCCTTCGTATATTTGTATGAGCCACAAACTCAGGTTTTTGAAGAGTTTAGTTTTACACAGCCCTTGGCTCGACAGACCAAGATCGAGACCAGACCAGAAGACGGAGCTGCTAGCTTTCGATGTGGCAAAAATCAGCTGTCAATAAAAGCGCAGGCTGGTCGTCGTGAGGTAAGCGTTAGCTTAAAGAGCGGCTTAGAGATATCGGCGAGTATTGATGAGTCGAATACGCCGCCCTTGGCGCTTTGCAGTCGTGCAGGGTATCAGGGTTGGGTTTATACCCGAAAGAATGCGGCAATGCCCTGTGAAGGGCATATTGTATGGGGTGGTAAAGACATAAACCTAGCTGAGATTAAGGCCTTGGCGTCGGTAGACTGGACTGCCGGCTATATGCGTGGAGAAACGTTTTGGAACTGGGGGAGTCTGTCGGCGAGCTTGGCTGATGGGCGTAGGTTGGGAATGAATCTCGCGGCCGGTGTCAACGAAACGGGCTTTACTGAAAATGCCTTATGGCTTGATGATCGACTGATTAAAGTCGACATGGTGAATTTTGAATTTGACCGTTATCAAGCATCCAGCCCTTGGCGTATGCGCTCGGCGGATGGCATTGTCAATATAGTGTTTACGCCAAAGGGGCAGCGAAAAGAAAAAATTAATGCCCTGTTTATCGCGTCTAATTTCACTCAGCATTTTGGTGTGTTTAACGGTGAAATCCGACTTGCTGATGAAGTCATTAACATTAATAACTGCTGGGGTTTTGCAGAAGACCATTTTGCTAGGTGGTAGCGACAACACAAAGTTCTCGCAGTGATAAGTCCGGTGTGGTGACTAGATGGCCCAGCATTTCCCCTTATGTCACGCGATCACTGAACTCGATTAAATGACGAAGGCTGCGTGCAACTAAATAGTAACGGCAAATATGTGAGTTTTTAAATACTGAAAAGGTGGCAACAATATGGCGGTAATAAAGTCTGGGCGTTACGCTCTTGGCAGTTTGGTATTGGCGGCGTTGGCTGCCTGCGGCGGCAGTGGCGGTGGCGCAGTTAGTGCGGTGACCGATGAAGTGGAAGTCCAAGCGACCGCAATTGAAAGCTCGGTCTCTGATGCACTTACTGCGGGTGAGCCCATCGATGGTCAGTATATCGTTTTACTGAATAAATTAGATTTACCGTTAATATCAGATTTACCGCTTTTAGGGGTGGTCACAGATTTGCTGGCAAACGTTGGTGGGACTTTATTGGGAAGCTTTGACAACGTAGTGCGTGGCTTCGTTGCACAGCTCAGCCCAGAGGCGGCCGAATTATTGGCGCAAAACCCCTTGGTTAAGTTAGTGGAACAAGATCAGACGGTAACCATTGCCGCCACACAGAATAATGCCACTTGGGGTCTGGATCGGGTCGACCAAGCTAGTCTGCCTCTAGATGGAAGCTACCAATACAACAGTGATGGTAGTGGGGTGCATGTTTATATCGTTGATAGTGGCATACGTACTAGTCATCAGGAGTTTGCCGGGCGTGTTGGTGCGGGTAGAAATTTTGTGTCCTCCGGCTTTCTTTTCTCAAGTACTGACCCAGCGGATGTAGAAGATTGTAATGGTCATGGTACCCATGTTGCGGGCACAGCAGCCGGTGCTACTTGGGGTGTTGCGAAAGGGGCAACGGTTCACCCTGTTCGGGTGTTGGGCTGTGGTGGAACGGGTAGTACTTCTGGTGTTATTGCGGGCATTGACTGGCTGGCAGCTAACTACCTTAGCCCGGCCGTGGCCAATATGAGTTTAGGTGGCTTTAGCAGTACTGCACTTGATGAAGCGGTTCAATCGGCTATCGCGGCAGGTGTAACTTTTGTGGTTGCAGCGGGTAATGACAATACCGATGCGTGTACTGGGTCGCCTAATAGAATTGCGGAAGCGATTACGGTTGGTTCTACAGTCTCTGATGATAGTCGATCTTCATTTTCAAATAAGGGCAGTTGTGTCGATATTTTTGCTCCTGGCTCAGCGATTAGTTCAGCGTGGTATCAAAGTGATACCGATACCAATGTGATTAGTGGCACCTCTATGGCATCGCCACATGTGGCAGGGGCTGCTGCATTGATTTTAGCTCAGCAGCCATCAGCGAGCCCTGCAGCTGTTTTTGCACAGATTGTTGGAGAAGGAGTTGCGGGTAAATTAAGTAATATTGGTACCGGCTCACCAAATTTATTACTGCAAGTTTCCAATGCTGGTGACGGTACGCCTACAGACTTCCCGCCCACAGCAGCTTTTACGTATAGCTGTGTGGATTTAGAGTGTAGTTTTGATGGTGGAAGCTCGACCGATGATAATGGTGTTGCAAGCTATCAATGGAATTTTGGTGACGGTAATTTTGCAAGTGGTGTGACGCCTAGCTATACCTTTGATGCCGCGGGAAGCTATGCAGTGGCCTTAACGGTGACGGACACTGGCAGTCAGCAAAATACGGGCGTACAAACCGTTGTTGTTACCTTGCCTGGTAGCGGCCCTTGTCCGGAGTGCGAGCAAACTAGTGGCACACTGAGTGCGACCAATGCACAGGTTTATACGCCAAGCAGCAGCGGTTTTTACAGTGATGCAGGGCAATTTAGAGCCTACTTAGAAGGCCCAGCAAATACCGATTTTGATGTGTACTTGGAAAAACTCGGTGGATTTATATTCCAGTATTGGTCTGTTGTCGCATCGGGGGAGACTAACGGTTCGGACGAGGCGGTGAGTTATGACGGCAGCTCAGGTACTTATCGTTGGAGAGTGAAATCTTTTAGTGGTGCCGGTGATTTTATTTTGTACACCGATAATCCCTAATAATATCTTCCAAGCGTAGATATGAAACCCAAAAAACGGCACCATAATGGTGCCGTTTTTTTTGGATTTAGATTTTGCATTTTTGTTAGATTTTTGAGCCCTGCACTACGATGGGTAAGCGTTCAGATCAGGGGTTTTGTTAGGCTTGAGCGTGACGTTGAGAGTGTACTGTCAAATTTGTGCACAATTATGGTTTGATCGTTGTTGTCATTGACAACATCAGTAGTACACTGTTTGATATAACAATAACACTTTTGGTGCGAGTAAAATAATTGCCAAAATAGAGTCGAATGGTGATGATAATGTGGCAAAAATCGTTAAAAATCAGCTAACGTGTCATTTTTTACATATTGATTCGTCCGCTGTTGTTCGGTAAGTTAATGAAATATAACCTGCCGGCAGAATAGATTTCCTCACCTACACTGAATGTAATGCGCAAGTTTAGCGTGGTGATTTTCGGTCTAGAAATTGATTAATTAGCACAGAGAAGGGTCGCGAAAATGAAACGATTGGTGTTATTGCTTACTGTGATATTGGCCGCTTGTAGCGATGACAATGTTCCAGACGTTAGCAGCGAAAAGGCGGCAGCAGATGCCCTGCAAGCTTTACAAGGTGCTGCTAATGCGGCCGACGGTAAGGCGCTATACGCGGCGTGCGCGGCTTGCCACGGTGCGGCTGGTGAAGGGAATAGTGCTTTGAATTCACCTTCCTTAGTGAATCAGCAAGACTGGTATTTAGAGCGTCAGCTAAATGCGTTTAGAAGTGGTGTTCGTGGCAGTGACCCCAAAGATGGTTATGGCGCCCAGATGCAGGCTATTGCCAAAACACTGCCCGATGAAGCCGCCGTTAAGGCCGTGGTTAGTTATATTTCCGATTTGAAAGCAAAGCCTGCTGAAAAAACCCTTGATGGCAATGTTAAGCGCGGTGCTGATTATTACTCCAATTTGTGTGGGGCTTGCCACGGCCCAGAAGCCGAGGGCAATGATAAATTACAAGCGCCGGCCTTGGCTGGGGTGGATGACTGGTATTTGTTGAAGCAGTTTAATCATTTCCGTGATGGCATTCGTGGTGCAGACGAAGCAGATCGCTATGGCTATCAAATGGGCATGATGGGTAAAACACTTCCCGATGACGATGTTGCCATGGATGTGATTGCTTATATTCAATCTTTGGCAGATTAAGAATGCGGGATAAATTAGCACCCGTTGTTTTATGGTTTTGTGCTTTCAGCGGTATTTTGAGTAGTGCAGTTGTGCAGTCAGAAACTCACGAATGGGCATTAAGCGAAGTATGCCCCGCTGGGTTTCAAGAGCGTGAAGGCGGTTGCTATCTACAAAGTTTTTATAGCGGCTATAAGTCATTACGTGAGTCGGGGGTGGGCGGTTTAAAAACCGGATTGCCGGCGCTGCGTGAAGGCTTTAGTGCGCAGCAAATCGATCTTGGCCGGCTGTTATTTTTTGATCCATTACTATCGGTAGATGGTGACATGGCATGCTCATCCTGCCATCAGCCTGCACGTGGTTTTTCCGATGGCTTGGGGGGGAGTGTTGGCCGACACGGTGAAGTGATGACGCGATCGGCGCCAACACTTTGGAATGTTGGGTTTTTACGCGAGTTGTTTTGGGATGCTAGGGCCGACTCCTTAGAGGAGCAAATGCAGGGGCCATTATTTTCAAGTATCGAGATGGCCAACACCCCAGAAAACCTATTGGCGAGTTTGCAGCAAGATGCTAATTACCCTGCTTTATTTGCGCAGGCTTTTGGTGAAAAACCATTGTCGTTAGAGCAGGTATACACAGCCTTAACAGCGTTTGAATCATCACTTGTGTCATTGAGCAGTCGCTATGATTTATATGCTAACGGTTTTCATGAGGTATTAACGCAAACTGAAATCGAAGGCATGAATGTGTTTCGTTCATTTGTAGCTAGGTGTGCTGAGTGCCATACGCCACCGGCATTTACCAACCAGCAAATAGCGGTCATCGGCACACCTGAGTTAGAAGGTATGCCACGTGATCCGGGTGTACAGGCAATTACAGGTGATGCCTCGCAGCGTGGTGGGTTTAGAGTGCCAACGCTACGCAATATCGAGCTAACCGCGCCGTATATGCATTCTGGGCGGTTTAAGACACTGCGTGACGCCGTTGCTTTTTACACAGGTGGCCGAGGGCATGCCGTGCCTGAAGGCGAGCACCTAAGCTTGCATTGGCATATTTGGGAGCCGGATCTGGCTGACCATGAATTAGATTTACTGGTGGCATTTTTAAAGACCTTGACTGATCAAAGTTTTATGCCTGTTTTACCTCAAAAAGTACCATCAGGTTTAAAACCTGTTGCGACTGAATTTTTGACCTATTAACCATCCAGACTCTGGAAAGTAAGGAGCACAACAATGAAGAAAATAATCCCCTTGGGGCTGTTGTGGCTTAGCCTATTATTGGCTGTGCCGAGTTTGATGGCCGCTGAAATCGCAGTAAAGGATGGCGAGTCCATACAGAGTGCGGTGAACAAAGCCAGCACCGGTGATGTGATTTTGGTTTATCCGGGCACATACAAAGAAAGTGTTTATGTCGACAAAGACGGCATTACTATTCGCGGTGTTGTGGAAGATGGCGAATGGCCGGTGATGGAGGGTGAAGGAAAACGGAATGATGCAATTCTGTATTCTGGCAATGACTTTACTGTCGAGTGGTTAACCATTACCCATTACAAAGGTAATGCGATCATGGGGCAGGCCGGTAATAATTTTGTTATCCGTTATAACCGAGTTATTGATACCGGTGTATACGGTATTTTCCCCCAGTTCGGTAAGAACGGTTTGATTGAATACAATGTCCTGAGCGGAATAGAAGACGCGGCAATCTATGTTGGTATGTGCGATAACGTTGATGTACTTCACAATGAAGTCTTTGACAATGTGGCAGGTATTGAAATTGAAAATACGCGTCATGCACTTGTAGAAAATAACTACGCCCACGATAACACCGCTGGTCTACTGGTGTTTATTACTCCCGGCCTGCCAATTAAAACCACCTTTGACGTTATTTTAAGAAACAATTTTGTAGTGAATAACAATACCGCCAACTTTGGTGCGCCTGGCTCTATCGTCTCTAAAGTGCCTGCCGGTATTGGTATTGTGGTGATGGCTGCAGATGATGTGGTGATTGAAGGTAATATTATTTCGGGAAATAAAACGGCTGGTGTGGTTGTAACGGATCTAGCGTTTATTACTGATATTTCTAGTGACCCTGAGTCTGAACCTAATCCAGACCGTATGGTGTTCCTTGATAATCTGATGTTTGACAATGGTGCTGATCCCGTTGCCGATGTGAAGGCATTAATGTTAACCCAGTTTAGCCGTTCCGGCCCTGATATTCTGGCCAATATGGGGTCGGCACAAGAACCTGATAATTGCATTATTAACCGTGAGCGTTACACCAGTTTTGGTGTGAAAAAATGGAGTGAATGCGAACGGACAGACACCTCAGATATTGTCAGCATGTTAATTCCTGGTGGTGCTCCCGATGAGGTGGTGACAACCGAAAATCGCACACGCCTGCTATATCAAGGTATCTGCGCTGGATGTCATGCCTACAATATGCGAATGATTGGCCCGCCAACTCTCACCGTGCAGGCCTTGTATCACAATGACCCACAAGCCATTGCTGATTATATAGCGGCGCCTCACAAGGTGAGGCCTGACTATCCAACAATGCCGCCACAGGGGCATTTGTCGCCAGAATTAAGACGTGAAGTCGCAGAGTTTATGTTGAGTGTTACCAAGTAGTGTTTCAGTAGTCACAATGTGATGCGATTTTAAATGCATTGCGCTGAGCGATTAGTTTGCGAGAGAGGGCGTTATATGAAATCCATGAGTAGAAGTCGCATGGCCTACGCAGTTGGTCTTGCAGTACTGGGTGCGCCATCAGCGTACGCGGCTAAAAATTTGGCCCTGGAAGAGGTGGTTGTCACTGCACAGAAGCGTGAGCAAAGTGCAATGACAGTGCCGGTGACGGTAGATACGTTCACCAATCAAGACTTGGAAAATTCCGGCGCTTTAACAATGGAAGATATTCAGGCCTATATACCTGGCTTGAAGGTTGGCGATGGGGTGCGCGGTGGCGGCACTACACAGTCGTCTTTTATTATTCGCGGTATTGATAGCTCAAATATTAGTACCGGTGGTGACCCTTCCGTCGCTACATTTCTTGATGGTGTGTATTTGCCGCGTGCGGCGATTACGGTGCCATTTTCAGACATGGAGCGTGTTGAAGTCTTAAAAGGACCGCAGGGCACTTTGTTTGGCCGTAATGCGGCGGCGGGGGTGGTGAGCTTTATTCCCAATGCGCCAAACCTTGATGAGACCGAAGGTTTTATCACTGCCAAACTGGGAAGTTACGATTTATTTCGGGTGGAGGGCATGGGCAATTTCCCTTTGACTGACTCCTTAGCCCTAAGGGTAAACCTCTTACATAATCAGCGCGGAGCTGTCACCGAAAATCTAGGGCCAGCGTCGCCAGATCCGGGTGAGCAAGATAATCAATTTGCACGCTTGGCGTTGTTATGGGAGGCCAGTGATCGCTTGCGCATGCAATTTTCCTACGATATTGATCAGGTCGACAATGGCCCACAAGCACGCATGAGTATCAGTGAAGAATTCGCAACGTACCCTGACCCTAGTGAACGAAAGCTAGAGACCGATGCGATTGATGGTGGTGAGACTCGCGATATGCAGGGGTTTACTGGCAAACTCTGGTACGACATAAATGATATTACCAGTATGACGCTCATTGGTAGCTATCGCGCCTTTGAAACGTATAATTTACAAGACGAAGATGCCACTGCTGATGAGTCAGTCTATGTAGACACCAACAATATTGAAGATTCTGATATTGCTTATTTTGAAGCGCAATTTAATGTCGCGTTGGACTGGGCAGATATTGTATTTGGTGCAAACTACAGTATTGAAGACACCTATCAGCAAACCGCCTTAAGGTTTAGTTATGGCACTGTGTTGGAACTTGCGTCGAGTGTGGCAAGTCTTCCTCCGGGCCTGATAAATTCCTTAATAGGTGGTGTTGTGGCGGGAAATTACGTTACTGAGACCATGACTAACGAAGGTGAATTTGAGAGTTACGGCTTGTATACCGATTTTGATTTTATTGTTACCGATCGTTTAAATATCATCGCCGGTTTACGTTATAGCAATGATGATAAAACCTTTAGTTGGGATGCGCCATTATCAGATTTTGTGGTGTCACAGCTGATCGGTGAAAATTTCTTTTTTAATTCTGACGGTTACGAAGTGGGCTCGCAGAGCTGGGATAAAATAACAGGTCGAGTTGTTGCCAATTACCAGGTCTCTGATGGCGCAATGGCATTTGCCAGCTATTCCTCGGGTTATAAGTCTGGGGGGTATGATTCCTTAAATACCGGAACGCGAGAGGCACCTTTAAGTCCTGAAGTAGTGAGCAATATTGAGCTTGGTGTGAAGGGGGATTTCTTTGATACCAAAGTCAGAACCCAGGTTGCCTTGTTTCAAATGATTATTGATGATCGTCAAGAAGCGATTGAGTCACGTGGGCCAGACGATAATGGCGCGGTCCCAACCGTCATTAATACTGATGAGGATATTCAGGGTGTTGAGCTAACGGTTGATTGGCTGGCGACAGAAAGTTTACGTTTTGGTCTTATTTATACTTTTCGCGAGCAGGAATCTAGTCGAGAAGCTTATTACAATGCCCAGGGCGATTACATTGTTGCTGACCAGTTAAATGTGACGTCGCCTCAGGAATATACCTTGACGGCGGACTGGTCTCCTCAGATCAATTACGGTTTATTGTTTTTCCATTTTGATTATATCTATGAGGAAAATACTGAGCCTGAAAATGAGGACCACCAAGAATTTTTCAATGAGGTTAATGGCTACGGTGACGATACCAGCTTGTTAAATGCGCGCGTAGCTTGGGTCACGCCCAGCGGTGCTTACGAGATGGCGGTGTGGGGTAAAAATTTATTAAATAACGACCGGGTATCACAACCAGGTGGCTTAACTGGGACGGATGTCGGTACTTATCATGTCGGCATCGTTGATCCTTTAACCTACGGCGTAGATTTTAAATTAGTATTTTAACCTTGCCGATTCTATGTTGCAGCCGGTCTCGGTTGTAACATAGGGTCATTTATAAGCTGATAAATCCCTTTCTTTTTATTCTTAGCATCACTTTCCTTCTTATTGTCGATGCCCCCGTGGATCTAATTCTGTCTATTATCTTTCTTTGAGTTGCGCTAGATCAAAATGCAATCGATAACTTACCTGTATAGTTGTAATGTCTGAAAAGTGCAGACGATAGACTTGTGCAGATGTGTAAGCTATTTCTCTGTATTGATAAATAATTCCGAGGGTTTCGTGGATGAAATCTATTTTTAGATATTTATTTGTAATCAATCTGTTAGTCATGTCATCCGGCTTTGTGTCTTCTCAAAGCCTGGTGTCAGCAGAAGATCAGCAACAAGCGAGAGCACTGGTATCCGATTTTGGTAAAGCATTGAAGTCGGTATTGGTATCGTCAATTGCTGAAGATGGCTTAATAAACGCGGTGGAGGTTTGTCAGTTACAAGCACCACTCATTGCAGAAAATAAATCGAATTTAAGTGCTTGGCGTATCGCCAGAACCTCATTGAAAGTTCGAAATGAAAAGAATGCCCCAGATGCATGGGAGTCAGAAGTTTTACAGCGGTTTGAAACCCTTAACGAGCAGGGGGAGGATGTTAGTAAAATGGAGTATTTTGAGCTGACTACCCAAAATGAAGAAGCTGTTCTGCGATATATGAAGCCTATTTCCACTGCTGGTTTATGCCTGGCTTGTCATGGCGAAAGGGTAAGTCCAGAGCTTGCCAGCAAGATAAATCACTTATATCCAAATGATATGGCGGTGGGTTTCAAGATGGGCGATATTCGAGGGGCTTTCTCCCTCCAAAAAACGTTAGATTAAGCACTGAGCTTGAAGGCAAGCTATGGCAGTGATCAAAAATGTATAAAGTCAGATAAATGTTGTTCAGGAAAAAGATCTATTCCAAGAAAGGACTTTAGGACATAAATTGAAAACAATATGGCTGGGATTAGTAGGCAGCCAAGAACAAAGAGCAAAATGACAAAACTGATGGACTTAGCCTCTTTTCGGCGATTGTTCTCCGTTGTTTGGACAGTATGGCGATGATCTCGACCGAATAAAATAACAAAATAGAAGCGCGCAAAAAACAGCCGAATACTACCTCTTAGATCAATGGCGTGTTGACGGAAGGGGGCGTTGCGACCAATCGCCGTTTCGATGGCTCTGATTTGGGTCAAATTCAGTGTGCTGAAAATATCAGAATCAATATTGGCCATGACATGCTTGGTATAGGCGTCGATTTCTCGTGTTTCTGTCATAAAAAACTCTAAGCAATGGTTAAACGCGCTAACTTGTGATGCTTCTTTTTGCGCGTCAAAAGGCGGCGCTGTCAGTGCTAGGTGTTTGCTAATAATGACATTTTACGCCAGAGCCGGTGATGGTAAATCGGGAGAGTTACTTATCGGGACTACTTAAAGTGTGAGTGAATAAGCGCGCTTAGCAATTTACCCCCTAAGGCAAGCTGGCTTGGTAAGTAGCCGTTTACCTTGGGGAGTGTGTCATTGATATCTGAAGCTCTGCTTTGGTAAAAGATATGAAGTGCGGGATCTATATGGCAATCACTTGGAAGGTTTAGGGTTGGAATAATGATGAATTTTGGTAAGGGGAATATCGCCATAACCTCAATGGCCGGCTTTTTACAATGTAGGCAAACACCTCTTTGTACTGCTGGCGGGGGGCGGTAGGCTTGAAAGGAAATTAATGCGGGATTGGGTAGCTCGACATCTCTCGCTCTGTAAATACTAATATCTGCACACTCGGCTTGGTTAAATTCTTGGCAAATTGTGCAGTGACAATAGCCTCGTAGAAGAGGCGGGCCTTGTACAGAATAGGTAACATGGCCACAGGAACACTGGGCAAGATGTTCGGTCTTTTCAGGTGTTTTAGCGTTCACTGTTTAATATAGCCTTTGTTGATGAGTAGCTTGAAACACAGTAAGGGACTAAATAAGTAAGCAAAACTTGTAAAATAGTTTGGGTGCTGAATATCCCATTAAGTATTGCCGTACTGTGGTTTATGAAAGCCAGAATGGTGCCTACCAGTAGTGAGACTTTAATTGCCGTTGAATAGACCTCCGGCCGAAGTGCTACTTGGATAAATCGCTTCATTATTCCACCGCTTGCCTTAGCCACATTATTCATCAAAGGTAGCAAAAAGGCCTTGTATTAAGCGACTATTCGCACGGATTAATACGGCACGCGGCGCCCGATAGTCGTCTAGTAACCATTGCATAGCTGATTGACTAATGGCGCCAACTAGAGAAATTCCCGTGATGCGTGTTTCTTCATCTCCTAGGGGCCATTGCGGGAGTATGGATTTGCCAAGCTCTAGGAGCAAGTCGGCAAATTTTTGGATGCGGTCGGTGTACATAGAGTCTATACGAGGGCTGACGCCAAGCACTTCTAGCCAGCATACCCTTGCAACCTGGGCGTTTTCAAATGCGCTAAAAAAGGCTTCAAGACCAGCGTGAATCTGCTGTTTGGGTGCTTGTTGCTTGCTGCTTGAGAGCTGAATAGCGGTGACCACCTCGGTTTGGATTTTGTCTAGTGACTCGGTATAGACAGCGGCTAAAAGGTCTTCTATGTCATTGAAATTCTTATAAAAATATCTATCTATTAGGGCGGCTTGTTTGCAGAGGCTACGCACTGTTGTACCGCGATAGCCGATTGTCCCAAAAAGTTCTAGGCCAGCATCCATAAATTGCTGTCGCTGTCGGGATAAGCGCTCCGTTGCGCTTTCTCCTGCATAGGTGCGTCCAGTCGTCATGTTGTTTTGCTTGTCATGTCTCATTGTTGTATTTGACGACAAGCGCCATCAGAAGTAAAGTGATGCACGCTGTCATCACATAGTAATTCATTATCGCTCCTGAGGGTCTCAATCAATGCAAGCAAAACAATGTTATCGGGTTGTTATTATCGGTAGTGGTTTTGGCGGACAATGCGCCGCAATGCGCTTACAAGAGCAGGGTATTACTGATATTCGAATCCTTGAGCGCCGAGACTTTATGGGGGGTACGTGGTGCCAGAACAGTTACCCTGGAGCCGCTGTCGATGTTCAGTCGCCACTATATTCCATTGCCTCAGAGCCCTATGCATGGTCGCAAATGTTTGCGGAACGGGATGAGTTGCAGCAATACACAAACAGCGTGATTGATAAGCATGGTCTGCGAGAGAAAACCACGCTCAATGCAAATGTAAAACAAGTCGAGTGGGATGATTCACGCAAGCGCTGGCTTGTAGACACCGATGCTGCGGGTACTTTTGAAGCGCAGATACTTATTAATGCCTCCGGGCCACTGAGCACGCCAGTAATCCCCGCTTTTCCGGGTCGTGATACGTTTAAAGGGGTGAGCTTTCATACTAATGGCTGGGATCATTCCTATGATTACAGCGCTAAGCGGGTAGCCATTGTTGGTAGTGGTGCAAGTGCGGCACAGGTGATTCCAGCTATCGCCGGTAAAGTGAAACAATTGCATGTGTTTCAGCGAAGCCCACATTGGGTGCTGCCACGTAAAGACCGTAAGTTCACAAATTTGCAGCGAAAGCTGCTGACTATTCGCCCGCTTTATAAGGCGTTGCGGTGGTTCATTTATTGGAGTTTAGAAACGCGAGTCATCGGCTTCAAATACTCCAAATTATTATTAAACATTCTTGCCAAACGCCCTGCGTTAAAGCATTTAAAGAAACAGGTGCCAGATCCGCAGCTTCGCAAACAACTTACCCCTGATTTTACTATCGGCTGCAAGCGAATCATTTTATCTAGTACCTTGTACCCGGCCTTATGCCAAGAAAACGTATCGGTGCATGATAAGAACGATGGCATTGCCGAAATTAACGAGCGTGGAATATTAACCGCGCAGGGCCAGCAATTAGATGTTGATCTGATTATTTGGTCAACGGGTTACGACGCGACGGATGGCGTGATTTCTTACCCAGTACGGGGTAAGAATGACAAATTGTTATCTGATGTTTGGCGTGAGTTCCCCCGCGCTTACCTTGGTACTGCCATTCCTGATTTTCCTAATTTATTTGTAGTGACTGGCCCAAACACGGGTATAGGGCATACCTCGGCTATATTTATTATTGAGTCGCAAATGAAATACATTACAGACAGTATTGCCCATCTTGATAAAACGGCTAAACAAGCCATTGAAGTGAGTGAGCAAGCCGAAGCGGAGTACACCGACATGGTGCATTCTGAGATGGAAAAAACGGTGTGGAAGTCAGGTGGGTGTACAAGTTGGTATCAAAGTAAGAGCGGCCACGTTATTGCGATGTTTCCAGGATTTAGCTTTACCTACCGTCGCCTTGCTAGTCGCTTTAAGCCTAAACATCATCAATTAAGTTAAGAGAGCCTTATGAAAAATTTTAATAATAAAGTGGTGGTTATTACCGGTGCAGGATCGGGTATGGGGCGAGCTTACGCCCTTGAGTTTGCGAAGTTGGGAGCGAAACTGGCGTTAAACGACTACGACAATGTCGGTCTTGCCGAAACGGTTGCGCTTTTGAAAGCAAAAGGCGTTACGGGTGTTTATAGCGCGACTTTTGATGTCTCAGATAAAACCGCAATGACGGGTTTTGCTGATGACGTCCGAGCCGAACTCGGTAATGCCCATGTAATTATCAATAATGCGGGGGTATCCGGTGAAGGTAAACCTGTCTGGGCGACGCCACTAGAAGCTATTGAGCGTGTAATGGGCATTAACTTTTACGGCGTAGTACACGGTACCCAAGCGTTTTTGCCGCAGCTGCGTGAAAATGGTGAAGGGGCAGTGGTCAATGTGTCGAGCATTTTTGGTTTAATTGGCCCGCCTAATAATTGCGACTATAGCGCAGCCAAATTTGCAGTGCGTGGGTTTACGCAGGCGCTGATGGTAGAGCTGCATGATAGTCCCATCAGCGTACACCTAGTTCACCCTGGTGGTATTGCCACAAATATCGCCAGTGATCCTCAGCACAAAGCCTTTTCCGATAAATATTTGTCAACGCCACCAGAAGATATTGTTCGTTATGTGATTCGCGGCATTCGTCGCGGTCAACCGCGAATTATCTATGGTCGTGATGCCTTTAGAACGTGGTTAGGCGCCACCTTCTTACCGTTAGCGCTGCTAAATAAGATAATTTGGTGGGATATGCGCAAGGTGATAGACCGTAGTGATTATCCACAGAAATAGTTGTTAGCCGCTAATTTTAGTTTTTTGTAATAAGGAATGCAGCATGAAGAAATCCATGACCGTGATGGTCATCGCACTAGTCGCTATTGTTACAGCTTGGTCGCTGGTGACTTACCCCCGTGTGGGGGGAGAGGTTTTGAATGTGGCCAGCAGATTGGAAACCGCTGTTTATGGATTGCAGCGCGCTGAGATTGATATCAGTGATAGCAAACTAATGAGTTGGCAGGGCGGACCGAGTGAGGCTGAGGCGGTGATCATGCTTCATGGTTATAGCGCTGACAAGACCGTGTGGATGCGATTTGCTCGTTATTTTTTAGATGACTATCGGGTGGTGATTTTGGATTTGCCGGGCCATGGTGAAACCGCCTTTGATCCTGAGCTTAAGTACGACACCCGCAGTCAGGGGCAGCGAGTGATAGAGGTAATGGATGCATTAGGTGTTTCACGCGCCCATATAATAGGTAATTCAATGGGAGGCTTTATTGCGGCTCAGCTTGCGCTTCATCACGCTAAGCGTGTGCTTACCGCGACATTAATTGACCCAGCGGGTGTGGTTGCGCCACAAGCTAGCGACATGGAAAAAATGTTAGCAGAGGGACGCAACCCCTTTGAAATAGCATCACGAGAAGAGTTTGATGAATTTTACGCCATGACCATGGCGCAGCCGCCTTGGTTGCCACGAATGGTTTTGGATTATATGGCCGACGATTACATCTTGCGCCGTGAGTCATTGGTACGCATTTTTGAGGATTTTCACAGTGTGGATATGCTGGATTCATCCTTGGGTAAAGTGCGGGTGCCGGTCTTGATTATGTGGGGCGAGCGCGACCGACTTTTACACTTTAGTTCAGCTGAAGTTTGGCGTAGCGGGATTGAAGGCGCTGAGCTGGTTAGTTATCCCGAGCTTGGGCATATGCCAATGCTAGAGGCTCCAGAGCGAAGTGCCCGAGATGTGCTTAAATTTTTCGATAAGCAACAATAATAAACAGACTTAGCAAGTGGCTTATAGTTATGAAAACATTTAAAGATAAGATTGCGATTGTGACTGGCGGTGGTGGCAATGGTATAGGTCACCACTTGGTTATGGCGCTTGCACAACGTGGTGCAACAGTGGCGTTTTGCGATATTTCTAAGCGTGAAATAACAGAGGAAAAGTTAGAACAACTCGGTGTGGATTTCTATAGTGAGCACGTCAATATGGGGGACAAGGACGCCATTAATGTCTTCATTGATAATGTGCTCAAGCGTTATAAGCATATTGATCTTCTCATAAATAATGCCGGTATCGCCCTTGGGGATCTTACTTTTGGTGAGGCCAGCGAAGCTGATTTTGAAAAAATTACCAATATAAATTATTGGGGTGTAATCCATACCACGCAACGCTGTTATCAATATTTGCTTTCGCGACCGGAGGCAGCGATTGTTAATTTATCTAGTTCTCAGGGGATTTTAGCGCTTCCCTACTTGGTGCCATATTGCACTACTAAATTTGCGGTGCGTGGTTTTACTGACAGTTTACGCGCTGAACATCGTATTCGTGGGATCCGAAATCTTACCCTTCATACGGTGCACCCCGGTGCTGTGGCCACCAATATCACGCTTAATGCCGATTATCATAATAGTGGCACAGGGCATTTTCATGAAGAGCTGCAAAAAGGGACTACGCCGACAGAGGCCGCGAATATTATTTTACATGGCGTGCAAAAAAACATAAGGGGCGTATTTTTATTAGCGATGGGCGGGTGCAAGATATATTGGCGCGTTTAATGCCAAATGCTTATATTCACGTCGTGCGATTAATGATGAAAATTCGAGGAATGTCCGTGCGTTAGTGAATGACTAGCTTGCCTATAACCGCTGAATAATCGCGTCAATACGCTATTGATATAGTATTAAGTGTTATTTGTCATCAAATCTTCATGGCGACCTCTTAGACTCCACCTAGCCTAAATGTGGAGTCTCTCATGTCATACCCTCGTGATCCTAAATCTCGTTCATTGCCACTGCGTCCTTTAACTCGTCGCCGATTTGTTATGGGTGGACTGGCAGGCTTGGCGCTTACAGCCTGTAATAGTGGGAGCAGTAATCGCAATGCAGATGGCAGCATTGATGACCCAGATCTAACACCGGATCCAATGCCAGAGCCGGAGCCAATTCCAGATACCGAAGTGCCTGGCCCTATGATGCCTAGAGGCTTGCATGCAAGCTTGGTTGGCGATAGCCACACGTCTAGAGCCGTCACCTGGTTTACCGATGGAGAAGACGCGCCGGTGTCATGGCTCGAATACTCTTCTTTCGATATAGGCTTGGATGAGTTTTCTATACAGGACGATGGTTTTGAATTTAGTGTTGAGGCTAGCACGATGGAAACCACGGGTATTGAAAGTTTTACTCACCGCGCCAATGCCGAAGGTATCGACCCTGATCGCCCTTTACGTTATCGGGTTGGCTCCGATGAGGGTGGCTGGTCACCGGTCTATGTCATCATGCCTAGCCCAAGAGACGAGTGGAGTTTTATTCATTTTGGTGATCACGGCGTTGGTGAGTTGCCTCAATTGGTGACCGCAGAAATTATGAGGACGCCAGCCGACTTACTGATGTTGGCCGGTGACTTGTCTTATGCCAATGGTGATCAGCCAATTTGGGATTTATGGTTTGAGCAAATGGAACCCCTTCTAGCGCGACGTATTACGATGGCGGCACCGGGTAACCATGAACAAAAAGATTTTGGCGGTGATGCCTTTAAAAATCGCTTTACCCATCCAGATAAACCCCTGTCATCGCCTTTTGGCTCGGGTGATTTGGGGAGTGCGTTTTATTCTTTTGATTTTAATCGCGTACATTTTTTAGTGACCACAGCAGGAGCGTTGATCGAAGATGGCACCCTACCTGAAGAGCTTATCAATATTGAAGCCGACCTCGCTAATGCCGCGTTACGCCGTCTGCGTGGCGAAATAGATTTTATCATTGTCATGCAGCATTTCACTATTTGGACGGACCAGCTAGATCGCAGCCCGGCCAATTTCACCTTGGTGGCATTAGAAGAAAATATTTTCATTCGCTATGGCGTGGATATTGTCATTGTTGGCCATGACCATGTTTATCAGCGCTCAACAGCAATGGCGCTAGGTTTACCCAACCCCTTGGGCTATGTGCAAATGTTGGTGGGTACGGGGGGCGCCTCTATTCGTCTATTCGACGATAATGGTCCGCAAATTTGGTCTGAGAGCACGTTTGTTGGGATTGGTTTTGCTCGCTATGTGGTGAGTAAAGGCAAAATTAAAATTGAATATATTGCCGCACCGCCAATGGATATGTCTGATTTGGGGCGACAGTATAGCGAGGGGATTTTTGAGGTCCAAGACAGCGTTGAAATAAATGCTAAGTCTCTGCTTGCCTGTTCGCAGTGCGCAATGCCTGCGCGTGGTCCTGAAACACTGATGCAAAATTTTGAAGCTATTGCTGCCCACACCCGTCATCGAAATCGCCACGCCTTAAAGCATTGCGGTTAAGAATTGTTGATTCACCCATAAGTTGACTTAACTTTGAATCATAAAATGGCCGAATAGAGGCTCTTGGGAGATGGAAAGCCAAATATGCCGCGCCCGTTTACTCATAACTTGGCCGCGAGCTAAGCCATATTGTGGCCAGCAAAGTCACAAAGCGAACATATTCGTCAGCGGCTCTAATCCCGTCACAATTATCCGGCAGCCAAAAAGCCAAGTTCTCCGGCAGGACAAGCCGTTCACGCCAGCGACGAGCTTGTTCAGTGGACGCTGGCTCACTAATTCCGTAGATCGTAGTCTAAGTTGTTGATTTCCTAAGATATGGGTTTATGATCAGGAGAAGGGATTTAAGAAAAAATAGAGGGAGCGAGTCTTGCTAACATCGATAACCTATTCCACCAAATACAATCAAGTGCATGATATGGCAAGGGTTTTTGACGCCATTCAGAATCCAGCCCCAGAGATAGGGAGCCAAAGTGATATATGGCCCCAGTATTGATAAGAAAAACTGTTATGCTGTTTTTTGGAGTTTATAGGATATTATTAAATGGGTTATCAGTTATGGATGTCACCAATCTCAGGCTACAGGAGAAATGGAACACGATTTAGCGCTCTGAAGAAAATTTTCATTGATAATGTTACTGTTCGAGACATTTATGAACCTTTACTGTGTTGTCGTATTAACGACCCCTCTCTTCACGTGAAAGATACTTTACTACATCGACAATTTGATACGGCGGGCGTTATCGATTTAGGAAAAAAAGTTATCGGTTATATAAACACCGCTGAACTAAAAGGCGGTATTGTAGAACAATATTATCGTGAAATAAAAATTGAGCAGGTAATATCTGACTCAACTCCATTGGCTAGTCTTTTAAATGTTCTTAAAGAGAGTGAACTGCTTTTTGTTAATCATGGAGCTAAGATCGTAGGCATAATTACAAAAGCAGATCTAAATAAGCCTCCTGTCCGTGTATATGTGTTTGGAATGCTATCGCTTTTTGAAATGCACCTAAATTCATGGATTCGTCATGATTATCCTGACAATTGTTGGCATGATAAAATTTCAGAACAGCGGTTAGTAAAAGCTCAAGAAATCTATGGTCATAGAACACTAAGTAATCAGGATTTGACACTGTTAGATTGCTTACAATTAGCTGATAAACGTGATTTGTTAGCAAAGTCTCAAGAATTTAAAGAACGCTTTAAATTCTCTAAACAAGACTTAGAACGATTTATTAAAAGTGCTGAGAAAATTCGTAATGAAATAGCACACAGCCAAGATTCAATTATTGCATGTATGCCTTGGAATAATTTTGTCGAGGTGTTGAACCGTGTTGATAAATTTCTTTCAGAATCCGACCAAAGAATTGAAGATGCAGCAAAAAATGGCGCTCATGATTTTGTTGAATACCTTACAACAGCATAACAAGACATTTAAACGGAACTATAATAGTGGGTTACGTTCCGCTTCGCTCCACAGTATAACCCACTATTTTAGCCCGCTTAATGCGGCGTTAAATCTTAAGCAACCCAGTGCTTGCACAATATATAGTACAGGTTATACTTTGTACAAATTCTTGTACAAGTGAGGGCATAATCATGAGAGTTATCAACTTTTCTGAGGCTCGGAATAAGCTAAAAAGCGTTCTAGATCAGGTGGTTAACGACGCTGATTACACTATTATTTCACGTCGTGATGCAGATGACGCCGTTGTTATGTCTCTAGATCATTTCAATGGGCTAATGGAGACCGTCCACCTTTTAAAAAGCCCTGCAAATGCAGCTCACTTAGCCAAGTCTATTAAACAGTATCAAAAGGGTCAGGTTGTGCAGCGTGAGCTGGCTGATGACTGAGGTGCTTTCATGGACAAAAGAAGCTTGGTCAGATTATGTTTATTGGCAGGGCCAAGATAAGAAAACATTAAAACGCATAAACAAACTTATAACCGATGCCCAGCGTTCACCATTTGAAGGTATCGGAAAGCCTGAGCCTCTGAAAGAAAATTTGTCGGGTTTTTGGTCTCGCCGTATCGATGATTCAAATCGTCTTGTTTATGTTGTCGATAATAACCAAATAACAATTATTTCTTGTCGCTATCACTATGAAAAATAATTTAACAAATTTGGAAAATCGGTGCCGACCAGTCCAGCGTGAATTTCAAAGGCGTTGAAGTCGTAGAGTTACTCTACTCAACGTCTACTAATTTATCCATGCCGTCGTTTATGGCGCACGATAAAAGCACTTTATTATAAGTTAGCCGCGGGCCATTTTTACCACAAGATGGCCAAAGCGGACATCTTGTGAATCAATAGATTGGCGTGGGCTGGCTAGGTTTATTTCTCAAGTTGAGTATTGATGGTGGGCGTTATGTGAATTGATACCTGGTACGTTACAGGGTACGATAAAGGGATGATACGAAGCTTCAAACATAAGGGCTTGGCCAAATTTTTTAAGTCCGGTAGCACCGCAGGGATTCAGGCCGCTCACGCAAAAAAGCTTCGGCTTATTCTCGGTAGATTAAATGTAGCGTTGGATGCCAAAGATATGGACTTGCCAGGCCTTCGACTGCATGAACTCTCCGGCAATCGCGTCGACATCTGGTCAGTCACCGTTAGCGGTAACTGGCGAGTGACCTTCCGATTCGAAGATGGAGATGCCGAGATTGTGAACTATGAAGATTATCACTGAGGTACCGTAAATGTTGATGCACAACCCTCCTCACCCTGGTGAAGTATTGCGAGAGCTTTGTCTTGAGCCCCTTGGCCTCACTGTTACGGCGGCTGCAGAGGCATTGGGCGTTAGCCGCAAGACTTTGAGTGCCGTATTGAACGGCAAGGCCGGTATCAGCCCCGAAATGGCTATCCGGCTTTCTATTGCTTTTGATACCTCTGCAGAAAGCTGGATGAATCAGCAGTCCCAATATGAGCTCTGGCATGCCGAACAACATCGCAATGAACTCAACGTGAAGAAGCTTGTTGCGGCTTAAAATAGCACATAACCACGCCATGCACTGGATGCCAAAGCCTCTGCTTCCCACCGGTGATGGCGAGCGTTACTCCGCTCTGTATCGACTTTCGATGGATTGCTATACCTCAGTTTTCTCAGCTATTTCCAGAGCATGATCCAGTTCAACGCCAAGGTAACGCACCATGCTGTCTAAGTTTGTGTGATCGAGAAGTAACTGCACCGCTCGAATATTTTTCGTTCTTCGGTGAATCAGCGTAGCCTTTGTCCGTTTCAGTGAATGAGTACCATAAGCCGGGACTGTTAAGCCCAATCATTTCTGCCCAGTGGTGCACTATATGGGAGTATTGCCGTGTCGAAATATGACCAGCGTTTCTCGCGTTTGCTTTGCTATTTCAAATCGTACCGGTTTTCCTGTCTTCAGCTGCACAACTTGCCCTCTTGAAAGCACTGCAGGGCCGTGCATTACATCTTTGACCTTCAATTCACTTTGGCGACTGTCCGCTAATTTACCCATGCCGTCGTTTATGGCGCACGATAAAGCACTTTACTATAAGTTGGCCACGGGCCATTTTTACCACTAGATGGCCAAAGCGGACATCTAGTGGGTGAATCAAGAGATTGGCGTGGGCTGGCTAGGTTTATTTCTCAAGTTGAGTGCGGACCTGCAAACGTTTGGCGTCAGCCATTGAGGCTAAAAACCGCACGTTTGCAGACGTTTCTCTGAGGTCTTCAAGCCAGCGTTGGCGACCTGCTACGGCATCATCGCCGGCTTTGAGTAAGTCTAAGCTTTCTGCAATCTTTATCGCATTTTCAAAGTAGCTGCCAGATACTGACTCTTCACAATGGATACGTTTTTGTAATACCCGCTGTTTGCCAAGTGTTAGGGCATGATTGATGAGTGCTTTTGGATCGCTTACTTCACCAACAGCCTGCATTCTCAGTGCGCGGGCGAGTACCAGATAGGCTTCTAAGAAGGGCCGAAGTGTACCGTGACCAAGAATGGGGGTGATGCCGGCTAACAACTTCCGAGTTGGTTTGCTGCCCTGTCTCACGCTGTCGCGCCAATTGGGAGCGCGTAATTCCAGCTCTTTTTCTAGCAGAACAATAAAGGCGCTAGAGCCTTCAAAGAAAAACTCGTATTTAAACATGTCCCGCAGCTTTAATGCTTCGTTATGAAACTGAGCGATAGCTTCATCGCCGGTTTCACTCACGGCCAATAGTGCCATATCGGCGATGGCGCTGGTGATGAAAAAGTGGATTAGGCCGTTGCGATAATAAGCGGCGGTGCGGCCACCACCGCTAGGTAGCATGTATACCGATTCAATACCGTCATTGAATATGTCTATGACACCGGTGGTTCCGAGTTCTTCTAGGCATTTTCTAATACCGGCTTCGTCTAGGTTGCGAACGTCTTCGGTAGCGGAAAAATTTAGTAGTTTAATCAGGCTTAGTAATTCGTTTATGTCGGTGTTTAATTCACTGAAAGTGATGGCCTTGTGGCCATGTTCAAGCACGACGTAGCAGATGAGTGAGTTTACGGTGATCGGGGTGGCGTTGTTGGCATCCACGGCAAGTTCAAAGGCAATTTTTTGAATATTTCGCGTTTGCGGGGTTCGGTTGTTGTGATCGATATATTCGCTAATGGGGACGCCTTCACCAAAGCGCACATGGATTTTGCCATGGGGGTTTTTCAGGCCGCTGATGTATTCCATAAACCATGAGGTAGACTCGGGGCGTTTTTTACCGCCCGCTTGTAATGCATCGTAGTCGGCAACCTCAGGTACTTGATCATAAGTGATGGAAACCGGCATGAGGATTAAGTCGGGTGCATCGTCGCGCATATGAGCGCTAACGACGTAGTTGATTAAGCCGTAGCGAGGCGGCATTAATTTCCCTGTGCGTGAACGAGTCCCTTCCAGTGCCCACATTAGGGGGAAGCGTTTTTCGCCAAGGTAGTCGATATAGTTTTTGAAAATCACCTTGTAAACCGGATCATTTTGAAAGCTGCGGCGAATAAAAATACCACCGGCGCGCCGAAGTATTGGCCCAATACCCGGCATATTCATATTGATGCCACCAAAAAGGTGCAGCGGGGTTAAGTTTTGGTCGTGAAAGATGGTCATTAACAAAAAACCATCCATGTGTGACTTGTGGGTAAATAGGAAGGCGACCGGCTTTTCCTTAAGAAGTTTGCGGATGCGGTCAATATCACCTTCTGCAAAATCGATGTTTTTATCGAATCCTCGGGTGTACATAAAGCGGCCTAATGCGGCTGCCATATCGGTGCCGAGCATATTAGGTTTTGCCGACATTTCATTGAGGCAGAGTTTTGCTTCTTTGATTAAGCTGTCCATTGAGCGGCCGCTAGACTCGCTTATTTTGGACAGGGCTTCGATCACTGCGGGTTTGCGAATGACCTCGTCGCTGAGCAGTTGTGGAATTTTATAGCGCGCGCCTTTGGTAAGGCGTTCCGTTTTTTCAAGGGCCAAAAATGCAGAGCGATCAATAAATTTGACAAGGTCTTGATTGCTGCCGTGTTTATGGGCGTGTTGGGCGCAAGCTTCTTTCAATTGGCTTAGTGTGGCACCAAGGCCAATGCTGATGCTGTAACTGTTGCGGTCTTTGCGCAGACGGATTTTTTGCTGGAAAGGGCTGGGGTATTCTCTATTGCCGGTTATTAAATCTCGCAGAGAGACGCCGTGATTACCTTCCTGGGTTCTGGTTTGCCAGCAAATGCGTAATGGCACAAAGTAGGGATTGTCATTGGACTTGGTTAGTTCAAGCAAGAGTGAACTTGCACGCCGTTTACGATTGGACGTTTGTCGCAATTGGCGTTGGGCAATATGAAAGCTTGCTCCCTTGGGCTGATTATCGCGTATCGCTTTTTCTAAAAGGTATTTTTCTGTTCGGCTAATACTGTCAACGATAAAAACAATGGGTCCATCTATGTCGCTGGGCCACGGATTATTGCTGGTTTCCTGCATGGTGCTATTCCTTGAGTGCTGAGCCACTTTTGATTTTATTGGCGCTTATTTGTGTTCGGTCCTTCTATTACCGATTTGCAATTACAATTTTTGTTCCAACCACTCATGTATTTCTGCATAAATTTCAAGTTTTTGAGGCTCAAGAAAAATTTCATGGTAGAGGCCGGGGTAAATAGTAAGCGTTTTATCCTTGGATGAAATTCCAGCATAGAGTTTTTCGGAGCCGCTGGGTGGTGCCATTTTGTCATCGCCGCCGTGAAGGATGAGCATAGGGATGGTGATGTCGGCAGCATTTTTTAGGGCGTGATCGCCCGTGCGTAAAATTTCATTCACCAGTCGCGCCCTGATTTTGCCAGTGAATACCCGTGGATCATTGCGATAAGCTTCAACAACCTCGGGATCATGGCAGACGTCATTGGCTTCTAATTGCAGCATGGGAAGTTTGGGGAATAGCGCGGAAAGGACGCGAAGTACTATTTTTGTGACGGGGTTAAGTAATTCGCTGGCCGATAAGGCTGCACCAGATAATATACAGCCAGCTATTTTTTGTTGGTGTTGCAAAAGGTAGGCGGTGGCAATGACGCCGCCCATGCTGTGGCCGATTAAAAATAGTTTTTGGTCTGGGTGCAATTTAGCCACGTCATCGCAATATTGATTTAGCGTGTCTAGAAAATCATCGAAATGATTGATATAGCCGCGAAGGCCTTGAGAGTGGCCGTGCCCCTCGTGATCTAAAGCATAAACTGCGTAGCCTTGTTGGGTGAAGAATTGGGCAATGCCCACGTAGCGGTTGCTGTGTTCGGCCAGTCCATGTACCAGAATTAATACGCCTTTTGGCGTGCCTACCGGTTGCCAGTTTTGTGTATATATTCGGCATCCTGAGCGGCTGCTAAAGGTACTTTGCTGGTGAGTCATTGCATTGCTTCCGTTACGATTTTCTTCGGGTTTGTTTTGAGTCGTTAATCAGGCGTAGCTCCATGTCTCTTAATATACGATCAAGGACGTGACTAACGCTAGTTTGTAGGCGAATTGTTTCTATGTGGGGCCAGCATGCGCGCTCACCGTCTTTAATCATCTGCATGATTTCTTCGGTAGAGCGCTCAGAGAGTAAACCCATGGGATTGTGGAGGCGACGTGGCGGCAAAATATTGATGTCGCCGGTATAGGTTTGGGCAAGCACCGAGCTCGTCATGTTAACAACTTTACTAAGGCTGGGGTTGAGGCCAACAGGCTTGGCGATGAGTTTGGTGCCTGCTAATAGCCATTCGCGGGTTGTGTTGCGCATCGCGTGTTTGATAATGCCCCAGCCTTGCTGGTCTTTAGATTCAGAAATAAAGGGCAGGGCAATGGGGTTGGTTTGGCTGACAATAAAGTGATTAACGCCATATAAACGCGCCACGCGTTTGATGGGCATATCGTTACTCACTGAGCCGTCAATCCATTTGCGAGAAGCCAGATACGGTTGGCGTTCGCCACGCTGATTTTTGGCAGCTAGGGTGACCGGGGGAAAGGCGCCAGGGAAAGCGCAAGACGCCTTTACCGCTTCACGAATCAAGACGTTGGGTGAGGCAACCGCGTTGAGTAATCGAGATGTTTGGTGTTTTTCGGCCGGTGCTACCGAGACATTAATTTGTAGCCCTGTGAGCTCATAAGCTTCCTGAAAGGTGAGGTCGGGTATTAGGCGTTCGTGAAGCTCTTCAACGACTTTTTGCGGTATGACATTGGGTTTGAATATATTAAAGCCAGAGAATAAGCCTGCATCTCGCTCAACTTCTATGCGGATATACTCGGGGGCAAATATTTTAGCGAGGTCAGCGCGAGTATGGGTGCCAACCAGCGCAGAGATTAATGCTCCACCGCTAGAGCCTGACAGAATGGGAGGGAGTAGCTGTTGTTCCCATAAGGCTTTTACGACGCCGAGGTGGAAATAAAGCAGTGTGCCAGAACCGCTTAGCATTAATGCCGAGCGACCAAAGCAATGACTGGCGCGCTGAAAAAACTCGAAGCGTTCTTCTAGTGGAATGTCTTCGGCTTTATCGCTGGCAAGGTGTAGCAGTGCTGAACCTATTTCTTCTATATATTCAACAATGAGCTGTTTTGTTCCAAAGCGCGCTTTTTTGTAGAGATTGGCGCTCCCCATTCCGCCCATATTGCCGTGAATGCCTTCGTTTAGGGAAAATAAAAGGCCTTGATTGTCTCCGCTAGCGCGAAGTGATCGAAGTCGGTCTAAGCGTAGGCGGATGGATTTGAAATCGTATAAACCACTGCGGTCGACACTTTTCCAGTAGTCTAAGCCCCGTTTCTCGTCACTGCGTATTGCTGCAGCTTTCCACTGGTCGTAGCTCTCGGCGTTGGCCAACTCTTGTTCGATTACATCTTTTCGTCGAGACATTGCTTACTCGCTCTGATTACTGGCTGGCGCGCAGCTCAATTGTGAAGGCATCTAAATATGAAACCTTGTCGCGCCGAGGCTTCTTGCTGATATTGTTAACGCTACCGCGTTGAATAACAATATCTGGGTGATTTTGGCCTTAATCAGAATCATAAGGCACCACTATTTTAGCTGGCGTGGCCTGTTAGTTAACCCTATTTAGATTGCACTTTTTGTGCCGGTGTTAGTGCTTGGCAGATGACGATTGCCAGTGAATCCTTTATTGTACGCCCCTTTATCTTGTTGAGAGCATATGCCGATGGATGACTTTGCTGATATCCGGCCGTACCACGACGACGAAGTTGCGCCGGTTTTAGCTAAGTTACTGGTTGATCCAGAACTGCTAAATGTGGTCGCGAATCTGCGCCTTCCTAAGCTCAATCGCTATCTGCCATGGTTGGTTCGTCCATTCGTTCGCTGGTATTTGGGCCGAGAGCTTAACGGTATTAGCAGCGTGGGGGATTTTCAGATTGTTATCAAGCGTTATATGGACGCGATGATTGAAGATCACACCTGCAGTTTCAACGTTCTTGGGCTGGATGAGTTGGCTGCCGATTCTCCGTATTTATTTATCAGTAATCACCGTGATATTGCCCTTGATCCCGCATTTGTAAATTACGCCTTGTACCATCAAGATCGAGATACTGTGCGCATTGCCATTGGCGACAACTTGTTATCCAAACCCTTTGCCGCAGATCTTATGCGTCTTAACAAAAGCTTTATTGTGCGTCGTTCTGCGCGGGGTCCTCGGCAGATGTTGGCAGCATTTAAGCAGCTGTCGAGCTATATTCGATTTTCCCTGCTGGAAGAGCGCAGTTCAATTTGGATTGCTCAGCGTGAGGGGCGGGCGAAAGACGGTAACGATGCTACCGAAGCTGCAATAATAAAAATGATCGGCATGGCTCAGAAGAAACCCGATGAAAGTTTTTCTGATTACATCAATAAGTTGAATATTGTGCCGGTGTCGATTTCCTATGAGTGGGATCCCTTAGATGCGGCCAAAGCCCAAGAGCTGGTGCATGTTGAACGCGATGGTGCTTATCTCAAAGCCGAACACGAAGACTTGAAAAGCATTGCGGTGGGGATTTTGGGCAATAAAGGCGATGTGCATGTCACCTTTGGTGCGCCTTTAAGCGGAGAGTTTTCAGATGCTGCGATGGTGGCGGCAAAGCTTGATGATGCCATCATTGATCAATACTACCTGCATGCAAGCAATGTTTTGGCTTATACGAGTTTATACAATGATGACCGGTGGCAGGAATTAACCGTGCCGGAGATTACCGAGCAGGACAGGCTAAATTTTGAGCAACGGTTTGCTCAAATACCTCAAGAATTCCGCATCAAGGCGATGCAAATATATGCTAATCCCGTGTGTAATCAGTTGCGTAGTCGGGATCTGCGGGTCGTTGAAGAGGCGATATAAGTGCTCACTGATGCACTGAAAAAGGCGATTCAAGACGCGTATAGACAATTTTTAGATGTTAAAAAGCTGCGCCCGCGCTATGGGCAGCGGTTAATGATTGCGCATATCGCTAGGGTCTTGGGCGGCATCAAACGCAATCAAGAGTTTCAGCGTGGCGGTGGCGATCATCTTTGTGTGGTTGAGGCTGGCACGGGCACAGGTAAAACTTTGGCTTATGCAGTTGCAGCTATTCCAGTGGCCCAGCAAACAAATAAGACCTTGGTAATATCAACGGCAACGGTGGCGCTTCAAGAACAAATTATCTATCGCGACCTTCCTGATATTCTTACCAATAGTGGTCTGCAATTTACGGTGAGTTTGTCTAAGGGGCGGCGACGTTATATCTGCCTGTCAAAGTTAGACCAGCTGCTGTCAGGGGCCGATGCTAAAGTATTGCCATTATATGTGGATGAACATATGGCTGCGCCAGACGCAGACAGCTTATCCCTGTATACCGATTTTGCGCAGAAAATGGCCGTGGGTAAATGGGCCGGTGATCGCGACGATTGGGATACCGTTATTGCCGATGATAAATGGACGCGGGTGACTACGGATCATGCACAGTGTACTGGCCGCCGCTGTAGTCATGTAAAGCAATGTAGTTTTTTTAAGGCCAGAGAGTCCTTAACTCAGGCGGACGTGATAGTGGCAAATCACGATTTGGTATTGGCTGATCTCGCCTTGGGAGGCGGCGCTATATTGCCGCCACCAGAAGAGTGTATTTATATCTTCGATGAAGCCCACCACCTTCCTGATAAAGTCATAAACCATTTCAGCGCCAATTTCCGTCTGGCAGCCACTGAACGTTGGTTGGAGCAAATTGAGCGGGCAATAAATGCGATGATCGCCGTGCCGGCAATGGATGTGAGTGCGCGATTACAGTTAGAAAGTTTATTAACCCAATTAATCGCCGTGCGGCGGGGTTTGGTGCCACTGCGGCCGATACTCGAAAGTTTGCTTGAAAACGCTGAAGATCGACAGGGAGGCAAGAGTGTGCGCTTTCCGGATGGGGTGGTGCCAGCAGAGTTAGCTGCCCACGCTAGGGGAATGGCAGAAGGGTTTAACGGTATTATTCAGCAGTCTGAGCGCCTGATTGATACCTTTCAGGACGATTTAGACGGCAATCAACTGATGGCGAGCCGTGAAGTGACAGAGCAGTGGCTGGCAACGGTGTCTTCGGCGCGCTTTAGGGCTGAGAGTGCCTGCGTGCTGTGGCGGTCCTATGCCAGTGATGTCTCAAAAGAACGGCCTCCCAACGCGCGTTGGGTGGCGCTGACAGAGTCGGGGCAGGGCTTGTTTGATATTGAGTTAAACGCTAGCCCGATTCTTGCTGCCCACGCCCTAAAAAGCGCATTGTGGTCAAGATGCTATGGTGCGGTGCTGACATCGGCAACCCTCACCGCGCTGGGAAGTTTTAAACGGTTTAGTATGCGCGCCGGTCTCGACAGTGATGCTAGCTTTGAGGTGGTGCCCAGCCCTTTTCAGCATGCGGAAGCCGGTGAGCTATATGTGCCCGCGATGCCCTGTGATGCCGGTGATGCAGAGGGGCATACAGCGGCATTAATTGAAATGCTGCCAGAGCTTATGTCGCCCGATGCGGGAAATTTAGTGTTGTTTTCGTCTCGTAAGCAGTTGCGTGCAGTGCGAGACAATATGCCTGCGCAATGGCAGGGACGGATTCTCGCGCAGGATGACCTACCCAAGCATGAGATACTGACTCAGCATCGAAAGCGATTGGATGAGGGGAAGGGTAGTGTCATATTTGGTTTGGCAAGCTTTGCCGAAGGTGTGGATTTGCCGGGCAAATATTGCTCGCATGTTCTGATCGCAAAAATCCCCTTCGCGGTGCCTGAAGACCCTGTAGAAGAGGCCTTGGCGGAGTGGATTAGCCGCAATAATGGCAACCCGTTTATGGATATTACGGTGCCGGACGCGGCGGTTAAATTGATACAGGCAAGTGGCCGTTTACTTCGGAGTGAATCTGACACCGGCCGAATTACAATATTGGATAGGCGTATAGTCACCCGTCACTACGGTCGAAAAATGTTGGCATCAATGCCGCCTTATCGACAAATATTAGAGTAGGGCCCTAGGCAAAGAAAATCTGGATAGACCTATGAATAAGACGTACAAAGTGGCGGCAGTGTTAATGGATATTGAGGCGGAGCTGCGCAGTATAGGTTGCTGGGATTTACAGGCGCCGCCGCCAGAAGCTTTGAGAAGTGAGCAGCCTTTTGCGGTAGACACACTCACCTTTAGCCAGTGGCTGCAGTTTATCTTTATTCCCAGAATGCAGTTTTTAATTGATCAGAAACAGCCATTACCTAATGCCAGTGGCATTGCGCCCATGGCAGAAGAATCTTTTCGCGGAATGCAGCTACCTATAAAAGGATTGATAACTGCCCTGCAGACGGTGGATGCCTTGCTGGGCAGTCAATCTTCTTAGTTGTAGCTTGCTAGTTGCTAGTGTCTTGGGCTGCCATCACCATGCGAACCAAATGTGCCAATGAGCGTACGCCCATTTTTTCCATAACGCGGGCGCGGTGAATTTCTACAGTTCTTTGGCTAATATCCAAGTCGTAGGCAATAACCTTGTTCGCCTTGCCTTCTATCATTAGCTCCATGACTTGGCTCTCGCGGGGTGTAAGCTCGGTGAGCTTGCCGCGAATTTTATGTTTTTCTTCTAAGTCTGCGCGATTTTCTGCATCAGCCGCGATGGCTTGTTGGATTTTCCCCAATAGCTCTTCTTCACGGTAGGGCTTTTGCACAAAATCTACGGCGCCACGCTGCATGGCATCTACCGCCATGGGGACATCACCGTGACCGGTAACAAAGATAATCGGCAAAATAGAATTACGGGTATTGAGTTGGCGCTGAAGCTCCATGCCGTTCATACCTGGCATGCGAATGTCTAAGACCATGCATCCAGCCATCTCTGGCGAGTATTCTTCTAAGAATGAATCGGCTCGTGAATAGCTGGCTACTTTGTGGCCAACTGACTCTAATACCATTTGCAGAGAGTCTCGTACGGCTTCGTCATCTTCAACGAGATACACCGTCGCTTCTGTAGTCATTGTTACGTCCTTGCCATTACCGTTTGTGGATGTGATTAGGCTACCATGAAAATACACGTTATTGGCACGTCTAATCTATGATTTAATTGATAGATACTGGCGATAAGCGTCAAGACTGGATAAGCTTTCGCCTATTAAGCTGCAACGCGACATCGCGATTGCTAAACACAATAAGGGTTGCGCATGCGAACTAAGCGCAGTTTAGTACAGATATATCTCCTGAGCCTAGTCGCATTATCGGCGATTCCTTTGGCGATATTCGGCTATATCTGGATTGCTAAAGAATATGAGCGTTACACGCAGCAAAGTGAGGCGTGGCGGGATAGTTACGTCGAATCGCGGCGTGAATTACTGCGTCGTGAAGTGGCCAAAGCCGTTGAATATTTAGATTTTAAACATACTCAGCTCAATCGTCAGCTCTATAACGACTTACGCCAGCAGGTCGCTGTAGGTATCTCCTTGATAGAGGATACCCGCAAGGAATTTGTCGGTGAGAGTAACGCTGAGCGCCTTACCCGCTTGCGCGCAACCATGGGATCGCTGCGATTTTTAAATAATAAAGGCTTTTTCTTTCTATTTGACGAGAATGGTCGAGCATTACTGCCGCCAATGAACCCTACTGCTGACAAAAGAATGACTGATGATGCGACTGTCAACGCCTTTTCGTCACAGATCGCATCAGCTTTACAAGATAAAAAATACGATTTTGTCGAATACCGTTTTACGGATCCGGACAGCCGTATTGCCACTGAGCGCAATTTCAGTTTTGTTTATTATTATAAGCCGCTGAATATTTATATTGGTGCCAGTATTTATTTAAGCGATGAGTTGAATCGGCTTAAACGAGAGGTTATCGAACGAATCGCAGCCGTTCCCATTGATCCCGATAACTCTATTTTATTTGTTGTTGATAAAGATGGTCGACAATTAGTGAATGCCTACGACCCTAGTAATGTTGGCCTGCTGATGCCAGATATTGTTGGGGTAAGCGCCAGAGTGGGTGGTGAAGATCACAGCCTGTTTACCGAATTAAGTTGGCTGGATCGCGATGGCCAGAAAAAGCCGGTGATCTCCTATATTCGTCGCTTTGAACCTTGGGGCTGGGTCATCGGGTCTGGGGTGTTTCTCGATGAGCTTAATGTCAAATTAGGCGACGAGCGTGCCGCACTGCAAGAGCGTGTCAAAGAGCATGTCCGCTTTATTGTGGTTATCGCTTTTGTATTAATGATATTTTCGACCATCGCAGCACGCTGGTTGGCGAGACGAAGTGCCGGTGGTTTTCATATCTTTCAGCAATTCTTTGCCGATGCGAGTAAGCGTTCAACCGCCATTAATATTGAGCGTCTGCCCTTTGCCGAGTTTCAGCGCTTAGCGGAAGACGCCAACTTTATGGTGGAAAAGCGTACCGAGACTGAACGCGCTTTAAAGCTTAGTGAGCGACGCTTTCAGTTAGCGTTGGATGCGGCTCAAAACCATCTCTGGGATTTGGATTTGCAAACGGGCTTAGTGACCGTGGGCGAGAGCTTTTTTAGAATGCTTGGCTACCATGCTCCCGCTAAGCCTTATCCCGTTGGTGCATTTAAGGAAATTGCGCACGGCGATGATATGCAGATTATTGCCTCTGCCGTAGATAGCTGGCTTGGCTTGGCCACCGGCAATAGTGTCGAGTTTCGGGTGAAGGACAGGGCAGGCAATTTCCGCTGGATATACAGCCGTGGCGATGTTGTCGAAAATGACCAGAATGACAAGCCAATACGCGCCATGGGTATCATGACAGATGTTACTGAGCGCAAGCGTATTGAGCAGGAGCTGGTGAATGCGCGTATCGCGGCGGAAGATGCCTTACATGCAAAAAGCCAATTTCTGTCCAGTGTTAGCCATGAGCTTCGCACGCCATTAAATGGTGTGCTTGGATATGCGCAACTATTACAGCGCGATAAAGGCATCCCCACCGGTAGCCAAGAATATTTACGAGCGATAGAGAGTTGCGGCAAGCATTTATTGACTCTGATCAATGACGTATTGGATTTGGCCAAGATTGAAAGTGGCAATATAGATATTGTTAGTCGTCCTAATAAACTTGACGATATTGTGTCAAATGTTAGTGATATTGTTGCCCACAGGGCAAAGTCCAAGGGCCTAGAATTCCTTGTTGAGCGAGCGTCAGATTTACCTGACGAAGTGCAAATTGATGAAGTGAAGTTGCGTCAGGTCTTGGTTAATCTTCTCGATAATGCAGTGAAATTTACCAGTGTGGGCAGTGTGGTATTAAAACTACATGCCAATCTTGAAACCAAGCAACTTATGTTTTCCGTTACCGATAGCGGCATGGGCATTCCTCAAGAAAAGTTGCGTGATGTCTTTGAGCCCTTCCGCCAGGTTAATCCACAAGATGGCAAAGGTACTGGGCTGGGCTTATCTATTTGTCGCCGTTTAGTTGAGGCTATGGGTGGAAGCTTGAATGTTAGTAGTGAGTTTGGACAAGGTGCTTGCTTCTATTTTGATGTGCCCTTACTAGACGTGGAAGTCGATTCAATAGCTGGCGAGCTGATGGAAGAGGTGCAAGAGCCTGCGGTTGCTGAACTGGTGAGCGGGGTTGGCCAGAACCCAGCGATTATTGTTGCCGATGATGTTGCAGTGAATCGTCATTTATTACTGAGTATGCTTGAGGATGTGACTACCGATGTGCGAGAAGCAGTGAATGGCTTAGAGGTAATAGCACATTTAAAACAGCGACCTGCGCAATTAGTTTTAATGGATTTACGCATGCCGGGTATGGACGGCATGGAAGCAACTCGGGTGATTAAACAAGAAATGGGGATGAGCGATGTCGCCATTATTATGGCATCTGCGACAACAGATGAGGATATGATGGAAGAAGCCGTACAGGTTGGTTGCGACGGCTTTTTGCCAAAACCAATCAGTATTGGCGATTTACTAAAAGTCGTGGCAGAGACCTGTGACCTACCTTCTCAACAGGGTGAAAATACGCATCAGGCTGTTGTTTCTAAGGCGGCCCCATTAAGCAATTTTATCTTGCCTAAAGAACAGGATTTACAGGATTTGAGCGCCGCTGTTGATGTTGGTGATGTAACCTCGCTTCGTGAGTTACTGCAACAAATACGTAGCCGGGCTCCTGAATGCGAGGGGTTTGTTGATGAGGCCGAAGAGTACTTGAGAGAATTTGATTTTGAGAAGCTGGCGCGATTACTGGTCCAAGCTACGAATGAGGCAGCGTTAAACGATGTCTGATACCAGTAGTGAACAAGTATTATTGGTTGACGATAACCCAACAAACCTACAAGTACTGTTTAAAACACTTGAAGGCAGTGGTTACCGCTTACTGGCAGCTCGTGACGGTGAATCGGCACTGTATACCGCAAAGCGGGCTCGCCCAGCCTTAATCCTACTTGATGTCATGATGCCAGGCATGGATGGTTTTGAGGTTTGTGAACGCCTTAAAGCAGATCCTGATACGGCAGATATTGCGGTGATATTTTTGTCGGCTCTCACCGATAGTCAGTCTAAAGTACATGGCTTGGCCATTGGTGGTGTGGATTATATTGCTAAACCTTTTCAGACCGATGAAGTGCTGGCCAGGGTGCGAACCCATATTAAAATCCAGCGCCTTGAGCGCGCTTTAGCACGTCGGAATATTGAACTTGAAGATGAAAATCAGCAAATTCTAAACGCGGTTGATGAAGGGATTGTGGGCTTGGATGTAGAGGGCCGAGTAACCTCCATGAACTCTCAGGCTGCGGCATTGACCGGCTGGGCCGCGGGGGATTGTATCGGTGAGCTATTCTCCCAGCTGCAATTATTTCCTAATGATCAGGCCTTAAATCAATCTTTCGCATTATTGTGCGAGGGTGGCGTGGGCCTGCGTAAAGAGCACGTCAGTATCAGTACGCGGCAAGGGCGCTTAGCGCCGGTGGCATTAAATGCAACGCCACGTGCCGAAGGCGGTGCGGTATTGGTATTACGAGACATTAGCGAGTGGTTGCAAAACCAGCATGCTCTGGAGCAAGCTCGGGAAGAAATGGATAGCCAGCGGCAGCATCTAGCGCATATAGAGCGGCTTAGTACTGGCGGTGAAATGGCGGCGGGAATCGCTCACGAGGTAAACCAGCCTCTGACCGCTGTCACTAATTATGCTCGTGTAGCTCAGCGATTATTGGCTGACCTACCTGATGACCGCCGTCTGAAAATGGATGAGGTGCTGGGCAAAATTACGATTCAGGCCGAGCGTGCCGCGGCAGTTATTCAGCGTATGCGCAGCTATGTGAAAAAACCGTCAGGTGGACGGGAAGTTTTAGATTTAAATGAAGTTTTGGAAGACGTGCTGGCGCTTGCCGAGGTTGATTCTCGGGTGAATGCGATTTCAGTAAACATGACCAAAACCGAGGATCTACCAAAAATCATGGCCGATGAAGTACAGCTGCAACAAGTCGCTTTGAACTTGATTCGCAACGCTATGGAGTCGACCGCCAAAGCGGGCCAGAAAAACCCGGTAGAGCTCAGTACTTATCAAGACAATGGAATGGTTTGCTTTAAAGTAAAAGATTTTGGCGAAGGCTTGGCGCCAGAAATCGAAGAGCAATTGTTCAGCCCTTTTGTGACTTCTAAAGAGGGGGGTATGGGTATCGGTTTGTCGGTGTCAAAATCCATTATGCAGGGACACGGTGGCGATATTCGTTTTGTTGCGAATCCAGATGGCGGTGCGATCTTCAGTTGTGAATTTCCCCCGCATTTGTGAGGAAGTCTGCCGCAGAAGGCAGTTCATGTTACCGCCTATATCCACATAGTGATGGCCATGTTAACGAAGTTCAAATCTAAACGCGCTGCGGAATTGCAAAGTCAGCAATACTTGCAGTGTCGAGATAAAACCATCCCCATTACCATTATTCGAAGTCGCCGGCGGCGGCGTAAGTTGAGCCTTCAGGTTGGGCCAGCAGGCGTGGTGTTGCGGGCGCCTTTCACGACGCGGGCCGTAGACATCGAAGATATGTTGCACCGCCACCGAGATTGGATATATGAACGCCAGCACTGGCATTGTTTGCAGCGGGCTTCGGCGCCGTGCTACGAGCACGGTCAACGCCATGATTTTATGGGGGAGCCACTAGTATTGGCTATTGCGGTAAATGCGGGGCGAGCTGCTGTAACAATGGCCGAGGGTATATTGCATATCAGTGGTAATGCAGAGACGAGCACCAAGGTGAAAGAGGCCTTACAGCGTTGGTATTTGCAGCAGGCGAAAGTGATTTTTGGTGAAAGATTAAGTTTTTGGGCAGCGCGATTACCGTGGGTGGAAGACGTACCGCAATTACGGCTTAGGCGGATGCGGTCGCGCTGGGGGAGCTGCTCTGCCGATGGCCGTATTTGCTTAAATACACATTTGATAAAAGCTAAGCAGTGCTGCATTGATTATGTGATAGTTCATGAGCTGTGCCATTTACAAGAATTCAATCATAGCCCTCGGTTTTACGCCTTAATGGCGGAGGCGATGCCTGAATGGCAGCAGCACAAAGCCGAGCTTGAGTCAGTTGGCTCTCAGCTCGTATTGGAATAGCAATCATAGTTAGCTGCGTGTGGCGCTGTAGTTGGTGGCGGCAACAAATAAAAATAAACTGCTTTCGATAACATTATCCACTGGCTCACTGTAATTGGTTAGCGCCCAGCGGCGGGCAATTTGTAATACGGCGCCCACTAATCCTGCGTAGACCATACCTTGGTTTGGCACCTCAGAAATATCTGCTAGACCAAGCGATTCCGCCAAGGTGCGTATTAATACCGCAAATTCTTCCATGGCTTCGTAGTAGAGCAAATCAATGGTGTCGCTGACACCCAGCACTTCAAATAATAATAGTCTGGCAACATTCGGGTTTTCATAAAGGGTGTCGTAAAAGGCTTTTAAGCCAGCCCGAGAAAAGGCACTGGTGTTCCGTTCTGAGCGCTCAAACGCCGCCAACATTCGTCCCTTTAGAAAACGAGTTTGGGTTTGATAAACCTCAGCTAATAATGCCTCACGATTGGCGAAAGACTCATAAAAATAGCGTTCTGTTAAGCCTGCTTCAGCGCAAATACTGCGCACACTGGCTGCGGCATAACCCTGGCTACCAATCACGTTTAAGCCCGCATTGAGCAATTGTTCGTAGCGTTCGTTGCGGCGCTGATCGCCACTGCTACCACGGTAGCGGCGTGATACTTGTGGGGATTTTGGCCCTTGATGACGGGTGTTTTCATTATTTAGCTCTGACATATAGAAATTTTGACATGAGTTGATGTCAGATGTAAAGTGACATGCTCTGTTGTCAAATTGTGTTGCGCTATGTGTTGGCGCTTAAAAAGGTGCTTTCGAACGTGAAATACGATGTTGATTATTTGGTTGTTGGCTCAGGTTTTGGTGGCTCTGTGTCGGCCTACCGCTTGACGCAAAAAGGCTACAGCGTTGCAGTGATGGAAATGGGTAAGCGTTGGAGTGCTGAGACCTACCCCCGCTCAAACTGGCACTTTCATCGCTGGTTGTGGCGGCCAATGCTTGGCTTAAAAGGTTTTTTTAATATCAAATGGTTCAAACATGTATTAATCCTGCATGGCAACGCAGTGGGTGGTGGTTCAATAACCTACGCAAATACCTTATTAGTCCCTAAGACTGAAATATGGGAGCAGGGCAGCTGGGCCGGTCTTAAGGATTGGGTGGCTGAAATGCCCGCTCATTACGCGACGGCTCAGAAGATGTTGGGTGTCACCGAAAATCGTATTCTTGGCCCCGCCGACCACCTTTTAAAAGAGGCCGCTGACGATTGGGGTTGTGGAGATACATTTTATAAAACCCAAGTGGGCGTATTTTTTGGCAAGGAGGGCGATACGCCGGGAAGCTCTTATCCAGATCCTTATTTTGATGGTGAAGGCCCAGACCGCAACAGCTGTATTGCTTGTGGTGGTTGCATGGTTGGGTGTCGTTACAATGCCAAGAATAGCCTCGACAAAAACTATCTATACTTGGCTGAAAAACAAGGCGCGGAGGTGTTTTCTGAGACCCGGGTTATTGATGTGGTGCCACTCAATAATAAGGCGGATGGCGAAGATGGCTATGAAGTCACCACGGTGTCTAGTACCTCGTTGCTGTTCCGAAACAAACGTCGCTGGCGTGTTAAATCACTTGTTTTTGCCGGTTCGTCACTAGGTACACAGGACTTATTATTTAAACTTCGAGATAAAAAGTCGCTGCCCAATATTTCTCAGCAACTGGGCCGACGAGTCAGAACAAACGCAGAGTCCTTAATTGGTGTGCGTTTACCTAATGAAGACAATATGGATGCCGGCATCGCGATTGGCTCTGGCATCTATCTTGATGATAAAACCCATATTGAAGCAACCCGTTATCCTCGTGGCTCCGATGCCATGGGATTGCTGGTTACCGCTATGATTAGAGGCAGAACGGACTGGCGGCGAATCATCACCTGGATTTATACCATGTTGCGTTTATTGGTGCGTAATCCCAAGAAAGCGCTTGGCGCATTAATCCCCTTCGGCTTGGCAAAGCAGACGGTTATTTTGCTGTGTATGCAAACTTTGGATGGGCACATCGACATGCTATATAAGCGTCGCTGGTACTGGCCATTTAATAAGCGCATGGTGAGCTTTGGGCCCAAGATTCCCGCCCACATCCCCGAGGCGAGTGAATTTGCCCTGAAAGCAGCACGACGTTTGGGTGGCATGGCGGGAACGTTAATAACCGAAGTGCTCTTTAATATACCGGCTACTGCTCATTGCATGGGTGGTGCGGGAATGGGGCGCAGTGCTGATGACGGTGTGGTAGATGTGCAGAGCCGAGTATTTGGCTATAAAAATATGCTGGTTTGCGATGGCTCGACATTGTCGTCTAATTTAGGCGTTAATCCGTCGCTTACCATTACGGCCTTGAGTGAGCACGCGATGTCTTTTGTGCCAGAGAAACATTCGGCACCAACCGACGGGTAACACAAGAACTAAAGTGGCAGCTGCAGGCTAACGCCACCACCGAACTCACGAGGCCCTGCGTAGCTAACTTGGGCCTCAATCCTCAGCATGTCACCTAAATGGTAGTAAAGCCCGGCAGTGGGTAAATCGGAGTCCTTGTGGCTATCTAGCCATGTGTAACCCAGTAGGATATTAAGTTTTTCGCTGAAAGGCAGCAAGGCGTTAACACCGTAGGCTCTGCGTGAAGCCAGCTCACCAAAACCATTTTGAGGAGTAATGTCAGCATGCAAGCCGAGTCGCCCCCATTCCTGCAAATAGTGTACATCACCGCTAATATGGGTGCGTTGCTGGTATGGGGTACCCTCTGACCCTTTTATCACTTGCTGATAAATATCATTAAAATCAATCCCAAAAGTCCAGTTATCCATTTGATGTTGAATGCCTAAATCGGCATTTAGCTGAAACTTACTTTCGACATCGCGACCGCGATCAAACAGCTTGTCCTCATCGTATTCCTCAATAGAAATACTGCGTTCTATCACGCTAATACTCTGTAGCTTTGCGGTAATGCCTATTACCGTGTTGGGAAAGGCTTGCAGCGAGAAACGGTGGTTTATGCCAAGGTAGTTTTTCCATAACGCCGACACATTAACAGCAGATTGCAATTCACCAAGGTTAAATAGGCCTAAAACTGTTGCAAAACGCAGGCGGGTAGCATCATCTTCATCGTATATAAATTCGCCACTGCCATTAAATTCTGAGCCAGCAACAACAATCCAATCTTTCTGTTGGGTGAGTAAGGCGAGGTGTCCACCAGCGCTAAAACTGGTCTTGTCGTTGTTGGCATTTTCCAACTCAGAAACCAACTCGGCTTCATCACCAGGGATAACAAGAAGCCCGCGGGAGCTGGCTTGCAGGGCAAGCCCTTCGTCATAAATTCGTTTTAAATTATCCAGCAAGCTGTCGTTGTCATTAATAAAGGCATAACCATCACCCTGTAACACCGTATCTTGGTAGGGATTGCTATCAGGAAAAGAGGCTGAAGAGCGGTGGATCGTGCTCAAACTGCTGGTATTGGCAAGGTCTGCTATGGTTGGCGAAGGGATCGCGATTAGGCTAATGAGCGTTAATTGCTGTATCAAGCGTAAGATTAATGTGGGCAAGAGCGGTGCCATCCTATCAGCATTATTATTTTTAATGGGGTCAGTATTTCATTTAAAGCGTTGGCATATAGTGTAGCGGAGGCAGAGGGGAAAAGGCATTACTTAAATATTGTTGATATGGGGCTGGGGAGAGGAGATGGTATCTAGGCTAAGCTAGTATCTAAAGATGACTTTGCTGTTGTAGGTGAAATTCACAGTGTTTATTGGCCACAGGTCTTAGTATAAAGCCCTGTTGTGTTGGTGGTAAATGTGGCTCTAAGCTAGGTTTGGTAGGCGCGTGATAAGCGAGTATTAGAAATGTCTGATGTTATGAATTTTTTGTTAGGTCCAGAAATGCCGCCTCACGGGCATTGTTATCTATGGAATGATGACCTTGTTCGCTTGCATGTGATAAGTGACGTTTTAATCACGCTGTCTTATTTTACTATCCCTATCGCCTTAGTGTATTTGGTGCGCAAACGAGAAGATTTAAAATTCAATTATATTTTTGTGATGTTTGCCATTTTTATCTTTGCCTGTGGTGCCACCCATTTAATCAATATATTTAATGTGTGGTATGGGGCTTATTGGCTAAGTGGCTTTGTAAAATTGATTACCGCCATTGCCTCTGTTGGTACTGCCATTGTGGTGTGGCCCTTAATCCCTAAGGCACTTGCGATACCGAGTAATCAACAGTTATTGGATTTAAATCAAAAGTTGCGTGATGAGGCAGCAGAAAATACCAAGCAAAGGGCTGAAATTGAACGCTTATCTAATGATTTACAGCGGCGGGTAGATGCGCGTACTGAAGAGCTCGCAGAAACCCGAGTGATGAAAACACTCTTAGAGCAGAATCAGCTAACCCTAGAGCGCTCAAATGCGGCGCTTGAACAATACGCCATGGTGACCGCCCGAGATATTAAAGAGCCACTGCGTTCAATTGCGGTATTTGGTGAATTATTGTCAGACCGTTTAATGGATAGAATGGCAGAAGACGAGGCGAAATGGCTGGGAATGATGGTGGCGTCAGCAAAAAGAACGACGTCAATGATAGATGATCTACACGAATATTCACTGCTAAAGGCAAAGGGTGATAATGATTCAAGTTCATTGGATGCAGCACTAGAGCGCGCGCTGGAGGACAATGCTGATTCAGTGGAAAGCCTTGGGGTGAGATTGCAACGCAGCCCCTTAGGAGTGTCAAGATTGCCTTTAGAGGTGGCAAGTAAATTGATGTCGCAAATACTTAGCAATGCCATCAAATTTAGCGCCGTAAATAACACCCCTGAAATTGTCATTGGGCCTTTGGCCGACGGTGATCCTGGCGAGGTCGGGTTTTATATTCGCGACAATGGCATCGGTATTGCGAGGCAGTATCGCAACCGGATATTTGGTGTTTTTGAACGCCTCCAAGCTGAACATGAATACGAAGGTAATGGCATAGGCTTGGCGATTTGCCGACGTATTCTTGATGAGTACGACGGCCGAATTATGGTGGAAGGCAGCGAGGGCGAGGGAGCAGAATTTCGTGTTTATTTACCTGCCGCGTAATAGTGCGGCGGGGATTATTCGTCTTGTGGCTTGTTGCCATCGCTGTTTTGAGGGGCTTGAGTAAGTCGTGAAAAGATCTTCTCGGTGGTGTTTTTGTCTGTACGCCAAAGTTGCTGCGCTAATGCAGCCCCAGTTTGTCTGCTGCGGTCAAGATGGCGATTAAAACGTCGGCAATGACGACAAATTATCAGATGCATGCGGATTTTAATGAGTTTCCAACCGCTGTGCTGCTGGTCTATATGGTCACTGGCAAGATCGGTAAATTGCTTACAATTTAGCATTCGCCCGTCTCCTGATAATGGTTAATCGTTTTCATTAACTGTAATCTCGCCCGGTGTAAAACCACTCTGACATTGGATTCACTGAGCGAAAGCGTCTCTGCTATTCGCTCCAAACTGTTCTGTTCTACATCACGCAGTAAAAACACCGCTTTTTGATTTTCCGGTAATATGGTTAATGTGTGTTCAATACAGTGTTTTAATTGATCCTCTTGCAGCATGAGTTCTGGTGTATTGATGTCCCAGTGCGAGGGTGGATTAACCCAATGCCCCTTGTCATCAAAATGTTCAGCGGCAATTTCTGGTCGCACTTCGTCAATGTCGCCAAAGCTGCTGTGACGCTTTTCTTTTCGCAGGCGAGATTTGGCTTCATTGCTCACTATTTGTATCATCCATGTAGACAAGCTGGACCGGCCTTCAAATTTACCAATTGCCTTATAAATTGAGCTCCAGGCTTCCTGTGTTACATCTTCTGCAAACACATCGCCAGCGATTGCTCTAGCAACGATCAGCAGCTTGGTGTGATAGGTGCTAATAAGGTGCTTAAATGCGTTGTTATCACCTTTTTTGAGGCGGGTGATAAGATCTTGATCGCTAATAGACAGTGACACAGAGGGGTCCAAATCATGGCTAGGCCTCTAGTGTCGCCGATCACACTGCTTGCAGGCAACAAGCAGTTGTCTTTCTATTTGCATTAATCATCATTTTTCAGTGGCGCGACCAAGCCAATAGTCAACGCTGACATAGCGACCGCCACCCATGACCAATAGCGCTAGCAGCATGAGTAAATACGTCACTGAGAACTCAATACCGTTATTTAGTACAACAAAATTGCCGCTAGAGGTAAGCCAATCGTAATTGCCGTGGGTTTCAAGTAGTGACCTAGCCGCCGCAAGCTTGTCCACCGATTCGGCAACGCGCTCGTTGGCAAAGGGGGCGCTGGCGTCAGCGATGGCCTGCCAGCCATTGCTCCAATGTACGGTGGTTGCAGCGACAATCATTGTTATTGCCAAGGGGATAGAAATCCACCGAGTAGCGAAGCCTATTAGTAGAAATATCGCTCCCACTACCTCGGCGGCGGTGGCCAAAAAGGCCATTAAATAAGGTGCGGGTAGGCCAAGTCCCCAATCACTATTACCAAACCATTGTGCGGTATCTGCAAAGTGCATCATTTTGCTGCTTCCCGCCATCCAGAAAACGGGGACTAGGTAAAGGCGAAGAGCCAGTGATGGCAGGCCGTTTAATGGTGTTAAGGCATTCCCAATAGCATTCTGTAATTGATGAATTCTGCTAAAAAAATCTACCATAAGGTTTGCTCCGTATACTACTTGTGATTCAAGTGCAGTGATTTGATATATGGAATCATATCGACCGCTTCATGCTTGTGAGACGTGCGGCAGTTATCCTTGTTACACACATTGAGAAATTATTTTTTTTCAGATTGTTGTAACAGTTTGTATTGTTGTTTCTCTTATAGGTAGCGTCGTTAAGGCGTGACCAAATTTACTCTTTCAAATTGACAATTTAAGGTGACGATACAATGAAAAATACTGCGATGACGGCTCTAAGTGCGGCAATGTTAGCTTCTTCAATGGCTTCAGTAGCTATTGCAGATACCAACCCGTTTGCGGCAAAGCAAATGAATAGCGGGTATCAGTTAGCAGATTATGCAAAAGATGCCGAAGGTAAATGCGGTGAAGGAAAATGTGGCGGAGAGAAAAAATCTGCCGAAGGTAAATGTGGTGAAGCCAAGTGCGGCGCAGATAAGGCGTCTAAAGAAGGTAAATGTGGTGAAGCCAAATGCGGTGCAGATAAAGCATCTAAAGAAGGTAAGTGCGGCGAAGGAAAATGTGGCGGCGACAAGTAGTAATATAGTGTAGAAGCCCAAGTATGAACTGATCTACTTGAAAAGATGAGAGTTACCCGTTTTGATAAGGGTAACTCTCATACTCATAACCCCATTATTAAACACAAGGCAGGACTACTAAATTGAGCAAAGGTGCTCAGCTATAGCAGCTCAGACTTGCAAAGCTCCTGCGTATCTACTCCTCTGGAAAGCGCTTCTCTATAACCAGCTCAAACTCATTAGCATTTTGCTGGTTAGTTAGAATGTTGTGCAACACATTCCAAGCATTATCATCGAACATCGGTCCTATGCCAAACCCCTCAAAATGAGTACCTAGGCCAAGAGCATGCATCATCTCATGTACGGCAATATCATAGAGGTTTGCACCATTTGTACAACCATGAGGGTCATCAGAGCCGATATGAAGCATAAGCGGTCCAAATATAACGCCATGCTCGTCATACCATTCGTATCTCACATTATATGGCTGGTCATAGGGGTGAACATTACCGCAGGCAAACCCTGCCGGCTGATTAAAACCGCCTGTGGCAGTTCCCTCGCTAATAATTATGCCTCGCTCGATATCTTCGTCCGCGACGTTCAAAATTGAGTTTCGATCAAATAAAGTCATCCCGACCTTTTCTTCTATGGTATCCATAGCATGGATACCATATTGACTGTCGTTATGCTTCACGGGGATCAACCCTTCGCCGGCAATGTCCCATTTTTTTAAACGGTCTATTGTAGTGTCTTCCCATTGGTCACTTCGAGGAGGCTCTCTATATGGACAATCAGGGTCACCATATACAGTCCCATTTTCTTTCTTAGCAGGGTCATCGCACACAGGGTTAGTGTCCCACCCCCAAGAGCTTGTTCGCGAAGCATATGGGTTAGAATAATTAAGGTTGGTAATCTTTAAATTGTCTAAGATTCCCGCCTCATCGACTACAGGGAGTGAACTTCCCCCACCACCCCCACCGCCACAGCCGGCTAGGGCCACAGCAAGCGGTAACATAAGTGAACAAAAAATCCTTTTCATCAGAACGTCATCCTTTTCATCATAATTAATTGACTGTACCTATTGTTACATGACTAGGTATATCTGCAAGCTCGTACACCTATATTAATAGGTGTTTTTAACTCGATTAATGAATTAAGAAAGCTTGAACCATACTGGTAATTTAATGAATGCTTACCAGAAAGACAGGGGTGCTCCCTTGCTTATTTACTAGCCAAGTTCAATGACTCTTATTATAGTGTGGCCCGCGATATCTAATTTATCGCCAGCCCTGAGGCATAACTATAACTAGAGATTGTAATGTGCAAACAGCAATAGAAAAGAAACGTCTGTTAACGGGCTTGCTGTTGTCATTAGTGACTGTGTTTATTTCAAGTACTATCGCAGCGGTGGGTAAGCATGTATCACAAGATGTCCATGTTTCGGCCATTGTTTTAGTCCAATATGGGATTAGTTTTCTATTTGCCTTGCCCTCTGTGATGAAGGCCGGTCGGCAAGGTATTTTAACCTCACGGCCTCGATTGCATTTGATACGTGGCGTCAGTGGCTGCGCCTGTTTTTATCTATATTATGTTGCGCTTAGTAAGATTTCCTTAGTTGAAGCAAGTTTGCTGCGCTCATCAGCGCCGTTGATGGTGCCTCTGGTTATTTTTGTATGGTTTAGTCAACGAGTACGTAAAGAAGCTTGGCCGCCATTAGTGATTGGATTTGTTGGCGTGATGTTGGTGCTAAAGCCGGGCTTTGCAGATTTTAGTCAGTGGCATGTACTCGCATTGTTGTCTGCACTTGGGTTAGCAGTGTCGATGGTGAGTACTCGGGTGTTGGCGCAGCATGAACCACAGAACCGTATTTTATTTTATTATTTTAGTATTTCTCTGTTAGTCAGCTTGCCCTTTTATTTCTGGAATGGCCAAGCGATACCGACGTCGGCATGGCCCAGTCTTTTGTATATGGGCGTCGCGAGCTATCTTTGTTTTGTGATGTATACCTTGGCGTATCGCTATGTGTCAGCGTCTGCGTTAGCGCCTATCAGTTATTTCGGTGTGGTGTTTTCTGGCTTGTTAGATTGGTTAATCTGGGAGCATATTCCAGATACATTGACCTTTATAGGCATTGCTTGTGTCGTTATGGGTGGCGTGTTGGTGCTTAGACATAAAGAGGCGCCAGCACCAAGTTAGCACTTTGCACCTCATTGGTAAGCATTAGCGTGAATAAAGCGGTGAGAGAGCCGTTTGGTCGCGCTGTTTTGTGTTTCCTTGCTGGCGTACCGACTTTAGGGTGTTCAGTAGTGCGAGCTTATCAATAGTGATCTGCTGGCCAGCAAATAAATGAGCGTCTAGTTGCTGACAACCCTCCGCAAGCTCCGGTAATGCTCGGCTTAAATCACTCAGTGTCATTGGGCGTTTAAAATATGACTGTGCCCAGCGAGTTAAATGCTGTCGTATTTGTGAGTAAGCCTCATCATTTTTAAGAGATCGTTCTAAGTTTTTAAAGGCTTTCCCCTCATCCGTATTTTCGGGTGAGCCTGGGTGTGTTGGCGCTGGATGGCGACCGCGCGCTCGCCACCAAGCCAATGCAAAGCCAATATTGCTAAGAGCCAGCAAGATAAGCGCAGCCCAAAGTAGCGTGGTGTTCGCGGGCTTGCTGCTTGTATCGATGTTGTTTCCCGTCGATGAGCTTTGCTCAACATCTGCAATGCTATTTGAATTGGTAGAAAGTGAATCTGTGGGTTGTGAGTTGCCACTTGCGCTTGCTGCGGGGGCAACGGTGAATTTTCTCTCTGGAAGAGTCGCGTACTCCGCTTTATTACTTGTGGTATTCCACCAGGCAATCTTCACCTCGGGTAATACAAACTCGCCAGCTTGCGTAGGAATAATGGCAAGTGATTCACTGCGAATGCCTGTCCACTTGGATTTGTCATCGCCTTTTTCAATTTTTGCTTGGTCAGGGTAGAGCTTTGCGTGTGCCAAATTAATTTGTGGCAGTGTGGGGAGTTGTGAGCCGAGTAAGCCGTCGGCTTTGATATTCACGGTGCGTGTAACCGAGTCGCCCACTTTGAGTTGGTCGGGGTTTTTGCTCCAGCTTTCTTCTATCGCCATATCAGCGGCAGGAAGCCAAACAGAGCCTTTAAAATCTGCCGGTGGCGGCAATACTTTTACGCGATGTTCACCACTGCGTTTAACCACTAATCGGCCAGGATCTAACATTGAGGGGCGATAGCCTTCCACCCGCGCCTGTAGGGTTAATGTTGGTATGGTGAGTGTGCCGCTCGTTTGCGGATAGATAGCGTAGCGGCGCTCTATGACTTGATAATAGCGGCCATTGATTAGGGTTTGATAGCGATCTTCGCCATTGGCTTCGACAACGGCGTTGTCGACTTCGGGTGCATCCAGCGACGCATCAAGGATATTTACCGAGGTTAGAATTTTTAATGTGTATTGCAATTCCTGCTGTACATACGCTGTACGTGGTGTGACGTCCGACTCCAAGTAGATACTTTCGGTGCCGGCGGGCTGGGATTTTGCGGCTTTACTTACGGTGATGGTGATTGGGCGAGTACTGTATTTACCCATTGGTATTGCCGGAATAGTGAGCGTGCCTTCTCGTTTGGGGACTAGGGTATAGTCCCATTGGCGGCTACTATTTACTTTACCGTTGACGATATTGGTGCGGCTGCTTTGTTGGCGATTAATAATATGAAATTCGTTTTCTAAGTCGCCGATATCGGGTTCGCCAGAAAATAAAATACTGTCTGCGGTTAACGATAAGGTAAAACTTTCTTCACTGGAAACTTGATTGCGATCGACGCTGGCGCGGACATTGGTTTCTGCCAGCGCCGTGTTTATTTGGCAAAACAGTAGTATCAGTATCGCGAATATTGCGGTGCCGTAATTACGTGAATAATGGTCTATCTTAAACATAGTTGCGTTCCTGCGGCGTAGGCAAGCGGTAACTGAATTAATATGGAGCATAGTCTTCGTTGGTACCTGGTTGTTCACCGCGTTGCTGACGATCTAAATGTTGGTAACGAAATTTGTTGCGCAGTAAATTGCCGGGGTTGTCGGGAATTTTACGCAGCCACTGTTCGCGTGCTTGGTCTTCTTCACTCAGTGGTTCGTCGGTTGCTGAGACTGCTGCAGCTTGCTCTTCAGGGCTGTCAGCTTGCTCGCTTTGTTGCTGCTGCGCTTCTAAGGCTTTTTGCACCGCTTCATTTCGTTCGGCGGCTTGGCGGGCATAATCTTCAGCTAATTGTTCGTTGCGCTCTGCATTTTCTTCTTGTTCAGCTTGAGATTGCGGGTCTTGCTGCTCACTCTCATTTTCTTCGTTTTGCTGTTGTTCGGCGTTGTTTTGCTCTGACCCTTGATCGTTTGAGGAGCTATCTTGATTTTGCTGAGAGTCAGGTGAATTTTGTTGTGAATCATCTTGAGACGAGGGCTGGCCGTCTGGATTTTGTGGTTGCTCATTTGAGTCAGCGTTTTGATCTTGCTGATCTTGCTGATCTTGTTGATCTTGTTGATCCTGGCTGTCGCTGTTTTGATTTGACGAGTTCTGATTTGACTGGTTTTGATCACCTTGCTGGCTCTGCTGATTCTCTTGAGAGTCGTCGCCATCTTGAGATTGTTGCTGCTGGTTTTCCTGCTGCTCTTTTAGTTGTTCTAAAAGCGCTTTGTTCTTAGTGGCATCTTCAAGCGAAGGCGTTTTTTCTAGTGCTGCGTCATAGGCGGCGATTGCCTCGTCAAGCTTGCCCGCTTTGGCTAGGGCGTTGCCGCGATTGTAGTGAGCATCGGCAGTATCAAATTGTGCATAGCTGTTGGCCGCGGCTTCAAAATCGCCAGCGCGATATTGGGCGCTGGCTTTCCACATGGGGTCTTCAAATTTATCGGCTGCGGATTGTGGGTCGGTATCGAGGAGTGCCGCAGCTTGTTGGTCGGGTGTTTGCCATAGGTCGGCAAATTCAAACGCCTGTGCACTGTTGGGCTTAGCGACGATCAGCATAGGGAGTAATAAAGGCAGTAGTGTTGCCAGCCAGCTTTTTCGGAACCCTATTAGTGCCAATGGGAGCAGCAATAATACCAGCCAGGGTCCGGCATCTTTCCATTGATCATAATTGCGCTCGCTAGGATTAGTCGCATCATCTTGGCGCTGGGTGCTAGAGGCGGTGTCTACGGATAAACCTTTTATATCAGCGTCGTCTAAACTGAGCTCGCGATAGTGACCATTGCCGGCGGCGGCAAGGCTTTGTAATTCCTTGGTGGTTAACGCCGGCACAATAATGTTGCCCGCATTGTCCCGAGCAAACCCGCCTCCTGGTAAGGGAATAGGGGCGCCATCTGGGGTACCTACGGCAAGTACCGACAAGTTGTAGTCGCTCTTGCTAATAAACGCTGATAAGCCGTCCAGCTGTTGCGGGTTTACGCCATCGCTAATCAGTAAAATACTGCCATCGCCACCACTGCGGTCAAGTAATTCTTTGGCGAGGGTGACACCAGCTAAAGGGTTGCTGCCAGGCATGGGCATCATGCTTGGATTTAATCCAGGAATAAGGGTTAACAGCGTGTTCACGTCGTCGGTGAGGGGGGCGACAACAAAGGCATCTCCGGCAAATACCACCAAGCCGGTTTGGCCGTCACTGCGTAATTGGAGAATATCGCGCAGTTTAAACCGGGCCTGTCTCATGCGAGAAGGTTGGATATCTTCGGCCAGCATAGACGGAGATAAATCTAAAACCACCACGAGGCCGTCGGTGTTTTTATAAAGTGGTGTTGGCACTTTTTCCCAAGCAGGACCCAATAGCGCCAGCCACATCAGGGTGGCGCAAAGAAGTAATACCAGTGCTGATCTACGCGGTGCTCCCTTGGGTTTACCCTCTAATAAATAGGGTAGCAATGTAGGGTCAATATGTTTCTGCCAGCTGCGTTGTTGAAAATGTTGGCGGGTGAGTAAAAAGGCGCAAATGAGTAATGGAATCCCCGTCCATAAAAGCTCTGGGCGAATCCAGTGTAAGGTTATACCAGCAAAATTCATGATGACACCTTGCCTTGTTTATTACCGCCAAAAGATAAATTGCGGTTTACGGCCAGCAACAGCATAGCCGCGCCGGCAAAGAGTAAGGGCCAGTGGAGTAGCGACTTTTCTGGGCGAAGCATTTCCTGTTCTTGCTCTATGGGTTCGAGTGCAGCGATGGCCTCGTATGCAGCTTGTAGCTCAGCTGGATTACGAGCACGAAAGTAATCGCCGCCGGTGTTGTCGGCAATGGTCTGTAGTGTGCCTTCGTCTAGGTCAGCTGATGGATTAACAGTACGAGCACCAAAATTGCTGCCGAAAATGCCCGGCACTTTCATCTCGGTTGCGCCAACGCCAATGGTGTAAATTTTAATTTTTTCAGCAGCGGCCAATTGTGCAGCTTTTAAAGGTTTTAAGGTGCTGGCGGTATCAGCTCCATCTGTTAGCAGAATAAGAACACGGCTGTTTTCAGGGCGTTTACGGAGGCGTTTTATCGCAAAGCCAATGGCATCGCCGATGGCTGTTTGTTTGCCGGCAAAGCCAACTTGCGCCTCGTTCATCAATGTACTTAGGGTGTCTAGGTCAAAGGAAAGAGGCGACTGAATGTAGGCGTTTGTACCAAAAAGAATCAGCCCTAGCTTATCGCCTTGGCGCTGGCGGACAAATTCATTGACCACCGCTTTCACCACGGCAATACGTGGCAGGTTACGATCTTTAATGACCATGTCTTCTTGACTCATTGAGCCAGAAATATCCACTGCCAGCATTAAATCACGCCCCGTGGTGGGCATGGCCACGGGTTCACCAATCCACATGGGGCGCGCAGCGCCACCAAGCAGGGCCAGCCAAACTAAGCTGAGAAGAATAAGGTTGAGATAATTACTGCTGCGAATAGGGCCGCTGTGATCACCTCCTAAACTACGAAGCTGAGAAAAAAATGGGACACGCAATGCCGCGGCAGTCTGTTGGTTTTGTGGTTTAGATAGCCAGCGCACGAATAGTGGCAGTGGCGCTAACAGAAAAATTAATGGCCATTGAAATTCAAACATGGTGACTCCGGTGGCGGCGTATCCACGTCTTACTTTCGGTGATGAGAGCGTCGCGGGGGAGTGGTTTGGCCGACGCTTGATAGGCGGCTTCAAGCATTGAATCTAGTGTTTGGTGTGTAAAAGCGGGTTTGTCTCCGCAGCTTCTGGATAAAAAGTCTATCCAGCGTTTACCGCTAAGGCTGGCAATGTCATTTTTTTGGTGGCTATGGAGTGCCACTCTACGGAGTAATTGATTTAGCAGTTGCGCGAATAACGAGTCGTCTTCGATGGTGGCTAGCGCAGTTAATTCTGACAATGCGGCTCGTCGGAATGCATTTTTGCGCCGGTGTTGGTATAGCCAGAGAGCAATGCAAATTAACGTAATTAACCCTACGCAGAGTACAAACCACCAACCGGGAGCCCACGGAAAACTAGCAACAGGTGCCGGTAAATGAATATCAGCGAGTTGATCTAAGGGCGATGCGGGCGTATTCATTGCTGGCATGGGATTGTTCATATCTGCCCCATCCCGCGCTGCAGTGTTAAGAAATAGGCACTGTCTGTAGACAGCGCTATATGATGAATGCCGCCTCGTTTTAGGCTGGCTTGTAAATTGTGTTGCTCACGTTGGTGACGATTAAGAAATTGTTCCCGCAAGGCGTTGGTTAAGCTTAGCTGTAGGCGTTCACGGCCATTACTCACGGGATAATTACCGTTAGCGGGTAAATTTTCTTCCATTGGGTCACTGTGAGAAATCGCAATGACATCATTATGTCGGGCAATTAAGTGAAGCTGGCGTTCGGCATCGGGGCCGTAACCAGCAAAATCACTTAGTACATAGACGGTTGAACCGGGACGGGTGATACGGCGAAGTTCTTCAAAGGCCGTCGCCAGACTCTGTGCGTTATTTGTTTCTGGTGTTTCTTTGCTTTGGGTTAAACCTTGATTGTAATCTGCCGCGGTGTGGATGAAATTTAACACTGCTTTGTGGCTGCGCCGAGGTCGAACCTCTCTATGGTGCTCGTCGGCAAAGACGAGGCCGCCCACGCGGTCGTTATTTTCTAAGCCTGCCCACGCGAGTGTAGCGGCAACGTGGCAGGCAAGTACCGACTTAAAACAATGCTGGCTGCCAAAAAACATGCTGGCGCGTTGATCAAGGCAAAGTACGACGGGGCGTTCTTTTTCTTCTTCAAAAATTTTGGTGTGGGCCTTTGCTGTGCGCGCGGTAACGCGCCAGTCGATATGACGAATTTCATCGCCACCCTGATATTCGCGCACGTGATGAAAGGCAAGACCGCGCCCTTTAAATGGCGAGGCATGGTTGCCGCCCTGCTTGGCAAAGTGTCGGCGACGGGGTGTAGCCTTCAATTTTGAAGCCGCAAAGCGGGTGTGAATCAACGATTGTTGATCAACGACTGCACCTTTCACCGGCGCGCTGAAATCGCTGCGCAGCGGTTTGCTCATGCCACTGGCACCACCTGTAAGAGGCGGTTGATAATGTCATCTTTTTGAATGCCATCGGCTTCAGCTTCAAAGCTTAAAATGAGGCGGTGACGTAATACATCGTGGGCAATGGCTTGAACATCATCGGGACTCACGTAGTCGCGATCACTTAGCCAAGCATGGGCGCGTGCGCAACGATCTAATGCCAGGGTTGCCCGTGGGCTTGCCCCCACTTCAATCCAGTTGGCGAGCTCCGCATCAAGGTGTTCTGGGTTGCGGCTGGCAATCACTAGTTGCACCATATACTCCTCAACCGCCTCAGCCATGTGTAAATCTAAGATTTGAGTTCGCGCAGAGAATAAGGTGTCTTGGCTGAGTGGCTCTGGGGTGGCAACTTCGCCACGGGCTTCGGCTCGAACGCGACGAAGAATTTCTAGCTCTGCATCGGCATCTGGGTAGGCCACGTTGACGTGCATTAAAAAACGATCGAGTTGTGCCTCTGGCAGGGGGTAAGTACCTTCCTGCTCAAGGGGGTTTTGGGTTGCCATTACCAAAAATAGGGGCGGTAAAGTAAGGGTTTTACTTCCTACGCTTACTTGGCGCTCTGCCATTGCCTCCAATAGGGCCGACTGGACTTTGGCTGGCGCACGGTTTATTTCGTCGGCTAATACCAAATTGTGGAAGATAGGGCCGGGTTGAAATTCGAAAACCCCGGTCTCTGGCCGATAAATATCACTACCTGTTACGTCTCCGGGGAGTAGGTCGGGTGTGAATTGAATACGTTGGAAGCTAGCATCAATCCCATCAGACAAGGTTTTGATGGCCTTGGTCTTTGCCAGTCCCGGTGCGCCTTCGACCAGTAAGTGGCCATCGGCCAGTAATGCAATTAGTAGACGATCAACTAGGCTTTGCTGGCCAATAATTTGTGAGGTCAGCCAATTGCGCAACTGGCCGATTGATTGTTTTTCCGTCATTGGGAGGTCCCTTGCCGAGCGAGTGTCATGATCCGTTCTTGTGACACTAAAAATGGGGATTTGATCGGTAAATTCAAGGGAAAAATTAGCCTTGCTGCATTTTTATTGTTGATACAAGGCGGTTTTTTGCTGTCTGCCTGTCATTTAATCGCTGTTTAGTGATTTGCTTCTCTGGCTACGGCTTCGCTAAGGGCGGTATAGGAATCCATCAAGCATTGCTCGTATAACTCAGGATCAGAGAGCGAGCTGCTACTGCTTAGCACCGATAATGTCATCACCCCGTTGTAGCTCATGGCAACATGAAATAAGCCAAGGTGATCAACAATTAACCCCAAACCAAGCATATCCACTAACTTGGCATCGTTAAAGTAAAGCGGCACGGGCGGGCCGGGAACGTTGCTGACAATTGTGCAGGCTGGTAGCGCTACGCCGCCGGGCCAGCGGGCAAGGGCAGACAGCGCTCGCAACACAAACGACTCGAAACCACTTGGTAACTCTTTAATCAATGATGTGATAGCCGTGCGGCCTAAGGTTTTGGAAAACTGTTTGGCATTGTTTGATGCATCACGCACTGCTTTTAAGCGTTGTAGCGGGCATTCGATGTCAGTGCGAAGCGTGGCAATCATCATGGAGATGGCATTGCCTGCCTCGCTGCTTTGACGATTGCGAACATTAACCGGAATCAGCGAGGCCAGAGGGTTGTCGGGAAGGGTGCCGAGTTTAATAAGGTAGCTTCTAAGTGCGCCACCAACAATGCTGAGAATGACATGGTTGACTGTAGTTTGTGGATAGTGTCGGCGAATTTGTCGTAGCCGTGAGAAATCTAGCCTCACCAGTAATATATTTCTATCGGCGTTAACACGGCTGTTGAATGGCGACTTTTGCCAGCTAATGGTGGGTGTATGGTCGTCCTTAATCGAACTACTTGCTCTTCTAAAAGAAGGGACAAGTTTGCGTGCCTGCCAAGCTAAGTTCAGTGGTTTTCGGAAATTATTGATACAGGCTTGGCGGGTAATATGCCACTGTTTGGGTGGAGTGCCTGCTTGCCAATTATCGGTTGTTGGCGTGTGATCCGCTGAAAAGGCTGTGGGTTTTAAATTGTGGAGCGCGGATAATATTTCAGTGCCCGACATGCCATCCATGGCGGCGTGATGCACCTTAACGTACAGACCAAATGCACCCTTTTCGTACTCTTTTAGCGCACCTAGGCCATGAATAACGTGCACTTCCCAAAGTGGTCGAGTCATGTCCATGGCTTGTGCGTGTAAGGTCGATAGTAAGGCGGGCAGTCCTCCGGGGTGGTCTTTTATCGAATGGCTGACTATGTGTTGATCTAAATTAAAATGCTGATCTTCAATCCAATAGGGGTGATCTATATCATAACGAACCGGTAATAAACGGCGTCTAAAAATGGCTGAGCTAGATAAGCGTTGTTTAAATGTTTGCCGTATTTCCTGCTGTAAAAAAGCTTTATGTTTAACTGTGCTGGGTTGGTAAATTAACAAAGCAGCAATATGCATGGGGGCATGCTGTCGTTCATTTAAAGTAAATAAGGCATCCAGGCCATCTAGCTGTTGCATAGTAGTGCGATCCACTTTTATTTAGTTTGTTGCATGCTGTGACAACCATAAGTTCTTTTTGTGGCAACTGTGTGTCACCAAGCGGGTACGGTAAAACCACTTTGTATCCCACTAACATGCGACTGCTAACTGGACAAAAAAAGCAGCAATAACTGGGCCATCTTTGGGCTTGGTTGGGCCTTCCCAGTGCTTCAGGGTGACTGCTCACAAATCAAATTATGTTAGTGAGGTACGGTTTCAATTCACACGATAAGACAATTAGGAATAGTATGGGTTTAGCTGTACCACTGAATTTTCAGCTAGAGTTGATGCGTTTTCTATACACCTTAAGGCACTGAAGTGCATCAAGGTTTAAGCTAGCTTGATAATCGTTCTTTATGCTCTTTTTTTATTGCTAGTGTCGACGTCATAGACGCTGTAGGGCTGGTGAGGTGGCACAGCTATGGTTTATTGCTACTCATTATTACGCTCGAGCTCTGCATTAATTGCATGTTTATATCTGGCAATACTTTCATCGGGCCAAAATTTGCTACGTTGATAATACTCTGTCATTACGGGTACCGAATTATCTAAAGGCACCCAACTTTGTTTAGTAGATGTGAATATATGTATATCCGGAGGGCAGCAGCTGGGATTATTAAGTGTTCCTACACGAACAAAGCATACAGCCTTTTTCGCAGCCCCATAATTACTCCAAAGTGCTGTCTTACATGAAGGGCATCTAATAATATCTTGCCCAGCTCCGCTATTGGTAGGCGTTTGAATTATTTCGGGATAACCTTTCACTAGCTGTATATTAGCAGCTTCAATTAGGGCATTGATGGCAAAGGCCGATCCAGTTTCTTTTTGGCACCAAGTGCAGTGACAGCAGTGCACAAACATGGGGGATTCAGTTAATTCATATTGAATTTCACCGCATGAGCACTGACCTTGATTATTGTCCTTATCTATCATCTTTTGTGTTTCCTTTTTTACCCATTCCCTTTTCTGGATGACTGAATCTTAGTGAGAAACAATCCATGTCATTTGATAATGACATGAACTGATGGTTAGTCTTCGTCCTCTGAGCTAACAAATGATTGTGTAAGTAATGCTGCAGGAATCTCTTTGCAGCCGGATACATTCTGTCCAGCCCATAATGACGTAAAGTCACTGCTGCCCTGACTTTCAGCTTTACTCCTTAGTGGCGCGATAGCACTTCCAGCCAAAGGGAAATCTGGGGTATTTTCATTAATTGGCCCAAGTTCCCTTACAAGTCGATTAATAATGGCCCGTGCAGGGCGACCGCTAAAAACATTGGTGACGGCAGTCGTTGTCGCCGCTTCGCTTTTTAATGCTGTGCGATACAAGTTACTAGTTTTCGCTTCCGGACAAAGCAAGTAAGCAGTGCCAATTTGAGTGCCTGCAGCACCAAGAGACATGGCGGCAGTGACACAATGTGCGTCCGCTATGCCACCCGCAGCTATGACGGGAATATCTATGGCCTTAACTATTTGTCGTACTAACGAGAGGGTGCCTAATTGGGTGTGGATGTCGTCTGAAAGGAACATTCCTCGATGACCTCCCGCCTCAAGCCCCTGCGCAATTATGGCATCTACGCCTTTTTTTTCGAGCCAGCGAGCCTCTTCTACAGTCGTGGCTGACGACAGTATTTTAGCGCCCCAACTACGAATCTTATTCAGCATATCGGATGATGGAAGGCCAAAATGAAAACTTACAACTGGAGGTTCAAATTCCGCCAATATTTCAATGGCCTCCCAGCTTATTGCAGTGCTACTTGGACTGGTAATCGCTGAGGGCCTATTAATACCTAACTCATCATAATATGGCGAAACGATGTCTCGCCATTTATTATCCTGCTCTACGTTGGGGCTTGGCTCTGAGTTGCAGAAAAAATTTACATTGAATGGGTGGCTCGTTTGCTCTCTTATGATTTGCAACTCGCTGCGCAAGGTATCTAGACTGAGCATGGCGCAAGGTAGGGAGCCAAGTCCTCCTGCATTGCAGACAGCAACGACAAGTTCGCTACCTGCTATACCTGCCATAGGTGCTTGGATAATGGGTAATTTTATCCCAATAAGCTGTTGTAAGTTCATTTCATCTCCTCTTTGTAACTCGCCTTGTTATTTTATAATAAATTTGAAACTGAACTTTGTGCCCATTTTGGTTGGGAAAAGTGAGGAATTTTGAATCTCATAGCCCTTTGTGTAGCTGATTAAATATTTTCAGTCAGGTTTTAAGCAGCTCGCTGATATCTAGATGTGCTTCTAAGCAATCGGCAAGCCTATCAATATTACTTTCGATTATGCTGGTGTAATCTAGTTCGTCAACCTTGGCGATGCCGGCCCATCTGAGTAACTCATTGCGAGTTTCGCTTTCATCAAATAAGCCGTGTAAGTAACTGCCGATGATTTGCCCATCGTCGCTGCGGGCGCCGTCGTTGTGAGTGTGTAAATTGGCAAAAGGACGGTCAAGTGCTGGACCGCTGCTAATGCCGGCATGAATTTCATAGCCGCTGATTTTGGCGTCACTGGCTATTAATTTTCCGCTGACTTGGCGTAGGGTTTTTTCGCTGCCGAGGGTGGTTTCCATGTTAAGAAAACCCAGTCCATTGCTGGAGCCGGCATCACCTTCAATTCCCTGAGGGTCGTGGACGGCCTTACCTAGCATTTGAAAGCCGCCGCATATGCCAAGTACTTTGCCGCCATAGCGAAGGTGTTTTTGAATATCGCTATCCCAGTTATTGCTACGCAAATAATCAAGGTCGCGGCGGGTGCTTTTACTGCCGGGAATAATAATAAGGTCGCAGGGCGGGATGGCTTCACCCTTGCCAATAAAACACAGGTCTACCTGTGGGTGTAAGCGAAGTACGTCTACATCGGTGTGATTGCTTATACGGCTTAACACCGGTACCGCAATTTTAATGGCTTGTTCAGATACGCATTGCTGTTTATTAATGGCGTCTTCGGCTTCTAAATGTAAGTCGTGAATATACGGCACAACCCCTAATACTTTTTTACCAGTGCGTTCTTCTAGCCAGTCGAGCCCAGGTTGCAAGAGGGCGATATCGCCGCGAAAGCGATTGATGATAAAACCTTTTACCCGGGCTTGTTCGGTGGCTGAAAGTAATTCTAAGGTGCCAACGAGGTGGGCGAATACGCCGCCGCGGTCGATGTCGGCAACAATGACAACGGGGCAGTCTACGGCTTCGGCAAAGCCCATATTGGCAATGTCGTTGGCGCGTAAATTTATTTCAGCGGGGCTGCCGGCGCCCTCTACCACGACGACATCGTATTGTTCGCAAAGGCGCTGATGTGATGTTAAAACGGCAGACATCGCGCGTTTTTTATAGTTATGGTAATCCTGCGCGTCCATATTACTGAGCGCTTTACCGTGAATAATGACCTGTGCGCCGGTGTCACTATTGGGTTTGAGTAAGACCGGGTTCATGTCCGTGTGGGGCAGTAATCCGCAGGCTTGAGCTTGTACGGCTTGGGCGCGACCTATCTCGCCGCCCTCTGGGGTAACAGCACTGTTTAGCGCCATATTTTGAGGTTTAAATGGGGCGACCTTTAAACCGCGACGTTTAAATACGCGGCACAGTCCGGCAACCGTGACACTTTTACCGGCGTCTGACGTGGTGCCTTGAATCATTAATGTTAAGGTCATGGTTGTGTCACTTAATATTTTTGGCTTAGTTTATTTGCTGTATGTCGCTGTCGAATATGCAAGTATGTGCACCTAGTTCTTCAATCGTTATCCTCGACATCGATCGAGGATCCGCATCTCTCGGGTAGCAGCATTACTCGTTCTCGACTATTACTGATCTTGCCAGCCGTCGTGCATGATTAGCTCGTCTAAATTTTGACGTTTTGCCCACTGTTCAATTTCTAACATGGGACGGGAATAAAATGCTTCAACTGGGCCAAGGCATAATACCGCAATGGCGCGACTTCCCTCTGGCATCCGGAGTAATGATTGTAGGGAAAGGGGATCAAATAAAGATACCCAGCCCATGCCGAGCCCTTCGGCACGGGCGGCCAACCACAAATTTTGTATGGCGCAAGACGCGGAGGCCAAGTCCATCTCTGGTAATGTGCGACGACCGAATACATATTTCTCGCGACCGTCCATTAAGCAAACTACCAAGAGTTCGGCGCAGTCTTTAATGCCTTCTACTTTTAGCTGCATAAATTCGTCTTCGCGTTCGCTGAGGGCTTGGGCGGTTTTGATGCGCTCTTCTTGGACTAGTTGATAAATTGCTTCTCGCAGTTCGGGTTTACGAACGCGAATAAAACGCCATGGCTGCATAAAGCCAACACTGGGAGCGAGGTGAGCGGCAGCGAGTAATTTCTTTAAGGTGCTTTCTTCAACCTCTCCACCGATGAAATGACGCATATCCCGACGTTCGGCAATAACACGGTAAATGGCGTCACGATCGGCTTGTTTGTAGCTCAAGGCATTGTCGTTTGGCTTGTTCACTGTGGATTCGTCCTGCTGCTTAGCGGCATAAAATAGCTTTGGCCTTCGCTGGTAATCATGGTCAGTGCTTGGTCGTAGAGACGCTCTAAGGCCGTGATCGTTAGCATGGCAGACGCATCTCCCCAGCAGGCGTCACCATTGGGGTAAAGTAACACGATTTTATTGCACCAGTGCGCCGCTAAATTTAAGTCGTGGAGGCAAAGTACCACGCCGCATCCGGCATCGGCTTGATCTGCTAATAAGCTCATAATTTGGACTTGGTGTTTTAGATCAAGGTGGTTGCTGGGCTCATCTGCCAGCCAGAGTTTAGGGCTTTGGCACAAGGCCGTGGCGATGGCGAGCCGCTGACGTTCGCCGCCAGAGAGGGTGCTGATTAAGCGATGTTCTAATGCGCTTAAATCGAGTTTTTGTAGAGCTTGGCGGGCAATGGCAAGGTCGTCTGCGGTTTCTATATCCCACGGTGAAATAAACGGATGACGGCCAATCATGACGGTTTCTAATACTGTGGCGGGGAAGCCTTCGCCGTTGTTTTGAAACACCACGGCTAATTGCTGGGCTACCTGCTTGCGGCGCATTTGATGAATATTTTTTTCGCCTAGTGTCACGCTTCCACTACGCGGTTTATGTAAGCCTGCGAGGGTGTGTAGCAGGGTTGTTTTGCCCGCGCCATTGGGGCCGAGTATGCCCCAGATTTCGCCTGGTTTAATTTGCAGTGATAAAGGCGTACCGTCACTGCGCTCTGGAATGTCGATGATTAAATCGGAAGTGGTAAGCATGTTTAGCGGCTCCTATGTAGTAAATACAAGAAGCTGGGCACGCCGATGAGCGCGGTGATGACACCGGCCGGTAATTGTTCTGGCGCAATAAGCGTGCGGGCCAAGGTGTCTGCTAATGTAAGCAACGCGCCGCCAGCAAGAGCAGCGGCAGGCAGAATTAGACGCTGATCATTACCTAATACCAGCCTCAGCATATGCGGAACAATAAGACCAACAAAGCCGATGCTGCCGGCGGTGGTGACGGCAAATGCGGTAAGTAAACTGGCAGAAATATAGATAGTCCACTCTAGTGGTCGAACGGATACGCCAAGGGCAGAAGCCTGCATTTGACCGCGAGCCAGTACATTTAAACTGCGCCCCAAGGGAAGCATCACAATAGAAATAATCGCTAACACTAGCAGGGCTGGCCACGGCGAGCGAGCGTAGGCAAGGTCGCCCATTAGCCAGTAGAGCATGCCGGGTAGTTGGTCACTGGGGCTAACGGCTAACATGAACGTGATGGCGGCACCCCAACCAGAGGCGATCACTACGCCGGTCAGTAAGAGTCGGGTTGGCGTCCAGCTGCCGGTACCGTGGGCCAGTCCGAATACGGTGATGGCGGAGACCATGGCGCCAATAAAGGCGGAGCCAGATACAGCTGTGGCACTCAACCCGCTGAGCATGGCGATTAAAGCGCCAACGGCGGCACCACCGGAGAGCCCAAGTACATAGGGGTCGGCTAAAGGGTTGCGTAGTAATATTTGCATCAAGGCGCCAGCAACGGCGAGTAAACCGCCAGCGGCGAAGGCGGATAGGGCACGCGGTAAGCGCAGTTCAAAGATTAAGGTGCGGTGTAAAGCATCGCCGCTGCCATTTAAGACCTGCCAAAGTTCTTGCTTGGAAATGCTTACGCTACCGGTTGTCATTGCCAGTGTGATAGCGCCTAGGGCAAAGCCAAAAAGCACGACCAGCGGGGTAAAAAAATGCGGTAGTGGACGGTTTTTGGTTTGTCTATTAGCGCCGGCCACGAGCAGTTTCCAAATGTTCGCAGAGCAGGGTAGTGCCTTGCAGTAAACGTGGGGTTGGGCGCTGGATTGTAGAGGGGGGGATAAAAAATAAATTATCGCGGCGCACGGCTGTTAGGCCACTAAAGCGGCGCCAGTCTTTGAGCCAGTCGTGATTTTCTTCACCCATGCCGCCGGCAATTATCGCTTCTGGGTTAGCGGCAAGTACCGCTTCGTTGTCAATGCGAGCCGTTAAATTTGGCAGTTGGCCAAACACATTTACGCCACCACATATTTGCGTAGCTTCGCTGATGATGTGGTCGTTATTGACGGTCATCAGTGGGTTTATCCAAATTTGCTGAAACACACTGACGGGGTCTGCATTTTCGTAACGACGGCGCAGTGCTTTTACACCAAGACGAAATTCACTGGCTGCTACCGTTGCTGTAGTGGTGGTGCCCGCGAGTGCCCCAAAGCGCTCAAGGCTGGTGGCTACGTCTTCAAAGTTACGCAACTCACTAAAGTAAATCGGCATGCCTAGGGATTGCAGTTGTGACAATTGCTCGCGGGGGTTGCCGCTTAGCCAGCCGATTAGTAAGTCGGGCTTTAAGGCAAGAATTGCCTCTTGATCAAAGCGGTTATAGCTTCCCACGCGGGGTAATGCTTGAGCGGCTTCGGGGTAGTCGCTAAAGCTAACCGCGGCGACTAATTTATCTCCAGCACCGGCAGCGTATACCAGTTCGGTTATACCGGGTGAAAGGGCGATAATGCGCTGTGCAGCGCTGGGTATACAGAGTTTTGCATTGCTGTCATCGGTGACACAGATCTCTGATTGCACGGTGGCAGAAAAGCATAGTGAGGCTATCAGCAATCCACGCAAATTATTTTTTATACCCTCAAATACCATTACCACTCTACACCTTTGCGGGCTTTGATCCCGCCGCGAAAGGCGTGTTTTTTATCATCGATCATCGACACGGTATCGGCGAGTTCTTTGAGCGCTACCGGTGCGCCACGGCCGGTGATGATCACGCTTTGTTCACGAGGACGATTGCGAAGAGCTTGGTATACCTCTTCGGCGTCGATGTAGCCGTACTTTAAAATATAGGTGAGTTCGTCAAGCAGGACGAGATGAAGCGACTCGTCTTGTAATAATATTTTGGTTTGTTGCCAGGCTTGCTGGGCAGCTTCGCGGTCTTGTTCTTTATTTTGGGTTTCCCAAGTGAAACCGGAGCCCATGACAATAAAGGGAACTTCAGGGCAGCGCTGTTGAATAAAATTACGCTCGCCGCAGTCCCACGTGCCCTTTATAAATTGCACGATGGCGGCTTTGTAGCCATGACCTAATGCGCGAATAACCGTGCCAAAGCCTGAGCTAGATTTTCCCTTGCCGGGGCCGCTTAATACGATTAACACACCGCGTTCTTCAGTTGCCTTGGCGACTTTTTCGTCGATCATGGCTTTTTTAATCTGCATTCGCTTTTGGTGCTTTTCTTCTTCATTAAGCGTCATGGAAGCTCCTGATTGCCAAGTCAAATCTGCGCTGTTGCACAGCGCAGAGGTATGAGCGGTGAATGATACCTTTATTTTGGTGTGTAAGTGATAGAGAACATCGCCTCGCGGCCAATAGACAGGTAGTCGCCAAAGCTAAAGCTGCGGGCGCTGACATATTCTTTGTCAAAGATATTTTTCAGCGCTAATTGGAGTTTTACCTGCTCGTTAACTCGGTAAAAAACCGTGCTGTCCACTAAGCCGTAGCCTGCAAGTTCATCTGTGTTAGCGGTGTCTTCAAAACGACTGCTGACCAATCGCAGGCTGCCGCTTACGCCCCAGTGTTGCCATTCACGTCCGATATCGACATTGGCTTGTTTGTCAGCACGTCGGCGCAGATCTAAACCTGAGTTGGCGTCGGTGGCGTCAAGAAGGCTGATATTGGCATCAATAGACCAATCTTTGATGGCGCTTGAAACGCTCATTTCCCAGCCCTTAATTTCAGCACCTTCGATTTGGTCTGGACCAAAAGTCGCTGGGTTGTATTGGATAAGTTTATCGACGTCGTTTTCAAACCGCGCCACACTCCAGCTGCCCCAATCGTGGTTACCACGGAGTTCTAATTCTATATTTTCTGAGGTTTCGGGTTCTAAGGTTGGAACACCGTAGAAGGGATAATATAAATCATTGAAGGTGGGTGCGTTAAAGCCTTCGCCGTAAGAGGCAATGACCTTTATGGCATCGCTAATATCTAAACCGATTGAGGCGTTGCCGGTATCGTTGGTACCAAATTGGTCGTTATCGTCGTTGCGACCACCAATCGTAAAATCAACAAGGCCGAGATCGGCCTGCCACTGGGCAAAAATGGCCTTATTGCCTCGGCTTTGTTCGCCGTAGCTAAGATTGCTTTTTACGTGGTCGAGCAGGCGTTCAAAGCCCAACGTAATGACGTGGTGCTCACCAATCATCCAGTCATTTTGCAGGCTGTATACTCGCCGTGTGGTGTCGAATGTGTCACCGCTTATACCGGTCGCGGCGGGGTCAATATAGTGGTATTCAATGGTGGATTCATCTTTAGATTCGCCTGCTGAGAGGCTTAGCAGCCAATTATCAGTAGGGCGAAACTCGCCGCGAATATTAGCAATAGCGGCTGCGCCATCGGTATACGGAGAGCATTCATACTTGTTGTATGCGCTGTCGTAGCAGTTATTGTCATAGTCGCTTTCGGTTTGGCTATGTTGATAGAAGGCAAACAGTTCAACGGCATCATTTATTTTGTGGCTAAGGCTCGCATTGATCGCGGTTTGCTCAAAGGCGTCATCGTCGCCACTGACACCGGCTTTGCTTGAGGTGTTATCTACACCGTCCGTTTCTTCACGTAGTACGCTGATGTTTACTTGGGTTTGTGCATCACCGCCGCTGATGGCTGCGAGAACTTTACGGCTACCTTGGGTGCCAATGCCGATTTGCAACATTGGCTCTAGGCCGTCCGTGTCATGGTATTTGCGGGTGATAATATTGATGACACCGCCGATGGCTTCTGAGCCATAAAGGCTGGAACGAGAGCCACGAACAATTTCTACCCGCTCTATGAGTTCTGGGGGTAAGTTAGTTAAGGCGGGTGCGCCATTCGTCGCGGAGCCAATGCGAACACCGTCTATCAATACTAAGGTGTGGTTGCTTTGGTTGCCGCGCAGAAACAGGCTAGTGCTCGCGCCGCGCCCGCCGTTGCGGACAAAGCTAACACCGACTGCGCGGGAAAGTAATTCTTGTAAGTCGTTAGGTTGAATACGCTCAATGTCTGCGCGTTCAAACACGGTAACCGGCGCAAGAATATCGGCGACAGATTGTTCGGTGCGGGTTGCGGTGACAACGGTGGTTTCAATGTGAGATTGCTCAGCCGCAAAAATGGGCGATGTTGCCATCGTGAAAATACTGCCAGCGGCAGCCAAAGTAATTTTGTTCATGGTAAACCTCAAAGCTATGAAAGGAAGCAATGAGGGAGGGTAGGGGCTATATACAAGTATAACCGCTGATGGAGCCCTCCGCTTCATCGGGTAAATCAGTAAAGGCCGGTTCCGGGCTCGCATATATTCACTATGAATTGTGCTTACCGTTGCGGGGGCAGCGTTGGCATTGTGGCGACGATTTAGCGCTCACTCACCAGACTTCCCGTTTAACTCTTTGTCACCAAATTCGTGACGCAGGGCACCTATTACTTGGCGCGCACTCTACGGCTGCGCTGGATTTTTGTCAAATGAAGGCGGGGCGTATGTGTTGGCTTAGCACTTATCTAGGGCTGAAATACGATTGATTTCACTTAGAATTTGCTGATTTATGGGTACATCCACACCGTATTTTTTTGCCAGTTGGCAAAGGTAGCCGGTGATTGCGTCTATCTCGGTACGGCGTCCTGCTTGGACGTCTTGGAGCATAGAGGAGCGGTTCTGGGCAGTGCTTGTGGCTACGTCGATAACGAGTTCGTGAAGCCCAGTCAGCCAGTGGTCACGATTCATTGCGGTGCTGACGTTGATAATTTCATTCACCACCTCCGTCATGTGGTTGCGGCTTTTGGGGTTTGTTAATAGTTCGCCGTTGCGGCAGTTATAGATCACAGTCATTGGATTAATTGCACAATTGACGGCGAGTTTACGCCACAAAATTTCATCGATATTGTCGCTGATGCTAATGGCCAAGGGTGGAAATGACAGGGTGTTGGCAATTTCAGTCAAGCGCGTATCGTCTTGCAGGTGATCTTGGCTAGCGTTGCCTATGTAAGTATGGCCATGTCCTGCGTGGACGAATTCATAGGCGCTTTGACGATAGCAGCCTTCAGTGGTTGAGCCCTGCAAAATTGTTGCGAGCGGAAATGCCTGCCGGATATGCTCGACAATACCGAGGCCATTTTGCAAAAGCAGTAAGACGGCATGGTCGGAAATATGGGGCTTTATGCTGTTGAGGGCGTCGAGTGTTTGTTGTGCTTTGGTGGTAATGAGCAGGTATTTGATTGGGGTCGCCAAGCTACTTGGGCACTCGGCCGGAGCCGTGCAAATTAGGGCTTTACCCTCAATTGATAAATGAATACCACCGTGCTGAAGGTAGTCATTTACGGCTTTTTGGTCGCGTAGAATTAGGCGAATATCGGCCCCAGATTGAAAGCCATACGTTGCCCACAAACTACCAATGGCCCCTGCGCCAAGGATATACCAAGGGTGTTGTGGTGTGTTGTGTGGGTTGGCTTTTGACATAGGCGTCGCCTTAGTGAAGTCTTAGTTTTGTCTTAGGCGCATTTTGTCATATTGCAGGGAATGCTAAACTGCGCACCGCAACATAACAAAGGAAATTAGGCTATGCCAGCGTTTGATATTGTCTCAGAAGTGGATCTACATATTTTTACCAATGCCGTTGATCAAGCGGGACGGGTTATTGATACCCGCTTTGATTTTAAGGGTGTTGATGCCCGCTTTGAGCGTGAAGGGTTAACCGTTACCTTATTTGCTGAGGCGGAGTTTCAATTGCAGCAAATGGAAGATCTATTGCGTGCCGCCTTAGTTAAGGTGAAAATCGATCCCTTGGCGATGGAGCTGGGTGATGTTAAAGGCGCGGGCAAGCAAGTGAAGCAATTGGTCACCATGCAAAGCGGCTTGACCTCTGATGTTGCTCGTAAAATTGTTAAGCTGATTAAAGAAAGTAAGATTAAAGTACAAAGCCAAATTCAAGATGAGCAAGTGCGGGTCACCGGTAAAAAACGCGACGACCTTCAGCAAGTGATGGCCTTGTTGCGAGCCGAGGAATTAGACCAGCCTTTGCAGTTCACAAACTTTAGAGATTAATTGCGTGTTACTGGAGAGCTTAATGCACCTTACTGTGAGTATGGCCGTGGTAGTTACTTCGTGAGTCACCAAGAAGAACTCGGCGACATAACTTGGTGGCGGCAAAAGCCAGTCTGGATAATGGTGTTTCTTGGGTTCTCGGCGGGCGTGCCCTTGCTGTTGATTTTTTCTAGCTTGTCACTTTGGTTGCGTGAAGCTGGTGTTAGCAGGGCAGAAGTTACTTATTTTAGCTGGGCCGCCCTGGGGTTTTCCTTCAAATTTGTCTGGGCGCCATTAGTAGATAAATTACCACTGCCAATATTGAGCGCGGCTATGGGGCGACGGCGCAGCTGGCTATTGCTGGCTCAGTTGGGTGTTATTGCAGCTATTTGCATGATGGCGCTCACTGATCCTCGGCAGCAATTACAGATGATGGCGGTGGCGGCAGTATTGTTGGGTTTTTCTGCGGCCACACAGGATGTGGTTATTGATGCCTTTCGGATCGAGTCGGCGGATGCCAAGCTGCAGGCCTTGCTGTCCTCTACCTATATTGCGGGATATCGTATCGGGATGATTGCGGCGGGTGCCGGCGCGCTGTATTTAGCGCAGTTTTTTGGCAGCACAAGTGATGTGTATCACTACGATGCTTGGCGTAATACCTATTTATGCATGGCGGCGGTGATGGGGTTAGGGGTGCTTACCACCTTGATAATTGCTGAACCCGTTTCAGCGAGTAGCCCCTATACCTATCCAGCCCAAGATTATTTGCGTTTCTTTTTTGGCTTTGCGTTTTCGATTGCGGCCTTTGTTGCGGTGTTGTTTTTGCTGCCTGCATCACCTGATTGGTTTACGGGGATGGAGCAGTATTTGCTGCGGTTTTTATACGGCGCCTTAAGCCTAACTTTAGCTGTTGCTGCTGGCTTATTGGTTTTTCGTGCCTTGACGGGGCTCGGTTTTGTCAATGCGACCTTGGTTTCAGAGAGCTATACCCAGCCGATTAGTGAATTTATTAAACGCTATGGAAGCCTGGCGGTATGGGTGTTACTGCTGATTGGTTTTTATCGGGTGTCCGATATTGTGCTGGGCGTGATCGCCAATGTCTTTTATCAAGATATGGGCTATAGCAAAGACGAAATTGCCAGTGTAACCAAAATATTTGGCGTTTTAATGACGATTGTCGGCAGTTTTCTTGGTGGCTTTCTTACGCTCAAATTAGGTGTAATGCGCGTATTGATGTTGGGTGCCATTTTGGTTTCCCTCACTAATTTGATGTTTATGTGGTTGGCGGGAGGAGAGCCGGATATCGTTGCCTTAACGCTGGTCATCGCCGCAGATAATTTAAGTGGTGGGGTTGCCGTTGCGGCATTTGTTGCTTGGCTATCTAGCCTCACTAATATTTCCTTTACCGCTACCCAGTATGCAATGTTCAGCTCAATTATGACGCTGTTTCCGAAGTTGCTTGGTGGCTACTCTGGCACGGTCGTGGAGTCAGTGGGTTACTCTTCCTTTTTCTTACTGGCTAGCGCTATTGGTTTGCCTGTCATTGCGCTAATTTGGTATTTGAACCGACGGCTTGAGACCTCGGCCTAAGTGTTGATGGCTAGCGTCGCCCATTGTTGACGATGATATGACTAAAACGAACTCCAATAGTGGCCGTCATTTCTTTCAGTTTTGGCCCACAGCGCTGTTCATTTTATGTTTGCTGCTTTTTTATTTTTGCCAAACCAAGATGGATCTGTCTTATCAGCGTGAGCTGGTAGAGGGCGGGCAGTGGTGGCGCTTACTTAGTGGTCAGTTGGTTCATAATAATAGCGCGCATTTGTTTTCTAATATTGTGGCCTTGATATTGTGCCGCGTTCTGTTTTTGGCGGTGCTTAGCGAGCGTGCTTTTGTCGTAAGTATACTGCTATGTTCGCTCATTACCGGAGGTTTGATTTATTTTCTATTGCAGCATTATGACTATTATTTAGGTGTGTCTGCGGCTTTGTATGGCGTTTTGGTTGCAGGGTCGTTACATCTCATCGTGGGCCGCCACTATTGGGGTGGTGTATTGTTATTGGTGGTTATGGCTAAATTGTTAAGGGATTACTTTTATCCCGCCGTGCTTGTCTCAGTGTCTGATCGTATCGGTGTCCCAGTCGCGGTGGAGGCGCATTTTATTGGGGTGCTTGCCGGCGTGTTACTGGCCGTTGGGCAATGCATTGTGATCTTAATCCGGCCAGCGACATTGCCGCCAAAATAGTTTGCCGGATTCATCTGCGCTGCTCTCGTTAATTAAATGACTAAGTTGGCGTTGATAGTTTTCACTTTGTGCTGGGAAACTGATTTTTCCTTGGCTATTTACAATTCGAAACCACGGTAGTTGGGTGTTGCTGGGGAGTTGGCTGAGTATTCGCCCAACGTAACGAGCTCGGCCAGGTTGGCCTGCTAATTCAGCAATTTTTCCATAGCTACATAGGCGCCCTTCGGGGACGCCGTGGACTGCGGCATAAATTTGCCGCATCGCTTCTTGATTACTCTGCAGAATCTATAGTCTCGTTTTCTTTTGCTTCGAGGTTACGGGTGCGCTCCCAATAGTCCTCATAAAAGAAATCAACCTCACCGGTTTCAAGAGAGTACTCTGCTCCTACTACCATAAGCTTACCCTCGCTAATAAGATTTTCTAAAGTGGGTGAGCCGCTGCTCAAATGTTCAACGGAGCTTCTTACATTGGCGCGTACAGATTGCTTAATTAATGCATCATGGTCGTGGCGCAACTCGGTGCTTAGTAAGGTTTCTACGGCGGGGCGAATACGCTTAACAATGGAGTGTAGGTTTTGTGAAGGGATTTTACTGTTCCCCGTTAGAACGTCGACGGTTGCCGATATCGCTCCACAGCTTGAGTGACCCAGCACCACAACAAGTGGTGTACCAAAATTCAGTGCGGCAAATTCAACGCTGCCAATGCCAGACGGTGCAACGACATTGCCGGCCACACGAATCACAAACAGATCGCCCAGGCCTTGGTCAAAAACCAGTTCGGCAGGTACGCGTGCGTCTGAGCAACCTAGCACGATGGCAAACGGAGCTTGAATTTCTATAAGTTCTGGGCGTTTGTTGATAATGGTAGTGGCATAATCGCTATTAACATTGCTAACAAAGCGAGCGTTACCTTCCTTTAGGCGCATAAGCGCTTCTTGTGCTGTGATCATTTTTTGTATTCCTGTAAGTGAGGCTTGCTTATAACCAGTCGCTTATTAATACGCCAATACCGATACTTTCGATGGCGTTATTGTACTCAATTAAGCTCTCTCCGTAGCCATTAAAATATTTTACATAAGCTTTCACTCTAGTGCTTATGGGGAAGCTCCAGCCAAGTTCGAGCGCCCCTTTATTTTCGCTCCGTAGATTATTGCGAAGCATGATACTCAGTGTTCGATCATGCCATTTATAGAGGCCCATCCATTCAAAGTGTCCTAGGTATTTCTCGATATCAGGGTTGTCATCGTCATCAGAAGACTCTGGCAGCCGGTACCAAGGTTTGAAGGACATGGCAAAGCGGTCGCGTTCAAACACCATGTTGAGCATTATACGATTCCAACTCCGTGATAAAGGTTCACTGCGACCATTGGATTGGTGGTTAAAGATAAGCTGATTAGCTACATTGCGAATACCAAACAATTCCCAGCTATTGGTAAATGTGAGCATCAGTTCTGGTTCGTGATTGGTTTCTCTAAAGGGGGCTGAAGCGGCTTTGTTATATGCCTGCCAAAATGAGCGATTGGTGTAGCCCACGCTAAGATAGCCATTATCGTTGAGTATTTTCTCCCACAGCGTAAGTTTAATGCTGAGCTGGAACTCAAGCTCAATACTGTCTGCTTCAGCGCTATTGTTGGGAAGAATGCCGGAGTAATCGCTAATATCGTCACGGTACGATACAGGTAATACATAATTGGTCCGGTGAGGCGTCAAAACAAAGGGGTTATTCGTTGTAAATTGTTCGAGGTTATAGCGTTGTTCGACGACGCCGCTTTGCTCGGAGTTTTTAGTATCGACCTCGCTGGGGTTTGGGTTGGATTTCTTGACCATTTCGGCACAGTAGCTACGAAGCTCACCTAAGGTGGTCGATTCTGTAGCAGATTGCGCCGCTAACTGGAGGCACTCTGCATCATCGCTGGTCGTTTGTGCGTGACTGTAGTTTACCAAGAGGATTAGCAGGGCTGCGAGAAGTGTGCAGTTTTGCATTGGTCAGTTTGTCCTCTCTTGGTTACTCAAATAGTGGCTGTTGATTGTAAACTAATCGTGAGAGCTCTGATGTAGTTTTTATACCTGTTGCTCACGGTTTTGCGTTTCAGAGGCCTGCTTGAATTTGTCGTGTTTACCCCCATTTATAATTAAAGCCTGAGCGAAGCGAGTCTCTAATGCGAATGTTGTTTTTTTTGTTTATTGGTCTACCCATTATTGAAATGTGGTTGTTGATTAAAGTGGGTGGGCTGATTGGCGCGTTACCGACCATCGCTATGGTGGCGGCGACGGCGATTATTGGTGCTGCTTTACTTAAGCGGCAAGGCATTGACACCTTAACCCGAGCTCAGCAACGGATGAACTCGGGGCAGCTGCCGGCCACAGAAATTTTAGAAGGGCTCATGCTGGCAGTAGGTGGCGCGTTACTTCTAACGCCTGGTTTTGTCACCGATACGATAGGTTTTGTGTGCCTTATAGCCCCATTGCGACAGGCCTTGATTGCCATAATGATTCGGCGCGGGGTAATGCAGGTGCAAATGAATCAGTTTGGCAGTGGGGCGGGTCCCTTTACCGATGGGGGGACTCACTTTGGTGCTGGGCGCCCTCGCTCCAGTGACGAAGATAGCCTTAATAGCCATAAAGTGGATAACGTCACCATTGAAGGTGAGTATAAAAAAGAAGAATAATTTTTGTGGGTCCTCTTGAAATGTTTTTTGCAAACCCCATTTACAGGACAGCCCACGGTGACTTGGTGATGACACTTGGTTTTCCCTGTTGGAGCGCAGAAGCGTTCTGATCCGTATGAAAGGGGGCACAGGTCAAAATACCTGCAGGTGTAAGAGCCTTTGGTGTTTGGGTTGATACCGGTTTGGCCGGTCATAAAAAATCTAAATTATTGATTTATTGGAGATTGAAACAAATGAAGATACGTCCGTTATACGATCGCGTCGTAGTTCGCCGTAAAGAAGAAGAGAAAACTAGCGCAGGCGGTATTGTGTTGCCGGGCTCTGCTACAGAAAAACCCAATCAGGGTGAAGTTTTAGCTGTGGGCGAAGGTAAATTGCTTGAAAGCGGTGAATTGCGTCCAGTTGGCTTGAAAGCAGGCGATGTTGTTATTTTCGGTCAGTACTCAGGTAGTACTGTGAAAGTCGACGGCGAAGAGCTGATCGTTCTGAGTGAATCTGAAATCTTTGGTGTGGTAGAAGCGTAAGTCCGGCACAGGATTTCTTTTGAATCAACGAATTAGTTAATAAAAGGATTATAAGATCATGGCAGCAAAAGATGTAGTATTTGGTAATGAAGCGCGTCAGCGTATGGTAGCTGGTGTAAATATCCTAGCTAACGCAGTAAAAGTAACATTAGGCCCCAAGGGTCGTAACGTTGTTTTAGAAAAATCATTTGGTGCACCAACCATCACTAAAGATGGTGTGTCTGTAGCGAAAGAAATCGAGTTAGAAGACAAACTCGAGAATATGGGCGCGCAAATGGTGAAAGAAGTTGCCTCTAAAGCGTCAGACGATGCGGGTGACGGTACCACTACTGCAACCGTTCTGGCACAGGCCATTGTCAACGAAGGCTTGAAATCTGTTGCAGCGGGTATGAACCCGATGGACATCAAGCGCGGCATCGATAAAGCGATTGCAGCCGCTGTTGCTGAAGTTAAAAAACTCTCTAGCCCATGTGCAGATACTAAAGCGATTGCACAGGTTGGTACTATCTCTGCAAACAGCGATGCCAATATTGGTGACATCATTGCAGAAGCAATGGAGAAAGTGGGTAAAGAAGGTGTTATTACCGTTGAAGAAGGTCAAGGTCTAGAAAATGAGCTAGACGTTGTTGAAGGTATGCAGTTTGATCGTGGCTATTTGTCACCATACTTTGTTAATAACACTGAAAACATGAGTGTTGAGCACGACAGTCCGTACATCTTGTTGGCGGATAAGAAAATCTCAAACATTCGTGAATTGCTTCCTTTGTTGGAGCAAGTTGCTAAGTCTAGCCGTCCGCTGATTATTGTTGCAGAAGACGTTGAAGGCGAAGCATTGGCAACATTGGTTGTAAACACAATGCGCGGAATCGTAAAAGTAGCTGCGTGTAAAGCACCTGGCTTTGGTGATCGTCGTAAAGCGATGTTACAAGACATTGCGGTCTTGACTGGCGCTACTGTAATTTCTGAAGAAGTGGGCCTAGATCTTGAGCAAACTACGCTTGAGCACTTAGGTACTGCTAAACGTGTGACCATGGATAAAGAAAACACAGTCATTGTTGACGGTGCTGGCGAAGGTGCTGCTATCCAGGCGCGTGTTGGTGAAATTCGTACTCAAATTGAAAACACTAGCTCTGATTACGACCGCGAGAAGTTGCAAGAGCGTGTTGCGAAGCTGGCCGGCGGTGTTGCGGTAATCAAAGTTGGCGCAGCAACTGAGATGGAAATGAAAGAGAAAAAAGCACGTGTTGAAGATGCCTTGCACGCAACTCGCGCAGCGGTAGAAGAAGGTGTGGTTCCTGGTGGTGGTGTTGCCTTGGTTCGCGCAATTTCTAATATCGGCACTATCGAAGGCGAAAACGAAGACCAAACAGCAGGCATTAACGCTGCATTGCGTGCGATGGAAGCGCCTTTGCGTCAAATCGTAAGCAACGCCGGTGACGAAGCCTCTGTTGTCCTTGATAAAGTTCGCAATGGTGAAGGTAACTTCGGTTATAACGCGGGCACTGGTGCTTATGGCGATATGATGGAAATGGGTATTCTTGACCCAGCTAAAGTAACCCGTACTGCATTGCAGGCTGCAGGTTCGGTGGCTGGTTTGATTATCACCACTGAGTGCATGATTGCTGATGCACCTAAAGACGAAGCCGGTGCCGGCATGCCAGATATGGGTGGCATGGGCGGTATGGGTGGAATGGGCGGAATGGGCGGAATGATGTAAATTTAGCCCTTTCTCGTACCACCTAAAAACCTCGCTTCGGCGGGGTTTTTTTATGCCTGAATATTGATGATCTTGAGATTAGAATCGTTTCTCTAACACGTTGATTATGTTTTGCCTTGTGTGGCTAGTGGTAATATGTGTAATATATGACATAAATGTTAAATATTGTGTAGTAGTTGAGTGGCATGTTTGTCTAGCCACGTTTTGCTCCAACCATAAAAATAATTGTTCAGGTGAGCCCTATGTATTTTCGTCGTTATATATACGCTTTGATGGCTATAACTATTCTGTCGGCATGTGGTGGAAACTCTGTTTCCGGTACCGGTGTTAGCGACTCTCCAGATAATGGTGGCGGTAGCCAGGTGCTAGATGCAGACGCCGATGGTATTCCTGATAGTGTTGATAACTGTCCCAATAACAGCAATCCCGGACAGGCTAATATTGATTCAGATGCTTTTGGTGATGCCTGTGATACCGATGCTGATAATGACGGCGTATCAAATAGTAGTGATAACTGCCCGTCCATTGCGAATAGCAATCAAGCTGACCAGGATGGTGACCTGATTGGCGATGCTTGTGACGCGGAAGATAATAGTGGTGGCAGCGGTGGATCTACTGATGCCGATGAAGACGGTATTTTTGATGCTGATGATAATTGCCCTACAACTTCAAATCCCGGCCAGGAAGATACAGACAGTGATGGTGTGGGCGATACCTGCGATGACGATGCCGATAATGACGGCGTGGTAAATGGCGGTGATAACTGCCCCGTGGTCGCTAATGAGAACCAGCAAGATACAGATAGTGATGGTGTAGGTGATGTCTGTGACTCTCAGGATGATCGTGACAGCGATAGCGATGGGGTTTTAGATACTATCGATAACTGCCCTTTGCTGGCCAACCCAGGTCAAGGTGATTTAGATGGCGATAGTGTTGGCGATGCGTGTGACCCTGAAGATAACCGTGATAGCGATGATGACGGTATTGGTAATGAGGATGATTTATGTGCTGATAGCGCCGCTGATGCGAGCGTTGATACTAGCGGTTGTGCTGCAAGCCAAGTAAACGCCTCTTGTGGTGATAGCTTTGCCAGCGTGACGGCGGGTCGTCATTATCAAGTAGAGCTTACTTCTGCCAGTGGTGAAAATATCAGTTTTGAGGTGTTTGAACCTCTCGAAATCGCCTGTGGTGGGCGGGCTAGTGGCGCTCATCCACTCGTGCTGCATGGCCACGGACTGGGTGGCGCTAGGGTTAGTGATACCGGTGGCGAATATACCAGTAATGCACTTGATCGATTAGTGGCAGGTGGTTATCCCGTAATTAGTATTGATTTGCGCGGTTTTGGAGACAGCAGCGGCACAGTAAGAGTTATGGACCCAGAGGTGGAAGGCTTAGATTTACTGCAAATATTGGATTGGGCTGAGTCGAATCTCGACTATTTAGCGTGGCGAGATGAAAGCAGCGGCGAATTTATCAGTCGCCCAGATGTCCCTGTTAGCGTTGCCGGTGGGGCAAACTTACTGGTCGGGTCAGTTGGTTCTAGCTATGGTGGCGGTTATCAAATGTTGATACACGGCGTTGATGAGAAGCAGCGTTTAGATGCGATGGTGCCGGATATTACTTGGCATAATTTGCCTTATAGTTTGAATCAGGGCGATGTTGTTAAATCTGCTTGGGCTTTGCTGTTGGTGGCAGGAGCGGAAGCTGGAAGTTATGCGCCAGGGTTTGAAAATCAAGACTCGCCTCTAGCGCGGGGGCTTGATCCTTTTGTGGTGGAAACCTTGGCTCGTGGCATCGCGACCAATGAGTTTCCCCGTGATGCTATCGATTGGTTTGCTTACCATAGTCCCCGTTATTGGTGTGGCCTTAATGGTCAGGCGGCTATGCCGTATAGTGTAGCGGCTAGTGAGCTAAATAATAATATTACCAGTGAGTTTAATGAGGCTCCTGGAAGTAATACCTATACTGGGCAGCCTGGGGTTGATGTATTACTGACACAAGGTATTCGTGACACTTTATTTAATTTCAATGATGCATGGTGGAATTTCCAGTGTCTGCGTGATCGCACAGAAGATACTGGTCACGAAGTACGTATGTTGACCCATGAGACGGGGCATATTATTCCAGGTTTTATCGGTGAGACACCGGAACCTGTTTATTTCCAAGCGCCAGCAGGTAAGTTTGCCTGTGGGGAAATTGATCAGCGCGATGCGACGATTGCTTGGTTCGATGAAAAATTACGCGGCTTACCGGCAGCAGATTATTTTGATGGTAATAATGCTATTTGTATGTCGCTGGCTGACGATGACGCGGTGATGATTCCAGTCGATGAATTTAAAGCGCGACGTGCAGACCAAGACAGCGATAGTGCGGTGGCGTTTAGTGAATATACTGATTTATCGGCGGGCAATGTCTTGAATGGAGTTGAGGCTCAGGCTGCTCATTTACTGGGGCAAGATGTTGCGATTATTCCCTTGTTGAGTGTTGCCGATAGCAAGGGTTTAATTGTTGCCGGTATTCCTCAGCTTGATATCACTGTGACCACGCCGCAAATGGTGAATGATGCTCTTTGTGCATTAGGTAGCATCCCAACCTTGCGAATAGGCTGTGACAGCATATTATTTACCGGTGTGGCGGTTCGTCATGCTGGGGGGGAGTGGCAATTGCTGGATGATCAGATTGCACCGGTTCGTGGCTTAGGTGAGCATATTGATATTGATATGGTAGGGGTGGCCGAGCGCCTAGACCAAGGGGATGAGCTGGGTTTGTGGGTAAGTGGTTATCACGCACAATACTTGGAAGCATTCTCACGTGATGCCACCATTGCCGCGGTCAATATTGCGGCGAGTATTCGTTTACCGCTGTTTGCGGTTGGTGCAGATGGTCAGCCTGATTTTGAGGCGGATGTGAGTGAGTCACTTGCGCTACCATCGACAGAATCAAGTCCTGCATTGCCTGATTTTGGTAATGAACTTGAGCTCCCTACGCCATCACTATAATGTACTTTAGGTATCAATAAAGGCGGCCATTTGGCCGCTTTTTGCGTTATGGAGTGATGGATTAGTGGTATTGGGCGTAAATTTGTTGGCTTCTTTTGTAAACCGTTTGTGCTTCCCCTGTTGAGATCACTATACTTGCTGTCGCTAGGGGCGCGGTGTTTTATGGTTTGGGCTGCGGTTTAACACAAGACTGCATTTGTAATTGAGAGGATGTTTTGGAGCTGTCATCCATTGTTCCATGGGGGCGATCTTACGGCGAGTATTGTCGTATGTTTGCTCTGTCAGAGCGTGATTTGGAAGGGCATATATTGGGTTGTGGCGATGGCCCTGCTAGTTTTAATGCTGAGTTGACTCAGCATGGCGGACGCATCATGTCTGTTGATCCTATCTACCAATTCTCCACTGAGGAGATTCGCAGTCGTATTCAGCGAGTTTATCCCGGTATGATTGCCGAACTGGCGCGCAATAAAGAACAATTTTACTGGACCAGTTTTAAAGATCCCGGTCACTTGGGTTCAGTGCGAATGTCTGCCATGAACCGATTTTTAGATGATTTTGAAAAAGGGCTTGAAGCAGGCCGTTACGTAGAAGCGAGTTTGCCAGAGCTGCCATTTTTTGATGCTGAGTTCGATTTGGCCTTATGCTCCCATCTACTGTTTTTGTATAGCGAGCAAATTGATGCTGCACAACATATACAAGCGCTAACTGAAATGTGTCGTGTTGCTAAAGAGGTGCGTATCTATCCGCTGTTAAGCTTGGATGGTCGAGTGTCACAACATGTCCCCGGCGTTCTTCGTTACTTTAACGAGCGCGATTATATTGCTGAGTTAAAACCCGTTGCCTATCAATTTCAAAAAGGCGCAATGGACATGCTGGTAATACGTAAAAAGGCATTGTGAAATCATGCATTTTAAAAAATGGAGCGGCGTTTAATGTCTGCGGATACAAAGGCTAGTTTAGATGTTCTTGAATTGCGTAATGCGCACATACATTTGCGATCAGCCTCTTCAGTGTTTAATAAGCAAGGTGGGTTTTCAGAATCGGGTGAGGGTGCTGCTGACTTCCCTGTTTTAGAGTGTGTTACTGAGCACTGTTACGCCGTTATTGCTTTGCAGGGCGCACAGCTTTTATCGTTCCGGCCAACAGGTAAGTCTGAAGTGTTGTGGTTGAGCCCTTTAGCTAAGTTTAGCCTAGGCGATGCGGTACGGGGTGGCATCCCTATTTGCCTGCCGTGGTTTGGGGTTAATCGCCATCAAGCTGATTTACCCAAGCACGGTATAGCTCGCACCCAGTTGTGGACCTTAGGTGATGTACAGCAAGCCGACGATGGCATTATCCGCCTGTGTTTTACGTTTCGTTCAAGTGACAATGATCTCGCTCTATATCCATATCCTGTCAGTGCCGAATTGACGGTTGAGCTAGGTGAGGAGCTTGGTATGAGCTTGCAAGTTGCCAATGAAGGTGACGAGCCAATGCCATTGAGTTTTGCCCTTCACAGTTATTTCTCTGTTAGTGATGTTCAGCAGGTGAGCATTGCCGGTATCGACGGACGCGACTATTTAGATAACTGCCAAGACCTATCGCGCTGTGTTCAGAGTGAGCCGCTGACGTTTAATGGCGAGATTGATCGAGTTTATGAAGCTGTGGGTGGCCGCCAAGTAATACACGATGACGAGCGGGATGTTTATATAGATGGAGAAGGCTGTGACACGGTCGTGGTTTGGAATCCAGGGGCAGTCTTAGCAGGCAAAATGGCCGATGTAGGTCCGCACTATCAACGGTATGTGTGTGTTGAGCGGGGAATGGCATTTGGCGATGAATTGATGTTGGCTGCTGGCAGTGAGGCTACAGCCAATATGCGACTATCAACTGATTGAGCTAGGTTTTATCGTATGTTTTTAGCGCTATTTTTGATAAATATGCTAGTGATTTTGTTTGCAGTGTTAATCCATCACGAAACCTTGTATGCGCTCGCGAAATTTTTACCTCGTTTACCTGTTTCCCGTCATCGAGTTTTGTTTGCCTTGATCGGTGTGTTATTGGCCCACGTTGCTGAGATTTGGCTGTTTGCTATTACCTACTATTTTTTAAACGCAATGGATGGCTTTGGCGTGTTAAGTGGCAACTTTTCGAATACCTTATTGGATTGTGCGTATTTCTCATTTACGGTCTACACTTCTTTGGGGTTTGGGGATGTTGTCCCCTTAGGTGATTTACGGTTTTTGAGCGGCTTAGAGTCGCTGGTAGGGCTGGTGATGATTGCCTGGTCGGCTTCATTTATGTATATGGAAATGCAAAAGAATTGGTGACGTTTTTTGTCTGGCCTGGCTGATTAGGGTTTCGTTAAGTTTCAGTTAAGCTCTAACATGTAGTATGACCCCCACGTGAAAAGTGTGGCGGCAAGTGTTAAATGCACGCCGCGATTATTTGATATGTTTAAGGGGAATATTATGCGTTTACAATGGGTTTTTGCCATTATGCTGTCTGGTCTGGTTGTGGGCTGTAGCAGTACAGGAACAAGCTATCAACCGGCTGATGAACGTGGCGCATACGGTTATACAGAAACCGAGCTAGGTAGCGATCGCTACCGTATTACCTTTACTGGCAATACTCGTACTGATAAAGAAACAGTGAATGATTACGCCATGTTACGCGCGGCTGAGTTAACCCTTCAGAATGGTTATAATTGGTTTAAATTAGTAAATCGTGACACGGAAAGTAAGAGCCGTAGTAGTACCAGTCTTTCTGGTATTAACGATTTTGGCGGCCATACCGCGGTCTATCAGCGTTGTGGTTTGGTGAGCTGCGATACTGTTGTAACTCAGACACCTTCTCGCTTTAGTGGTGGTGTTTCGTCAACAACAACTCGCACCAACTACCAGGCGTCATTGGAAATCAAAATGGGCAAGAATCCCATGCCAGATGATGCAGAGGCTTATAATGCACAAGAGCTGGCCTCAACCTTGCGTCGCTGGATGGGTGAGCAAGCCAAGTAATTATCATTGAGCTGTGTTCTATAACCGGGCGCTTGTCGCCCGGTTTTTGTTTGTCTGCATAATGAGTGATGTTATCTATGCCTGAAACAGTTTTAGTATTAGGGGCGAGCCCAAAACCTGAGCGGTATTCTTTTAAGGCTGTTGAGCTGCTTAGGCAGTATAAGCACAAGGTGTTGCCGGTAAACCCCTACCATTCGCAAGTGAGTGGGGCGCCATGCATTAAGCGTGTTTCTGATGTGAGTGAATCAGTAGATACGGTTACAGTTTATATTCGGGCAGAGCAACTAGAGGCAGATATTGGGGCGTTAATCGGCTTGGCGCCGCGGCGGGTTATTTTCAATCCGGGGACTGAGTCTAAAGCGCTAGCAGCCAAATTACAGCAAGCAGGGATCGGTGTGGAAGAGGTGTGTACTTTAGTGTTGTTGCGCACTGGGCAGTTTTAGTTATTAGGTTACGGTGTTAATAAAAAAGGGAGTCAATGCGACTCCCTTTTTGGTGATGCAGAAGGCTTAAACAAATTGCAGCAAGGCAACCATGGCCACAGCAAGCGCAATACTGCAATGTACTACGCCGACTACTGTGGTCATCGGTCCAGTTTTACCAAACATACCATTGAGCTGAATTACCGCAATCAAACCAAGGCATATCCACAGACCCAGGCTAATGGAAGTACCTGTTTTGCTAATGGCTGCGGCACCCGCCGCACCAGCGCCGTGAAAGGAGCCCAGCATGCCGATTAGCATTGGAGCGGAAAATAAAGTGTTGGTGCGTGATGCCAAAGCGGCTTTAGGTGCGGCTTTTGATGCGTCACCAGGGACAATGCCGCAAATGATTTTTTGCTTTGGCCAAATAATGAGCCACACATTTAAAAACATTAACGTACCCATTAGTGCGCCAATGACGATATAGCCGTTTAAACCGCGTGCCATCGTGAAGTGTAATAAACCAAGCCCTGTCAAAAATGTCAGCATGGCGCCCCAACGGAACCATGCCAGTGCTTTAGGGGCCAACTTTTGTACAGCGTCGGCTTTAGCGGCGGGTTCAGCTACTTTGAAATATTCTGTTTGGACAAAATTGAAATAGTAAAGAAGGCCTATCCAAGTGATGCCGAATAGGACATGTAGCCAGCGAAGTAGTAAGTCTGGCGAGATAAATGCATCCATTAAATGTACCCTCATTGGTGTGTCGGTGGTGTGGATTTTTTATTGTTGATACTCGGCTAAATTTTGCACTTGGTGCTTATCTAGTCTAGCTCGCAACATTAAAATCGCCAAAGTATATCAAAGGAGGTGAACTTGGGTAATGAATAAGCCTCAAATGGCATGGATGGCGCTTTAACCGCTGACATGCCAATGTCATAATGACTTTTTTACACCTCTTAACTATATAGTAGGTCAATAACCGTGAGCAGGGACAGACAGGAACCAAGTATTTCACTCTCTATCGATGATGAGGATATTGCGCAGCGCGCCGCGTCAAAAAATACTGCCTCGACAGCTATCGTGAAAGAAGATGCCTCTAATGGTGGGGGCGGCTTTGTGATGTTCATGCTGACAGTCGTGATACTCATGCTCTCAGGTGCTTCCTACTATCTGTATGAGCAGTTAACGGCGACACAAGCTCAATTGATTTCTAGTCAGGATCGCTTGGACGCTCTGGAAATGCGCCTGTCATCAGCAGATGAAAGTATTAGTGAAAGTACAGTAACAACCGCAGTAAAGTTAAAAGAGCTGGATAGCGAGGTTCGAAAGCTGTGGGATAACGTCTGGAAAAAACAAAAAGAAGAATTGGCTCAGCATGATGTAGCGTTAACTAAGCAGCAGGCCGAAGTGGATAAGGCGCTGAAGCGTCTCGTGGCTTTGGAAGCCACTATAAAGAACAGTGAGGCACAATTAAGTAAAATTTCTAAGTCATACAATAGTGATCGTGAATCCTTTACGTCTATGTCTAGCAAGCTCGATCGGGTTATTGCGCAGTCAGAAGTGAATCGTAAAGAACTCCTCAATATGGGGAAGCAGGTCGCTTCAGGTGGTGGTTTAGATGCTAGATTAAAAGACGTGGAGCGTCGCACCACCCAAACTGAAGGGTGGTTAGACTCGGTTAATGCCTTCCGTAAGCAGGTTAATCGAGACATAGAAGCTATGCGGCAAACTATGACCCAATACCATGCAGGTAGTCCCTCTCCTCGTTAATTTTCTGTGCTAAAAGGGTGGTGTAGGCCTTTCCGCTACACTACCGGCCTCCAGCTGGTGTATACTCTGCCGCCGTTCCGGGCGCTGTCGCCAACCATTTAGCTGGAGTCCTCCGATGACCGTAATTCGTCAAGATGACCTTATTCAAAGTGTGGCCGACGCGCTGCAATATATTTCTTACTACCACCCTATCGACTTTATCCGTGCTATGGATGAAGCCTACCAGCGCGAGCAGAACCCTGCTGCAAAAGATGCGATGGCTCAAATCTTAATCAATTCTCGTATGTGTGCAGAGGGTAAACGCCCGATCTGCCAAGACACGGGCATTGTGACGGTGTTCCTTACTGTTGGCATGAACGTGCAATGGGAAGGCAATATGGGTGTGAGTGATATGGTGAATGAAGGTGTTCGCCGCGCCTATAATTTGCCAGATAACGTGCTTCGAGCTTCTATATTGGCCGACCCCGATGGTGCTCGCGCTAACACGAAAGATAATACGCCAGCAGTTATTCACTACGAGATTGTTCCTGGTGATACCGTAGAGGTTCACGTTGCGGCCAAAGGCGGTGGCTCGGAAGCTAAGTCCAAATTTGCAATGCTGAATCCCTCTGATTCCGTCGTTGATTGGGTGCTGAAAATGGTGCCAACAATGGGAGCTGGTTGGTGTCCGCCGGGCATGCTTGGTATTGGTATTGGCGGTACTGCTGAAAAAGCAATGATTGTTGCAAAAGAAGCATTACTTGATCCTATTGATATCCATGATCTTCAAAAGCGCGGTGCGAGCAATCGCAGTGAAGAGTTACGTTTAGAACTGTTTGAAAAAGTAAATAAGCTAGGTATTGGCGCCCAAGGTTTGGGTGGCCTGACGACCGTGCTGGATGTAAAAGTTAAAGATTTCCCCACTCACGCTGCCAATAAAGCGGTTGCCATGATTCCGAATTGCGCAGCAACCCGTCACGCACATTTCACGCTAGACGGCACGGGGCCTGCGGCGCTTAAACCACCTTCCTTGGATGAGTGGCCAGAGGTTACTCGCGAAGCGGGTGGCGACGTAAAACGCGTCAATCTTGATACGGTAACACAAGAGGAAATGGCTACTTGGGAACCGGGTGACACCATCCTTCTTAGTGGCAAAATGTTAACTGGCCGTGATGCCGCCCATAAAAAAATGGTCGACATGCTGGCAAAAGGTGAAGAGTTACCCGTTGATCTGAAGGGGCGCTTTATTTACTACGTTGGTCCCGTTGATCCCGTGCGTGATGAAGTGGTTGGTCCTGCCGGTCCAACAACGGCAACTCGAATGGATAAGTTTACCCGTACCATGCTGGCTGAAACCGGCCTAATGGGTATGATTGGTAAATCTGAGCGCGGTGATATTGCCATCGAAGCCATCAAAGAGTTCGGCGCAACCTACCTTATGGCAGTTGGTGGCGCGGCGTACCTTGTTGCCCAGGCTATCAAACAGTCTGAAGTTGTCGGTTTTCCGGAGCTTGGCATGGAAGCTATTTATGAGTTTACGATTGAAGATATGCCTGTGACAGTTGCGGTTGACGTTCGTGGCGAGTCAGTTCATAAAATTGGCCCACAAATATGGAAGGCCAAGATTGAAGAGCAGGCCATTACCGTCTCGTAGTTAACAATTTGAGCGTCTCTTTCTTGGGGTGCTCACTAGCTCTCATTTCCCTAGATAAATAAATAATGTCGCGAAATCGCGACATTATTTGCTTTTTTCTCATTAGGCAGGTGCAATACGGTCACTGCTTAATTGATTGGATACTGTCTTGGCAACTTCAACCTTTTATTGGCACGACTATGAAACTTGGGGGGCAAACCCCGCCCGTGACCGGCCAGTGCAATTTGCCGGTGTAAGAACCGACGCTGATTTAAACATCATTGGTGAACCGTTAATGGTTTACAGCCGCCCAAGCCCTGATTATCTACCTCATCCTGAAGCTTGTTTAATTACCGGTATTACCCCGCAGCAAGCGCTGCAAGAAGGGGTGTCTGAGGCGGAATTTATCGCCACCGTACATGCAGAGCTGTCGCAGCCCGGAACCTGCGGCGTTGGGTACAATAGTATTCGTTTTGATGACGAGGTGACGCGTTACACCTTGTACCGCAATTTTTATGATCCTTATGCTCGAGAGTGGCAAAACGGTAATTCTCGCTGGGACTTAATTGATGTTGCCCGTTTATGTCGTGCCTTGCGACCAGAGGGTATTGAATGGCCAATCCGCGAAGACGGAACACCAAGCTTTAAGCTTGAAGAGTTAAGCGCGGCCAATGGCTTAAGCCATGAATCTGCGCATGATGCCTTGTCCGATGTTTACGCAACCATCGATTTAGCCAAGCTGCTAAAGCAGCGTCAGCCAAAATTATTTGATTACGCATTAAGCTTGCGCGATAAGCGAACTGTGGCAGCCATGTTAGATGTGGTGACTCAGGTTCCAGTGCTGCATGTTTCTGGACGATTGCCTGCCGCCAAGTTTTGCTCAGCGTTAATGATGCCGCTGGCCTTGCATCCGGAAAATAAGAACAGCGTCATTGTGTATGACTTGAGTGTTGATCCCTCGCCATTAATTGAGCTCTCCGCCGAGGATATTGCCGCGCGGGTCTTTTCTGCCGCCGCGGATTTACCCGAGGGGCTGGAACGCATTCCCTTAAAGGAAATTCATATAAATCGTGCACCAATTATTGCCACTGCCAAATTGCTTGATGACGTGGTCAGTGAGCGATTGCAAATTGATGTGGCCCAATGCCGTCGACACTGGGCGCAGCTGCATAAAGCGGCAGGTATTGTTGAAAAGCTGCAGCAGATTTTTGCCGCACGTGAGTTCGTTAAAAGCACCGACCCTGATGTAATGTTATATGGTGGTGGCTTTTTCAGCGGTGATGATAAAAAAGTCATGGACGAAGTTAGGCGAGCAACACCGGATATTCTCGCCATGCAAAATTATCATTTCACTGATGCGCGTCTGCCAGAATTGCTCTGGCGATATCGAGCCCGCAATTTCCCCATGAGCCTGTCGGATGTAGAACGCAAACAATGGCGAGACTTCTGCCGTCGTTGCTTGCGTGAGCCTGAGCAAGGTCAGCTCGGCTTTACTGAATTTCGACAGCGCTTGGTTGAGCTTGCCGGTGAGCGAAGTGCCAGTACTGATGTCATGATACTCAGTGAATTAAATGACTACGCCGATGCTTTGGAGCAAGAAGGTTTGTGAGTTCGGCGTGGTGGGTATACATGGTGCGCAGCCGCAGTGGTAAATTGTATACCGGTATTTCCACTGATCCTGAGCGCCGGTTCAGGGAACATGGTGGCGAGGGTGGGCGTGGCGCACGTTTTTTTCGTGGCGACCCACCTCAAGCAATTGTCTATCGCGAGCCAGTAGCAAACCGGTCGATCGCATCTCAGCGCGAGGCGGCGATAAAAAAAATGCGCCGTCCTGAAAAAGAGTCATTAATCGAGTAATCCTATTACTGTGCGCTACCACCCGAAAATGCGGTGAAACGTCGCTTTCCCGCAGTGGCGATAAAGGCGATAATACGCTGCTAAGCAGGGGAGATTTATGACAGACACGAGTTCAGAGCGCGAAAAAAGCACCAATGTCGGTGTGTTAAAGGCGATGATGACGTTTTTACGTCCTTACCGCTGGCAAATGATCGGTTCCAGTATCGCTCTAATCTGTACTGCGGGCATTACCCTTTCGATTGGCCAAGGTTTGCGGATGTTGGTTGATCAGGGATTTTCCAATAATGCATCGGTAGAAGCCTTAAATCAGGCCTTACTCCTATTCATGGTAATGATTCTCCTGTTGGCAGCCGGCACATTTGCGCGCTTTTACTTGGTGTCGTGGATAGGGGAGCGTGTGAGCGCAGATTTACGTAAAGCCGTATTTGCCCATGTTGTTCATCTTCACCCCGGATATTTTGAAACTAACTTAAGCGGTGAAATTCAATCCCGTATCACTACCGACACCACCTTGCTGCAAACGGTAATTGGCTCGTCAGTTTCAATCGCACTGCGCAACTTCCTAATGTTTGTTGGTGGACTTATTTTGCTCTTTATCACCAACCCTAAGCTGACGGGATTAGTGATGTTGAGTGTTCCACTGGTTGTGGTGCCCATTATTGTTTTTGGTCGTCGGGTACGTTCACTGTCGCGCACTAGCCAAGACCGCATTGCAGGTGTCGGTAGTTTTGTGGGCGAGGCGGTTAAAAACATCAAAATGGTGCAGGCGTTTAATCATCAGAAGCTGGATAAAGCGTCCTTTGACGGCCATGTCGAATCGGCCTTTGATATTGCTGTTGGCCGAATAAACCAACGCGCTTGGCTGTCTACTATTGTCATTACTCTGGTGTTGGGAGCCGTAACGGCCATGCTCTGGGTCGGTGGTATGGATGTGCTGGCTGGTAAGATTAGTGGCGGTGAGCTTACCGCCTTTATTTTTTATGCGGTGATGGTGGCTGCATCTGTGGGGGCAATTTCAGAGGTCTATGGTGACCTTCAGCGTGCAGCCGGTGCAACCGAGCGCTTATTAGAATTGCTTGCTGCAGACAACTTAGTGCCTACGCCGGAAGCTCCCCTACCGTTGCCGGCGTCTCCGCAGGGTAGTTTGCAGTTTGATAATGTTTGCTTTAGCTATCCGTCGCGACCTGAACAACTTGCGATTGATAAATTAAATTTGCAGATTGCTTCTGGCAGCAGTGTTGCATTAGTCGGCAGCTCCGGCGCGGGTAAGTCCACACTGGTGGATTTGATCTTGCGCTTTTACGATGTGCAGGCGGGCGTTATTCGCTTTGACGGCATCGATATACGTGATCTTAGTCTTGAAACACTTCGCAGTCAGATTGCGTTAGTTCCACAGCAGCCGGTGTTGTTTACCGGCACGGTGGCAGACAATATTCGTTACGGCAAACCTTCAGCGAGCATGGCAGAAATTGAAGCGGCGGCGCGCTCGGCCTATGCCCATGAGTTTATTGAACGTCTGTCTGACGGCTACGGCAGTTTCGTTGGCGAAGGGGGAATTCGTTTATCTGGCGGTCAGCGTCAGCGTATCGCGATTGCCCGAGCTATTTTAGCCGACCCGACTTTGTTGCTGCTGGACGAGGCGACCAGTGCCCTTGACGCCGAAAGTGAGTTTCAGGTTCAGCAAGCCTTGGAATTGTTAATGCACGGCCGCACTACCATCGTGATTGCCCACCGCTTGGCAACGGTTGTTGATGTAGATGTTATCGTGGTCTTGGAGCACGGCAAGTTGGTGGCAACGGGTAGTCATGCAGAATTGTTAAAGAGCTCTCCGCTATATGCGCGCTGGGCAAGCCTGCAATTTGATGAAGGCGCAAATACGTTAGATATACCGGCAACGGCATAATTATTTGGAGAGGTGGTAGTGAAGTTTTCCGGTAGTCATATTCTCTCTATAGGCCAATTTGGCCGTGATGATATTGAGCGAGTGTTTGAAGTAGCTGATCGCATGGTGCCCTATGCGCATCGGCAGCGAGTAACAAAAGTACTCGATGGCGCGATCCTCGGTAATATGTTTTTTGAGCCCTCCACCCGAACACGGGTTAGCTTTGGCTGCGCATTTAATTTACTGGGCGGTGATGTTCGCGAAACTACAGGGTTTGAAACCTCGGCCATTGCCAAGGGTGAGTCACTGTATGACACCGCACGGGTGTTAAGTGGGTATAGTGATGTGATTGTAATGCGGCATCCGGTGTCGGGTTCAGTCGCAGAATTTGCAGCAGCGAGCCGAGTGCCCGTGATGAACGGTGGCGACGGCGCCAATGAACACCCAAGCCAAGCGCTTTTAGATTTATATACCATTCGTAAAGAGTTACAGCATCAAGGCCGTAGCGATTTAGATGGACTACGCATTGCGATGATTGGCGATTTAAAATACGGTCGCACCGTGCATTCTTTATGCAAACTCTTGTGTTTGTACAATAAGGTGACGGTTGTACTGATCTCACCGACCGAGTTAAAAATGCCAGAAGCCATTGTCGAGCAGTTACGCCAAGCAGGTCATACGGTATTGGAATCTGATGTCATGGAGGGCAGTATTTCTAAAGTAGATATCGCCTATTCCACGCGGATACAAGAAGAGCGCTTTGCCAATCCTGCTGAGGCAGATTTATACCGAGGCCGCTATCGTCTAAACCAATCTATCTATACGCGATACTGCGAGCCCAATACGGTCATTATGCATCCTTTGCCGCGGGACTCTCGCACCGAGGCAAATGAATTGGATAATGATCTGAATGATAATCCCAATTTAGCAATATTTCGTCAGGCTGATAACGGTGTCTTGGTGCGTATGGCGCTGTTTGCTTTAACGCTGGGCGTGGCTGATCAAGTCGACAAGGTTTCTCGTGACGTGAACTGGTATACCGAAAGACGATTTTGATTATTTTGCCTCTCAATGTGGTGGATTAGTGAATGGCAAATTTTGAACGTAAAGATGTAGAAATTGACGAAGACCGCGCGGCATGGCGCGGTTTTTTTCAGGTGCGCGAACTGCGCCTGCGTCATCGTTTATTTGGTGGCGGCTGGGGGAACTGGCTCAGCCGTGAACTCTTTGTGCGTGGTCCCGCTGTGGGCTTGCTTCCCTACGATCCGGTTAATGACACTATTCTCAAAGTAGAACAGTTCCGAGTGGGCGCGCTTAGTCGCGCTAAAAGCCCGTGGTTGTTGGAATTGGTTGCCGGCATTATCGACACCGATGAAAGCCCTGCAGACGTGGCGCGACGAGAAGCAAAAGAAGAAGCCGGCCTAACTATTGGTAAAATGGAAAGCATCGCTGAATATTACTCATCACCGGGCGGCAGTGATGAATATTTTTACTTGTTTTGTGGTTGTGCAGACCTAAATGAAGCGGGGGGATATTTTGGTCTGGCTAATGAAGGTGAAGATATTCACGCCCAAGTGATTAGTTTTGATGACGCCATGACCATGCTCGATGCGGGACAAATTAATAACGCACACAGCTTGATTGCCATGCAGTGGCTTCTCCAGCACCGCGAAGAGCTGCGTCGGCGGTGGCTGGCATGAGCGAGCCGGCACCTGCGGTTAAGCCGGTAAAATCAAGAGGGCTATTACGCTCTAGTCTTATCGTCAGTGTAATGACGCTTCTGTCGCGGGTTTTAGGATTGATTCGCGACGTAGTAATTGCCATATTCTTGGGGGCAAGCAGCAACGCTGACAGTTTTTTTGTGGCCTTTAAGATCCCTAATTTTTTGCGAAGACTGTTTGCCGAGGGTGCTTTTTCTCAAGCCTTTGTCCCAGTTTTATCGGAATACAAAGAAAATGGGAGCCGGGAATCGGTTAAGTTACTTGTTGACCGAACCGCCGGCGCTTTGGGTGGCGTCTTGCTGCTGGTGACCTCTGTGGCGGTTGTAGCCGCACCAGTCGTGGCGACTTTATTTGCTCCTGGCTTTCGTGACGACCCCGCTAAATTTCAGCTCACCACCGACATGATTCGGATAACATTTCCGTATTTATTTTTAATTTCCATGACCGGCTTTGCCGGTGGCATCTTAAACACCTTTGGCCGTTTTGCGGTGCCTGCGTTTACCCCGGTTTTATTAAATATTTGTTTGATTAGCTCTGCTCTTTACCTGTCATCGTATTTTGCTGAGCCGGCAATGGCCTTGGCCTGGGGCGTTTTAATGGCGGGTTGTGTGCAGCTTGTCTTTCAATTGCCTTTCTTGCAGCAGATTCAGATGCTGCCACGACCACGATGGGATTGGTATAACGAAGGCGTGCAAAAAATTGTTACGCTGATGATTCCTGCCTTGTTTGGGGTTTCTGTCAGCCAAATCAATTTATTGCTCGACACCATATTGGCTTCGTTTCTACCCACCGGAAGTATTTCGTGGCTCTATTACTCAGACCGTTTGGTGGAATTGCCACTGGGCGTTTTTGCTATCGCCATCGCCACTGTCGTATTGCCGAATTTGTCTCGCCAGCGTGCGGGAGGCAATGAAAATGCTTTTGTATCCACCCTTGATTGGGGCTTGCGCACGGTATTGTTAATGGCGTTGCCGGCGGCTGTCGCCTTAATGCTGTTGGCCGAACCTATTTTAATTACCCTATTTCAATATGGGGAATTACAAATGCGCGACGTGGAAATGGCTGCGCTGAGTTTGCGTGCTTACACTTTGGGGCTCATCCCGTTCATGTTAATCAAAGTGTTGGCACCAGGGTTTTATGCTCGTCAAGACACCAAAACGCCGGTGCGCATCGGCATTATTGCCATGGTGGCTAATATGGTGATGAATATTGCGTTGGTTGTTCCACTACACCATTACTGGCAGGTTGGTCATGCCGGTTTGGCGCTGGCAACAGCGGGATCGGCATGGCTCAACGCCGGACTGCTGTATCGAGGTTTGCGTCGCGACGTAGGGTTCACTCCTTTGGCAGGCTGGTGGCGTTATAACCTGCAATTATTACTTGGCGTAGCGGCAATGGCAGGATGTTTAACACTTGGCTTGCAGTGGTTTAACGGCTGGCAGGCATGGGATGTATGGTCGCGTGCCCTGCATTTGCTCGCCCTATGCGGCCTAGGCGGTGGCTCCTATGTATTGGTGATGTTTATGTGTGGCCTGCGCTTGCGACACATAAAGGGCTCGGCGGCGTCTTAGTATAAGAAGTTGTTTTATTGCATCTCCTAACCATGACCGGTTCTTAGTGGTAAGAGTCACGCAGACTATCGTTTTAGTCGGGCCACCGCTGAGCTATAATCTCTCGCTTTGCTGGGCAAAAAGACGATTACAATGGAGTTAATCCGCGGTTTTCAACATTTCCGTTCCCGCCATAGTGGCTGTGTGGCTACGATTGGGGCGTTTGATGGTGTTCATTTGGGGCATCAGGCGGTATTGCGCCAATTAATTGCCAAGGGCCGAGAAATGGGGCTGCCATCGACGGTGGTGATTTTTGAGCCTTTGCCACGGGAGTTTTTTTCGCCTGATGAAGCGCCTGCGCGGTTAATGAGCTTCCGGGAAAAATTTATTGCGCTGCGTGATTTGGGAATAGACCGTGTCATGCGCATTCAGTTTACGCCGGCGTTTCGTGAAATGACGGCAAATGATTTTATTCACAAGCTGTTTGTTGAAGGCTTGGGGGCGAAATACATTGTGGTTGGTGACGATTTACGTTTTGGTCGCAACCGTAGTGGTGACTTTGATTTGCTCCGCAAGGTTGGGCAAGTGGCGGGTTTTGAGGTGGTTGATACCGCAACACTGGAAGTAACCCAAGAGCGTGTTAGTAGCACACGGATACGTGAAGTGTTGGGTGAGGCGGACTTTGCCCTTGCCGAACGTTTGCTAGGGCGGCCATATAGTATTTCTGGCCGAGTCATTGTTGGGCAGCAATTAGGTCGTACTATTGGCACGCCAACCGCAAATGTGGAGTTACATCGTTTGCGTTCACCCCTGTCTGGGGTATTCGCTGTTGAAGTTTACGGCGCTGATAATGTTATGCGGCCAGGTGTTGCAAATGTCGGTGTTAGACCAACGGTAGGTGATTTATCTAAGGCAATTTTAGAGGTTCATTTACTGGACTTTAAGCAGGATATTTACGGCCGAAAAATTAAGGTCGTATTCCGCAAAAAATTGCGGAATGAACATAAGTTTGACGGCTTAGACGCCCTGAAAGCACAAATTACACGAGATGTTGAGCAGGCACGGCGCTATTTTGATTTATAGCTTGAGCTTTTAATTCATAAATCTGATTTTGGAATAACAGAACACCAATATGAGCGAATATAAGCACACCTTAAACTTACCCGCGACTAGCTTTGCGATGAAAGCAAACTTGTCACAACGTGAACCCGGCATGCTGCAGCGCTGGTATAAAGAGGGTGTTTACGAGCAAATTCGCGAGGCCCGTGCTGGCCGTGAGAAATTTATTCTCCATGATGGCCCTCCGTATGCAAACGGAGATATTCATATTGGTCATGCGGTCAATAAAATCCTTAAGGACATGATTGTTAAATCAAAAACCTTAAGTGGTTTTGATGCGCCCTATGTTCCTGGTTGGGATTGCCACGGTTTACCGATAGAGCTAAATGTAGAAAAGAAGGTCGGCAAAGCCGGCCACAAAGTGGATGCCGCCACCTTTAGAGAAAAATGTCGCGAATATGCCTACAAGCAGGTTAATGGTCAGCGCGAAGATTTTAAGCGCCTGGGTGTTTTTGGTGATTGGGATAAACCCTACTTAACCATGGACTTTCACTTTGAGGCCAATATTATCCGCGCCTTGGGTAAAATTGTCGAAAATGGTCACATGCACAAGGGCTTTAAGCCCGTTCACTGGTGCATGGATTGCGGTTCTGCGCTGGCCGAGGCAGAAGTGGAATACCAAGATAAAACATCGCCGGCTATCGATGTTGCATTTGCTGTGGTTGACCGCGCCGAGGCTATTTCTCAGGGTGGCCTGCCGGCAGATATCGATGGCGAGTTAAACCTCGTGATATGGACGACCACGCCGTGGACATTACCTGCGAATATGGCGGTGTGTTTGCACCCCGAGCTCGAATACGTTTGGGTAAGTTTTAAAGCTGAAGATGGCAGCACCCAAGTAGTGCTATTGGCTGACGCGTTACATGAATCTACATTGGCGCGTTACGGTGTAGAAGACTTTGTTATTGTGGGTCGCTGTAAGGGCGCCGCGCTGGAATACCTTAAATTACAACATCCTCTTTATAGCCGTCAGGTGCCGGTAATTTTGGGTGATCACGTTACGACTGATGCAGGTACTGGGGCTGTTCACACGGCGCCAGCGCATGGTCAAGATGACTTTATCGTTGGTAAAAAATACGACTTAGAGGTCTATAACCCGGTTGCCGCTAACGGCACCTTTTTAGAGGGCACGGAGTTATTTGAACGGCAGCATGTCTTTAAGGCAAATGATAATGTGATTGCAGCGCTTTCTGAGCGTGGCCGTTTATTGCACTGCAAAAAGTTTGAACACAGCTACCCTCATTGCTGGCGGCATAAAACCCCAATTATTTTTAGAGCAACACCGCAGTGGTTTGTGAGTATGAAGCAAAATGGTTTGCTCGATGCTGCCATGGCTGCGGTTGATACCGTGAGCTGGACGCCTGGTTGGGGGCGAGCCCGTATTGAGTCAATGATGCAGGAGCGACCTGACTGGTGTATATCTCGTCAGCGTACATGGGGTGCGCCAATTGCCCTGTTTGCTCATAATGAAACTGCTGAATTACACCCGCGTACTCCAGAGTTGATCGAGCAAGTTGCCAAGCGTGTTGAGGCGGGCGGTATACAGGCATGGTTTGATTTAGACGCGTCGGAATTACTGGGTGACGAAGCTGCGCAGTACAGCAAAGTAAGCGATACCCTAGATGTATGGTTTGATTCTGGGGTAACGCATTTCGCCGTGTTGTCCCAGTTAGATAATCTACAATTCCCTGCTGACTTGTATTTGGAAGGTTCAGATCAGCATCGTGGCTGGTTCCAGTCGTCCATGCTAACGTCCATTGCTACCAAAGGGGTTGCACCTTACAAGGGTGTTTTAACCCACGGTTTTACTGTGGATGCGCAGGGTCGCAAAATGTCTAAGTCAGTGGGCAATGTGGTTGCGCCACAAAAGATCATGAATACCTTAGGGGCCGATATTCTGCGTTTATGGGTAGCGGCTACAGACTACCGTAATGAAATGACGGTATCTGATGAAATTTTTAAACGCACCGCTGATTCCTATCGTCGTATTCGCAATACTGCTCGCTTCTTACTTGCCAATATGGCGGGCTTTGTGCCAACTGAACATGCCGTCGAACCGGCAGATATGCTCGCGCTAGATCGTTGGATTGTGCATCGCGCTGCGGTCTTGCAAGACGAGATTACTGCAGCGTATGACGCGTATCAGTTCCACGTGGTATACCAGAAACTTCACAATTTCTGCGTGCTTGAGCTAGGTGGTTTTTACTTGGATATTATTAAAGACCGTCAGTACACGACCAAGGAAAATAGTCTGTCACGACGCTCTGCACAAACTGCGCTTTATCATATTGCAGAAGCTTTGACTCGCTGGGTGTCTCCCATTTTAAGTTTTACAGCCGATGAGCTGTGGGAGCATTTGCCGGGCGAGCATAGCGGCACCGTGTTTGCTGCTGAGTGGTATGAAGGGCTTAGTAAAATGCCTGCCGACAGTGATATGGGTGACGATTTTTGGGCCACAGTGCAAAGTGTCAAATCAGCAGTAAATAAAGTACTAGAAGGCGCGAAGAAAGACGGTTTTGTTGGTGGTAGTTTAGCGGCAGAAGTGACCTTATTTTGTGACGAAGCTCTGATGACTCGTTTGCAGGCGCTGGGTGATGAATTGCGATTTGTGTTGATCACCTCGGCTGCGCGTCTAGCGCCGCTTTCGACGGCTAATGAAGCAGTTGTCACCGATGTTGAAGGATTGCAGATTCGTGTTGCGGCAAGTGATGGTGCTAAGTGTGCTCGCTGCTGGCACCATCGCGAGGATGTTGGGCAGTCATTAGAGCATCCTGAATTGTGCTTCCGTTGCATAGATAACGTAGATGGCGATGGGGAAGTGCGTTTATATGCATGAGCCTGGTGTTGATAGTGAAGTGGCCGCACAGCGTCGCAGCCGAGTGTTTTGGTTGTTGGTGGCAGCAGTGGTCATTGTTTGTGATCAAATCACAAAATATTTTGCCAATACACTTTTGGATTATGCTAGCCCCGTAGAAGTGTTGCCGGTACTGAATATCACGCTGCATTATAATCCCGGTGCAGCGTTTAGTTTTTTGAGTGATGCTGGCGGCTGGCAGCGTTGGTTTTTTACCGTGATTGCTTTGCTTGTCAGTGGCTATATTTGTGTATGGCTGATGCGTTTGCAACGTCAGCAGTGGTTATTATCCTTAGCGTTATCATTGGTGCTAGGCGGGGCACTTGGTAATTTATGGGACAGGATATATTTTGGTCACGTGGTTGATTTTATCTCGGTTCATTGGGGAGCAAGTTATTTTCCCACTTTTAATATCGCCGACGCAGGGATCAGTGTTGGTGCTTGCCTGTTATTACTCGATATGGTGATAAACCCTGAATCGAAAAAACGGCCTAGTGCTGAGTGGAATGATAGAGACAATGACAAATATTAAAGTAGCACCAGACACTGAAATTAGCCTGCATTTTTCATTAAGTATTATTGATGGCGATGAAGTCGATAGCACCTTTGGAGGCAAGCCAGCCACGTTTACATTTGGTGATGGCAGTTTGCTTCCTAGCGTAGAATCAAAATTATTGGGTTTAACTGCCGGTGCAAAAGAGACTTTTACACTAGCCCCAGAAGATGGCTTTGGTCAGCGTAATCCCGCAAATATTCAGCGTTTTCCGCGTAGCCAATTCGGCGCGGATATGACTTTAGAAAAAGGTCTGGTTATTTCTTTTGCAGATGCAGCGCGAGCTGAATTGCCCGGTGTGGTAAGTGAAGTGGGCGATGATTATGTGATGGTAGATTTTAATCATCCCTTGGCCGGACGAGACCTCGCTTTTAAGGTTGAAATTTTAAATGTGAGTACGCAGGCCGACGCGACGTAACAGTGATTTCCAGTTTGGAAATCTTACTATGGTGATGTAATGACAAACTCTGGCGACAAAATGCAAATTAAAATGGCAAACCCTCGTGGTTTTTGCGCTGGAGTAGATCGTGCCATTGAAATAGTGAATCGCGCTCTTGATGTATTTGGGGCTCCGATTTATGTGCGCCATGAAGTTGTCCACAATAAATTTGTGGTTGAAAATTTACGGCAGCGTGGGGCGATGTTTGTTGATGAATTGGACGAAGTTCCCGACGATAAAATTGTCATTTTTAGCGCCCACGGGGTGTCTCAGGCGGTGCGTAAAGAAGCAGATCGCCGGGGACTAAAGGTGTTTGACGCCACCTGCCCGCTAGTAACCAAAGTACATATGGAAGTAGTGAATTTTAGTGGCACTGGGCGGGAATGTGTGCTGATTGGCCACAAGGGTCACCCCGAAGTTGAGGGCACTATGGGGCAGTACAACGCCTCCCAGGGTGGTGACATTTACCTTGTGGAAGATGTTGAGCAGGCAATGACCTTACAGGTCAAAGATCCTGATAATTTGTCTTATGTTACCCAAACGACTCTGTCGATGGATGATACGGCGGCAGTGATAAATGCCCTGCGGCAGCGGTTTCCAAATATCGAAGGGCCGCGCAAAGATGATATTTGCTACGCCACCCAAAACCGTCAAGATGCAGTAAAAACCTTGGCCCAACAAGTTGATTTGGTGCTAGTTGTTGGCTCGCCAAACAGCTCAAATTCCAATCGCTTAAGAGAGTTGGCTGAGCGAATCGGTTGTCGGGCATATTTGATTGATAGCGAAGAAGATATTCTTGCCGAGTGGCTTGAGGGCTCACCAAAAATTGGTATTACTGCTGGTGCGTCGGCACCAGAAGTGCTGGTTAGCGCGGTGATCGACAGGCTTTGCGAGCTCGGTGCCACCTCGCCGGTTGAACTTGATGGCCGACCTGAAAACATTACATTTTCCTTACCTAAAGAATTGCGTCTAGTCGATGTTTCCTAAGGTCGGTTAACACTCTTCAATTGTCGTTTTTACCATCCTTAAGCGACCACCTATGCTCAGTACAATTTGATATGCTGTATCGGCAAGGTCTTCGCTACAAAAGGTGATGGTGCCAACTTGAAATGCACCATTTGCGGTATGCGCACTACCATCTGAATGAAACTTAATATAGTCGGCAACCCAGCGGTTGCCGCTAATATTTATGCTGCTGTGGTCGGCACTGCGATGCAGTAGAAGCTCTCCAGAATCACGTTCACCATTTTCGTTGTCATCTATAAAAATTTCGACATCAGCTGTCCAGTCACCATCATTATTCCATACGGTAACATGCTGGTTACGAATAACGGCGCTGGCCCTTGCGCTATTAAGTGCCTGAAATAGAGTGTGAGCTGATGCCTTTAAGCGATGTTGCTGCAGTGTTTGATACAGAGATGGTATCGCTACTAGACTAAGTACAGCAGATACTGCGAGCGTTGATATTAGCTCGATTAACGTCATTCCCAGAATTTTCATCATAGACTCCTTTCCATGATTCTTGTCAATCATAAAAGGGTAATCGGGGCGTGTCTATTGCTTAAAGCGACTAAGGTCCGTTGGTCGGGGTATTGCTACCGTACGTCTGCTACTAACAGATTTGCTCAGCGAACTGGGTTAGGCTTTAGAGTCGCGCCAATATAGCCTTGGTGAATGGTATTAGTGGGCATTTAAAAACTGGGATGGCTTGTGAGGCACAGAATGAAAATAGCAGGTTTTACCTTAATTGAATTGCTAACGACAATGGCTGTCGTGGTGATTTTATTGGGTGTCGCCGTCCCTAATTTTACCACTTTTATCGATAATTCACGTGCAAGGTCAGACGTGCAACAGTTGAGCCAAAGTATTGTTACTGCGAAGTCAGAGGCGGTGGTGCGTTCTGCTGTTGTGACCTTAACCGCGACCAGCAGTGATTGGAAAGCAGGCTGGCAAAGTTGGATCGACACCAATGCAAATGGCAGCGTTGATGCTGGGGAAACCTTGAAGAAAACAGGTGCGATTAAAAGTGGCTCAGGCGTTTCTGTGGTTCGTGATGGCAGCGCGATTACGTCGTTTTCTTTTGATCGAAACGGCGGCCTCGCTGGTGGTCTTCAGCCCATCACCATTCAATATCGAACCTCTCCTGAGTACTGCTCTCGAGATCGGAATATAGAAATTAGTGCCAGTGGTCAGGTGCGGATAGCAGAGCGAGATTGCTCATGAGTAAAGTAAGAAGACTTGTCCAACCTTCTCGACGTCGATCACACCAGTCGGGTGTGACCTTGGTTGAGGTTCTTGTTGCGGTGTTAATAACGGCAACAGGTGTGTTGGGGGCTGCGGCCCTGCAACTTAATTCCACAAAATTTAATCAAGCCGCAAATACACGCTCGGCAGCGGTATTTCTTGCTAATGATATGGCTGATCGCTTGCGCGCTAATCGGGAGCGGGCCGTGGCGGGTAACTATGATTTGGCGCTTGATGACGATGCGCCTGATGGTGACACCATCAATGACATTGACAGGCGAGAATGGTTGACGGAGCTAGGTTTGCGTCTACCAGCAGGCGATGGGGCAGTTGTGCGTAATGGATCTACTTTTACAATTACTGTGCAATGGAATGAAAGCCGACTCGCTAAGACTCGGGATTCATCTGCGGCTGATACTGAAAGCTTCGTCTTTATAACGGAACTATGATGGTGAGTATAAAACAGAAATTACAGCATGGTTTCGGCCTTGTAGAGCTAATGATATCCATCACCTTGGGCTTGGTATTAAGTGCCGCGGTGATTCAGGTATTTGTGGCAAGTAACACTAGCTCAACGCTGCAACAGTCATTAGCACAGGTGCAAGAGAATGCGCGTTTTGGCATGCGGCTATTAGGCGAAGAAATACGAATGTCTGGTTATATGGGCTGCACCTCTATTGGCACAGTGACGGTCAATAATATTGCGACGCCTGCAGCGGCAGTGGATTTCGGTCCTGCCACGGTATTTGTCGGTCAAAATGATTTGGCGGAAGGCAATGCCTTAGGCGCAATAGAAGGTTCCGATGCCGTGCAGATTAAGCGAGCATCCACCAATTTTATTCGCTTAGACGGTTCAACAACGGCTGGCACTGGTTTTTTAAATATTAATAGTAATACCCTCGGTTTTGTTCAAGATGATTATGTGTTGGTGTCGGATTGTTTGAATGCGGATGTATTTCGTATAACCAATACACCAGCGCAATCTGGTGTCACTACGCTTAACCATGAAAACGGAGCGAAAAATTCCGCTTCCACGCTGGGCAAAATATATGGTTTAGATGCCGAAGTGTTTGGCTTTGAAACTAAAAATTATTTTATTCGCGACACGGGCAGAGATACTCAAGCTGGTAACCCCATTCACGCCTTGTATGTTCAGCAAACGGTTGCTGGTTCCGGTGGCGTGATGAGCGCTGCCACAGAGCTGGTAGAAGGTGTTGAAGATATGCAGATAAGTTATGGCGTTGATAATAGCGGCGATCGATCTGTCGATGTGTACACCACGGTAGTTGCCAATTGGGCGAATGTACTCAGTGTAAAAATATCATTGCAGATGGTTGGCTCAGAGGAAAATGTGGTGGGCCAAACTGGTAGCGCAACGGCACAAAGTGTCACTGATGTGGATGGTAATGTTTTAGTGAATAACGATGGCCGTTTACGGCAAGTGTTCACCAATGTGTTTGCGATCAGGAATAAAGTGCCATGAGTAAGACTTTAGCCAGAGGGCATTTAAAAACGGCTAACCACCAGCGAGGTGCGGCCTTAATAGTGAGCTTGGTCTTTTTATTGATATTGACCATTGTGAGCGCGGCCTCTATGCAGTCAGCAACACTGCAGGAGCGAATGGCGGGGAATGCCAAAGATATTAATATGGCTTTTCAGGCGTCAGAAGCTGCCTTGCGGGCAGCAGAGGCCCAGTTGTCACAAGTCAACGTGGGTACGTTTGATGGCAGCAATGGCTTGTTTTTATCGTGTGCAGATCCTACTGATACACGTACTGCCTGCATTGAACCTGACTGGTCGAATCATTCTGCAACGGGGTGGCGTGTATTGCCAAACAGCACCATTTCCAATGTATCGCGACAGCCGGAATATATTATTGAAGAACTAAGTAATGTCGCGGACCCCAATGCCGCTTTAGATTCTGATAGGCCTGTAGCAACGCTAGGTTATTACTTAATAACAGCGCGTGGTTACGGTGCAAGTGATCGCAGTATGGTGGTGCTTAGTACTACCTTTAAGCGCAATAATTAATAAGCCCTTTATTGGAGGGAGAAGATAATGAAGAATATATTTAGTGCCAGATTTCCTCGTGTTTTGGAAAGATGTATTATTTTTACAATCGCTGCCGTGGCACTAAATATGGTAACGGTTAAGCGTGTTATTGCTGATGATTGCGTCCGTCAGGTCTCAGCAGTGATTGGTGAGTTTGTAAACTCTGCTGATGTTCATACCTTCAATACGCTAGAGTCAATAGATAGCATAATTAGTGTTGAAGTTGACCCAGCAGGTTGGCGGTATCGTGGAAATACATATGCCTATGTGTGTCCGGAAAGCCATTATTTTTACAACAGAAATATATTCACGGTTTCAAATGGCTACACCTACACCCAGTGTAGAGCAACCTTTACGGTTGAAGGTTTGGAAGCTGGGTGCACACCGACTACTGGAGTGATTGGTGATGGCAACGTCGCTCAGGCCCCCTTATTTCTGTCGCAATCGGCAGAGCCGAATGTCATGTATATTCTCGATGATTCAGGGTCTATGCATTTTGAAATCATGCCAGATAGCTTGATTGAAGATACTGCCAGATATATTTTTCCTAGGGCCAGTGGTGTTTATGGCGGGTCTGATTACGATAATCGCGTGCCAACGGTAGATGATAATTCTGCATATAATGCGATGACGCGTTCGAATTACTTTAATAAAATTTATTATGATCCTTCGGTCACTTATCGTCCTTGGGCGAAGTCCGACGGTACTTCCTATCCAGATGCTACGCCATCTTGCGCTTACCATAACCCAGAAAGAACAGGTGGATCTGGAATACAGTACTGCCGAAATTTAGCGGCTAATAATAGTGATATAAATTCATCGAATAACAGTAACAACACTCGCTGGATAGAAGGGAATTGTAATAATAATTGCACCACAACATCTGATAAGACCTTTTGGCCCGCGACGTATTTTGAGTATGCGGGCGGTAATGAGTGGAATCGAAATAACTACACCAAGGTAGAAATCAAGTCAGGTTATCTTTATACAAACGGCGGCCGAGATCTTCGTACTGATTGTGCTGATAGAGAGTTGGCCCAATGTACTTATGCAGAAGAAATACAGAACTTTGCTAACTGGTACACCTATTACCGTTCGAGGATATTAGCGGCTAGGGCCGGTAGTGGTTTTGCTTTTTCGCAACAAAGCAGCAATATGCGTGTTGGTTTTGCTACTTTGAATGAGGGGAATAGCTCTGTCGACGGCGTTAATGCCAGCTCGATAGTGACAGGTGTGCGGGCTTTTGAAGATGATGATCGTGATGATTTTTATGACAATCTCTACGGTCGCACCATTCCTAATTCGGGAACGCCATTGCGGGCGGCCCTAAACTCAGCTGGGGAATACTTTTCGAGAACAGATGATCGTGGCCCTTGGAGTGCGACACCTGGGGAAGATAATGACACTACCGACCATTTGGAATGCCGAAGGAATTTCTCGGTGCTAGTGACGGACGGTTATTGGTCGGGTAGTGATGTATCTGGTGGGCCCGGCAATAACAACGATGGTAACGATGGCCCAACCCACACTAGATCAGTGGGTGATAGCTACACTTACAATGATGTTTCACCATTTACTGATGGTCGCTCGGATACGCTAGCGGATGTCGCTATGTATTATTGGAAAAATGATATTCGTGATGATCTCGACAACGTTATAAATGAAACCAATGATAACCCAGCATTTTGGCAGCACATGGTAACTTATGGCGTTGGATTTGGGGTTTCTGGCACCGTTGATCCCGACGATGCTTTTGCGGCGATCAGCTCGGGAGCCAATATTTCTTGGCCAAACCCAACCAGCGATGAAGTCCATAAAATAGATGACTTATTACATGCAGCGGTTAATAGCCGGGGCGGCTTCTTTAGTGCGGCAGAGCCAGATGTGTTTGCAAATGAACTAGCTTCTGTTTTGCAGGAAATCGGTCGTGAAAGTAAGGCTTCTGCATCCTCTATTGCGGTTAACTCGACACGTTTAGACTCCGGTACTTTAGTGTATCAGGCAAGTTTTAACTCCAACGATTGGTCGGGCCGTTTACAGGCCTACACACTCAGTGAATCCGGTGCCATTGATAGTGTTTTTTGGGATACCAATACCGCTGGAAAAATACCGGCCTATGGCTCTCGTAATATTGTTGCTGGTGTTGGTGATCAAGGTGAGTTAATAACTGATGCGGTCGATTTTACGGTGGCTAACTGGGATGATTTTACGGCGAGCCAGCAAGCATATTTAAAACTGTCTGGTGATGGCGATACCCAAGCGCAGCGAAGATTAGCGTGGTTGGCGGGGGATAGATCTCGGGAAAGTAACGACCTTAGGGAGAGGACTCACCTCCTCGGTGATATTGTGAACTCCGACCCCTTTTATGTAGGTAGCGTTGAAAATTACAGCTATCACTTACTGCCTAGTACAGAAGGCTCAAGTTATGCTGCATTTTTGTCAACCAAGGCGAGTCGTGATCCGATGCTATATGTGGGCGCAAATGATGGAATGCTTCATGGCTTTAATGCAGAGACAGGAGCAGAAACATTTGCTTATATTCCGGTGTCGGCATTTCCTAAAATAGCGGCTATTTCTGACCCCAACTATGTACATAGCTATACTGTTGATGGCTCTCCACGAGTTAACGATGCTTATTTGAGTAATACTTGGAAGACAGTGTTGCTGGGCAGCACTGGCGCTGGGGGGCGTTCGGTGTTTGCCATTGATGTGACCGATCCTGATGACTTAGATGCCGATAGTATTATGTGGGAGTTTTCGACCTCATCCCTGCCTATCAGTGTTTCTGTAGGTAGCGTTTTAGATCCTTTAGACCTGTCTTTACATCGTTTAGGTGTTGCCATGAGTGCGCCGGTTATTGCGCGTGTAAAAGCGGGTAATAAATGGGTAGCTATATTTGGGAATGGCTACGATTCTGGTGACACCGTTAAATTATTTGTGGTTGATTTGGCAAGTGGTTCCTTATTGAGTGTGATTGATACCCTTAAGCCAGGGCTAAATAATGGCTTGGCTACCGTTGTACCTGTTGACTATGACGGTGATCGGATTACGGACTATGTGTATGCCGGTGATTTAGAAGGAAACCTGTGGAAGTTTGATTTTACTGGTTCAACAGTGGCCAGCTGGGGTTTTTCTGCTAATTTCCTGACCACTGTTGCTGGTTCGTTTGTCCCTGTGCCGCTGTTTACCGCGGTGGACAGTAGCAATGTAGCTCAGCCTATCACTGCGCGGCCAACAGTGGGGCGTCATTACTCAAGTGGTTTGATGATTTATTTCGGCACGGGTAAGTATTTTGAAACAGGTGATGCAGCCATCGGTAATAATCCACAGGTGCAGGATTTTTACGGTATTCACGACACAAACTCTCCCGTTGCTAAAGCTGATTTAGCGAGCCAAACCGTTCAGGCTCAAGGGGTAATGACAACGCTGGATGGTAGCGATACAACCAGCCGAGTGCGAGTAACCAGTGATAACTCGGAGCAATCTGGCGGGTGGCATTTGCGTTTATTGGGCCCATCGCCTGCGTCCGCAGATGGCGAGAGAGTGGTATCTCCCGCTGTATTAAGAAATGGCCGTATTATTTTTGCAACCATTACGCCAGATGAAAGTATCTGTGGCTACGGCGGTAGCAGTTGGTTAATGGAGCTAGATGCAATGACTGGCGGCCGAATTGGTGATGAGGCTCCTACTTTGGATGATGATGGTAATATCATTAATGGTGGCGTTGATTCTCCGGCATTGGATATTAATGGCGATGGTTTGGTGAATTACCTTGATGTTATCGAAGACGATGACGATGATTCCTACCCACCTAGCGGTGTTGGTAGTGACGAAATGATTAAGACGCCAGGTATCATTGGTGCCGGTGAGCTTGAGTATAAATACACCTCAGGAACCAGTGGTAGTATTGGGGTTATTACCGAAAGCGCTGGCGATGAATCGCAAGCCGGCCGTCAATCATGGAGACAGTTACAGTGATAATATTTAGGCGCTCACAGGGTTTTAGTTTACTAGAGCTTATGATCACCGTTGCCATAATTGGGATTGTAGCTTCTATTGCTTACCCTTCTTATCAGGAGTCAGTGGCGAAATCGCGGCGCAGTGAGGCCGCAAATGCTTTGTTCACTGCGGCCCAGGCTTTAGAGCGTTATTATTCAAGTAATGGCCGCTATACCACGACAGTTGGGGGTTCTACCTTGCCTGCGGTTTTTCCAACTAGCGTGCCGGCCAATGGCGCGGCTTATTACACCATTGCGTCGACTGCAGCGGCTGCTAATACCTATACTTTAAAGGCGACCCGAGCAGGGGTGATGGCGGGCGATGGTTGTGGTGATTTCACCTATGATGAAACCGGTGATTTAGCTTTGACCTCACAGCCATCTGACTCAACAAAGACCTTGGCGTATTGTTGGCGGCGGTAAGAGTAAGACGATTAAAAGAGTTAATTATTCTTTTAATCGTCTAGTTTGTATTTTTTTAATTTATAACGAAATTGCCGAAAGGTGACACCCAGCATTTTAGCTGATTCTGTTTTGTTCCAGCGGTTTGCTTCTAGCGCTTCAGAAATAATTTGTGTTTCAATTGTTGCTAGGTAACTTTCCATATCCCCTTTTGCGGCGTCCATATGCGATGAGCTTGTAATGCCTTCTTCTGTAGACTCTTTTGGCTTAGTTTTTTGCGGGGAAGAGGGCAGTGATAAATCATCAGGCATAATGGTGTTGTTTTCACATAATGTTGCTGCGCGTTCGATAATGTTTTCAAGTTCCCTAACGTTACCAGGAAAGTGGTATTCACAGAGTGCGGTCAGGGCCATGTCGCTGAGCTTGGGTGGCGACAATTCCCATTCGCGACCTATTTTATCTAGCATAAAGTTGGCGAGTAAGGGAATGTCGGAGCTGCGGTCTCTGAGACTGGGTACGTGCACTTCTATCACGTTAATCCGATAGAATAAATCACTGCGAAAATGCTCGGCGGCAACCGCTTGGGCTAAGTCGCGGTGAGTTGCACTAAGAATGCGAACATCTACGGCAATTTCTTGATTCGAGCCAATTCGGCGCACCGCTTTTTCTTGGATGGCGCGCAATAATTTCACCTGCATATTTAAAGGAAGGTCGGCGACCTCATCTAAAAACAGCGTCCCGCCATTGGCCGCTTCAAATAAACCCTCTTTGTGGTCATAGGCACCCGTAAAGCTGCCTTTGGTGTGGCCAAAAAATTCACTTTCTACTAATTCGCTAGGAATTGCACCGCAGTTAACGGGGACAAAGGGCGCGTCGCTTCGTGGGCCATTGGCGTGTATGAGGCGGGCAACAACTTCTTTACCGCTGCCAGACTCTCCGCTGATATATACCGGCGCTTGGCTGCGGGATAATTTAATAATCTGCTCGCGCAGTGTCACAATGCTGGCTGTTTCACCTAATAGCCGAGTATTGCTGCTGCCATCAAATTGAGTGTCGCGACGTCCCAGTTTTAAGGCGCTTTTTACTAGATTTCGTAATTGTTCTACGGATACCGGCTTATTGATAAAGTCGAAAGCACCGGCCTTTAAAGCCTCTACCGCGATCTCGGTACTACCGTAGGCGGTGAGTACGGCGACCGCGGTACATATTGAAGCAGCTTGAATGTAGCGAACGATTTCTAAGCCTGAGCCGTCTGGTAGTTTGATGTCGGTGAGGCATAAATTAATATCTGGATGGGCCTCTAGTGCCTGTATGGCGTCACTAACATTGCCAACGGCGATGGTGTTTAGTCCCATTCGGCTAATCGTAATGTCTAAGAGCTCACGAATATCGGGCTCATCATCGATAATGAGTACGGTTTGTTGCATGTTATTTGTTGTCTTTTGCATAGGGTTTATTCTGCCAAGGTGCCGCGGTCAGGATGAGAGAATTGTAAACGGAAGCAGCTCTTACCATCACTGGTACGGCGATAATAAATATGTATTTGGTTTGCTAGGCAAAGTTCTCGGCATAGATAAAGCCCTAAGCCATTACCTTGTTTTTGAGTTGTGAAGAAAGGTTCAAAGATCTTGTCTTGATTATCGGCGCTTATGCCCAAACCGTTGTCGATAATGTCTAGGGTGACCACGCCGGAAACGGGGTTGGTTTCACAGCGGAATAGTAATAAAGCTTTGTCGTTGATTTCGGCGCCATGGCGGACACCATTTTCAGCAATATTTGAAACAATTTGGCTAAGTTGGCTGCGATCAACATTGATGAAGTCGTTTTGGCTTGGTTGTATTTTTATATCTAAGGGGATGTGGCTTGTTGGCTGCCAATCCTCTAAAAATTGGTCTAACCACGTGCTTAAGCAAAATCGTGTGGGCTCTGGGGTACGGCCTCGTGACAATTCCAAAATGTTTTTAATGGTGTTGTTCATTCGCAAGGCGTGGTTTTGAATGATGGCTGCGAAGCGTTGGTCACCCGCTTGTAGATCGGGGCTTTCGGCTAATAATTGTGCGGCGTGGCTTATTGCGCTGAGTGGGTTACGAATTTCATGGGCGATGCTTGCCGTAAGTCGGCCTAAAGATGCAAGTTTCAGGTTTTGTGCACGGTGATTAATTTTACTAATGTTCTCAATATACAGTAAGCGATCACTATCGTTATCTTGTTCTAAAATACTCATATTTACGTGAATATCTAGATGCTTTGAACCAATGGTGATGACTTTGGCGCTGTTGCTATCCTTGCGGGCCATATCGATAAGTACAGGGGGTACATAGTGATTATCGTCGGTTACCGGTGTGGGAATGTCGAGGAGCTCGGTAGCCGCTGCATTAATTAGTTTTATTTTCCCTGATTGGCTCATCACCACAATGCCGGTTTGCATACGTTGAACAATGCGTTGGTTAATACGTGACAGCTGTTCTATATCAGTGCCTCGTCGCTCTGCTAATTGCTGTGTTTTTACGATGCGGCTACTTAAGTAGCGGATGGCGATGGCGGTAGAGAAATACGCTGTACCGGTCATGCCAGCGACGATAAAGCGCTGTGCACTGACGGTTTCGGTTAGCATGTGGCTGGCAACTTCGCCAATGACTGAGATCGTTGCCAGAGCGGCAATGGCCATACATAACTGACCGGGCATAATAATGCTGGCCGCACTGATGGTGACGATGAGTAGCAGAGGCAGGCCTGAGTCAGCGCTGCCTGAGCAGTAGCTCATTATCATAATGACGCCGATATCCACAAAGAACTCGAAGAATAACTGGGTTTGGGTATATTTCGTGCTCAGTACGGTGTGGATCAATACAGTGAGTAGCGCAAAAAGTGTGTAGCCAATAACCGCAATGGCAAACCAGATAGGGGCTGTGGACCCGAGAGTCGACGTTGCCGGGCCAAATAACAGGGCAATCAGTATCATGCCCGCCAAAATTATGCGGTATGCGCTATACACTCGCATAATGGCGCGTTGTTGAGGGAAATCTTGCGCAAAAGCCATATCGTGCCCTGATGTTGGTTATTCACTAGTTTATACGTCCATAGTGGGGGATGCACTCCCGCTTCTTTGATAGAATAATGCGCAATATCCATTTGCTGAACTCGGATAACCGAGAATGGCCTCGTTTTTATTGGCGGAACTGCATTAATGACTTCCCTGCGCATTGTAATGGCTCAGATAAACCCTATCGTCGGCGACATTGAAGGCAATACAAATAAAATTATTGCCACAATAGAGACGGCGGTGTCTCGCCATGACCCTCAAGTAATTTTATTTCCTGAGCTAGTCGTTACAGGCTACCCGCCAGAAGACTTATTACTGCGTTCCAGCCTTACACATCGAGTTGAACGTGCGCTGCAACGCATTGCCAGTCAGGCGCCTAATTGTTATGTGATTGTGGGCTATCCACGCTCAATCGATAATGATTTATTTAATGCGGCGGGTGTGTTTTTCGGCGGCAAGTTGGTGAATGAATACCATAAGCAATGTTTGCCTAACTACCGTGTTTTTGACGAGAAACGTTATTTCAAAGAAGGTCGCCATACTTTAGTGATGGATATTTTCGGAGTGCCAACGGCAATTAGTATTTGCGAAGACGTCTGGGAAGATGCCCCAACGGCAGGTGCTAAAGCCGAAGGGGCGCAGCTGATGCTTAACCTTAGCGCTTCGCCATTTCATGCCGGCAAACAAATTGAGCGTGAGGCCCTGCTGGCGCAAAGAGCTTGGCAGGGTGGGATGCCGGTTGTGTATTGTAATTTAGTTGGCGGTCAAGATGAGCTGGTTTTTGATGGTGCCTCGATGGCCGTGTCGGCTGAGGGGGAGTTAATAGCCCGCAGTCCTGCCTATGTTGAATACATTAGCTGTGTGAATGCCAGTTGGGATGGCCGTCGTTTGCGTTTTGATGACGGAGAGGTAAGCGATCTCCGCCCAGTGCTAGAAGATATCTATGAGACCTTGGTGTTGGGCGTGCGTGATTACGTCAATAAAAATGGTTTTAAGGGTGTTGTGCTTGGTTTGTCTGGCGGAATTGATTCTGCGTTAACACTTGCCGTGGCGGTAGATGCGTTGGGCGCCGAGCGAGTAGAAGCGGTAATGATGCCGTTTCGCTATACCGCTTCCATGAGTATGGAGGACGCCCAATCCCAGGCCAATGTGCAGGGGGTAAGTTACAAGGTGATGTCGATTGAAGCTATGTACGACAGCTTCATGGTGGCCCTTAGCGATGAATTTGAGGGGATGTCTGCAGATAAGACCGAAGAGAATCTGCAAGCGCGATGCCGTGGCGTATTGCTTATGGCGATATCAAATAAAAAGGGTTATTTGGTACTCACCACTGGTAATAAAAGTGAGGTGGCCGTGGGCTACTCAACTTTGTATGGTGATATGGCCGGCGGATTTGACGTATTAAAGGACGTGTCGAAAATGCGCGTGTTCGAGTTGGCGAGATATCGCAACACCGTGTCGCCGGTTATACCGCAGCGCGTAATTGATCGGCCTCCGTCTGCTGAGCTAGCGCCAGATCAGAAGGATCAAGATAGTTTACCGCCATATGATATTTTAGATCAGGTCTTGGAGCGTTATATTGAATGTGACGAGAGTGCCGAAACAATTATTGCTGCCGGATATGATCGAGAGATGGTATACCGTATTTTGCGGCTGGTAGATTTAAACGAATATAAGCGTCGTCAGGCACCAATAGGCACACGGATTACAGAGCGCGGCTTTGGCCGTGACCGTCGTTACCCCATTACCCAGAAATGGCTTATTGGCGATTAAACAAGGCTTTTGCCTCGGGGCGTTAAAAGCTGCGCCCGATTTATTGTTAGTCGTCATGACCTAGATACATTTCTTGTTGGATGTTGTGAGGCGTTGGCTTTTGTGGCCGACGCACTACTGGTATTTACACAAATTTTGATCAAAACCTCGGGGTCGCAATGGAATTACGGGCAAGCAATGTAGATAAGCTGCGCGATGGCTATTTTGACGTACTCATTTTGGGCGGTGGAATAAACGGGGCTGTATCGGCGGCGTCACTGGCGGCTAAAGGTGTCAAGGTTGCCTTGGTCGATAAAGATGATTTTGCGGGCTTAACCAGCTCTAATTCGTCCAACCTAGCCTGGGGCGGTATTAAGTATCTAGAAAATCACGAGTATTTCTTGGTAGATAAGCTTTGTCGTAGTCGCAATCACTTAATGCGTAGCTACCCCTCCACAGTTAAAGAGATACGCTTTTTAACCACTATTCAAAAAGGGTTTCGGTTTCCCGCTTTTATTGTTTACCTGGGAACGATTTTATATTGGATTATTGGCCGCTTTGTGACACGCGCGCCAAAGTATTTAAGTCCGGCAGGCCTCAGCAAGCGAGATGGCGTTATTGATACCTCCAGTGCTGTAGGTGGATTTGAGTATTCTGATTGCTACCTCTATGACAATGACGCCCGTTTTGTTTTTAACTTTATTCGTACCAGCTTAAATTATGGCGGTATTGCTGCAAATTATGTCGAGTCAATAGGCGCCCAGCGCAAAGGTGGTTTGTGGCACACGCAATTAAAAGACACTATAAGCGGTGAGACGTTTTCGCTGCGCAGCCGTGTATTAATTAATGCCTGTGGGCCCTATGTTGATGATCATAATCAGTTAACTGGGCAACACACAGAGCACCGCCATTTGTTTTCAAAAGGCATTCATTTAATTGTTGATCGCATTACCGAAACACAACGTATATTGACGTTTTTTGCCAGTGATGGGCGCTTATTCTTTGTCATCCCTATGGGCCCAAAGACGTGTATCGGTACCACGGATACCCAGGAAGGTAGCCCAGAAGTTGAGGTGCTCCCTGCCGATCGTCAGTTTGTTCTTGATAATGTTAATGCGCTTTTGAAATTAAAGCGGCCGCTCACTGTAGACGACGTCATTGCTGAGCGCTGCGGGGTAAGGCCGTTAGCCTTAAAGGGGCAGGATGGGGTTGCTGATTGGGTAAAATTGTCGCGTAAACATGCCATTGATGTAGACAACAATAATAAGCATTTAAGTATTTTTGGGGGTAAGTTGACGGACTGCCTCAATGTGGGTGATGAGGTCTCAGATATTGTTGCTAAGTTAGGGGTTGCCGTGCCGTACGCCACAAAGCGTTGGTATGGTGAACCTGGTAACAGTGTTAAAGAAGAGTTTATGCATCAGGCTATCCTGATGGGGCTAGATGAAATGACGGATAGGTCGTCTTCGGAGCCCTTGAGTCAACGGCTGTGGCGGCGCTATGGCCGCAGTGCGATTGAAATGTTAGAAATGATCCGCGAAGACCCTTCCTGCGCTGAGCTGTTAATAGAGAATTCTGAATATTTGCGTTGTGAAATTGAACATGCGGCACGGCGTGAAATGATCACAAAATTGGAAGACTTTTTGCGACGTCGTTCTAAAATCGCTTTAGTGGTTCGACGCGAAGATATTATCAATGCGCCGGGGCTAAAGGAGGCTTGTCAGATTTTATTTGGTGACGAGGCTGAGGCAAAGTTACAGGAATATATTGAGGCAACGGCAGCAAGCTAAAGAAGGTGTGAAGAATTTTGCTTAATAAAAAAGGCAGCATTGCGCTGCCTTTTGAGATTTAGGCGGTAATTTATTCGTTGACTCGATTATCAAACTTAGGTGGTTCGTAGCGATCAAATAAACCTAGTGTGGCTTTATTGATAATTGAACCTTCCTGATCCATACCCACTTGACTAATAAAATTACCCTTTTCGTCTAGCGATGGATGGTCGGGGTAGTTTTTGCGCATTACCGTTAATGATTGCTCTGCTAAATCTTCCATTCCTAAAAGAAGATAAGCTTGCGTCATTACCGCAAGGGCGTCAGGCACGGCGGGAGTTTGTGGTAAATTTTCAATTACATAGCGACCCCGGTTGGCAGCAGCTAGGTAGGCCTTACGCTTGAAATAGTAGTTAGCTACGTTAATTTCGTAGCGAGCTAGACGGTTGCGCAACTGAATCATGCGGGCTTTGGCATCGTCAGCGTATTCACTATCTGGAAAGCGTTGCAGCAGTTGTCTGAAATCATCAAAAGACTGTATGGTTGACCCAGGATCCCGCTGAGTCATATCGGTGGGAATAAAACGCTCCAAGAAGCCTTCGCCATCGGTATAATTCGCAAGACCGCGCATATAGTAGGCATAATCGACTTTTTGATGCCGAGGGTGCAAGCGAATAAAGCGATCTGCAGCGGCTACAGCGGTTTCATTGTCACCACGGCGGTAGTGAGCATAGATGATTTCTAACTGTGCTTGTTCGGCGTAGGGGCCAAACGGATAGCGGCTTTCCAGCAGCTGCAAGTTATCGGCAGCCAATGCAAAGTTCTTGCTTTTCAGGTAGCCTTGCGCCGCTTCATATATTTCACGTTCTGATAGTTCTGGGCGCTCAGGTTTGCCGGCGCAACCGACAACCAAAACGGTGATAAACAGTAATGCAAAGACTTTTACGACAGCTTTCATGTAATTTTTCCAAATAGCGGAACATCCCCGACGACCCCTTGCCATAGCGAGGGCCTGCTATTTAAACACAGCGCGAAGATGGTATAAAGAATCACATATGACCGAGATTATTGATAGACAAGAAATTGTCCCCGAGGCCCACAGTAACGAGCGGTTTGACCAGGTGGCGGCACAGTTGTTCCCTGAATATTCTCGTTCAAGACTACAAACGTGGATTAAAGGTGGAGAGCTCACCGTAAATGGGTGTATTAGACGTACACGCGATAAGGTTATCGATGGTGAAATACTCCATTTGCAAGCGGAACTGCAGGTGGAAGTACGCTCTGTGGGTGAGGATATCGCATTAGAGATTGTCTATGAGGATGATGATGTCATCGTCATTAATAAGCCGGCGGGGCTCGTTGTTCACCCCGGGGCAGGTAACCCCGATGGCACTTTGTTAAACGCGTTATTAAATCATTACCCTGATATTGATAAGGTCCCTCGCGCTGGTATTGTTCATCGTCTTGACCGCGACACCACGGGTTTAATGGTCGTTGCCAAAACACTGGAAGCCCATACCAGCCTTGTTTCACAACTGCAGGCGCGAGAAGTGCATCGTGAATACGATGCCGTGGTGTTTGGCACTATGACCGGTGGTGGCACGGTGGATGAGCCTATGGGGCGTCATCCTCGTCAGCGAACGAAAATGGCAGTATCGCAGGTTGGTGGCAAAGAGGCGGTAACGCATTATCGGGTTACACGTCGTTTCTTGACTCACACCCATATTCGCTGCTTCTTAGAAACGGGCCGCACCCATCAAATTCGGGTGCATATGGCACATATAAAGTACCCCTTATTGGGTGACCCTCTCTATGCAGGACGGCCGCGATTGCCAAAAGGAGCAAGTGAATTACTGATCACGACGCTACGAGGCTTTGGGCGTCAGGCCTTGCACGCTAGAAAGTTGGAATTGGAGCACCCCATTAGCGGCGATACCATGTCGTGGGAGGTGCCATTACCCGATGATATGAAGGCCTTATTAGCTGTTTTATCCACTGAGGATGTACGTTGAGCAACGCAGCTTAATGTCATCGACCCCCACAGGTAGTTTATGGTAGATGAACGTCTATTAGCCCCTAATTGGCCAGCACCGGATAATATCGTCGCTCTTGCTACGACGCGTTGTGGGGTGGCCAATTTTTCGGGCGCAAGTGTCAGTGAATATTCGCAATTCAATCTGGGCGATCATGTTGATGATTCCCCAGCTAGTGTGGAAAAAAATCGAAAAGCGCTTCTTGCGACATGCGATGGCTTGAGTTCTATTGCTTGGCTCCAGCAAGTGCATGGGGTCGATGTTTGTAAATTACCGTTTTCACCGATTAATCCGACGGTGGCGGATGCAAGTATTACCGCAGAAACAGGTCTGGCTTGCGCGGTATTAACGGCAGATTGTCTGCCGGTATTGTTTTGTCGTGTAGACGGCGGTGAGGTTGCGGCTGCGCATGCCGGCTGGCGTGGTTTATGTAATGGTATGTTGAAAAATACCGTGGATGCATTTGGTTGTTCACCACAACAGCTCATGGCGTGGACGGGGCCGGCTATTTCTCAAGCCCATTTTGAAGTCGGTCCTGAAGTATATCAGGCGTTTCTAGATGGATTTGGCAGCGTTACAAAGGAACAGATCGATAGTGCTTTTAAGCCTTCTGTTGAACGTTCTGGCTATTTTTACGCTGACCTTAGGGCGCTTGCTCACTACCAACTTCAAGGTCTTGGTTTGGCGTGGGTAGGGGGTACAACATCATGTACTTACCAAGAAGCTGAGCGTTTCTACTCCTACCGCCGCGACGGTAAAACCGGTCGGCAGGCAAGCCTTATTTATCGCCGTTGAATTGCCATAGCGGTATCCCCTTAGTTGTAATCACTTGAAATTATTTCACTCGCCCCCCATTTATTGATTAAGAAAGGCGACGCGTCGCATCGCTATTTCATTGATATTTTGGAGAGCTGATATGCGTGCAGATCGATTTACAAATTCCCTACAAAGTGCTCTGGCCGATTCGCAGTCGATGGCGATAGGCAGTGATCATCAATATATTGAAGCAGTACATTTACTGTCTGCTCTGTTAAAGCAACAGGGTGGTAGTGCAAAGCCGTTGCTGACTCAATCGGGTGGCAATATGCCGGCCCTAGAACAGAAAATTGCCGCTGAGTTAAAACGTTTGCCAACGGTGCAAGGCGCTAATGGTGATGTCCATGTGTCGCAAACCTTGGCGCGGGTTTTTAATATTTGCGATAAGCTTTCTCAACAGCGCCAAGATAGTTATATCTCCAGCGAGCTAGTGCTGTTGGCGATGCTAGAGATAGGTGGAGACACAGCGAAATTGCTCATCGATAGTGGCGTCACAAAGCCTGCTTTGGAAGCCGCTATTGATAAAGTACGCGGCGGACAAGCTGTTAACGATGCCTCGGCAGAAGAGTCTAGGCAGGCGTTGGATAAATACACCATTGATCTTACCGAGAGAGCCGCATCGGGTAAATTAGACCCAGTAATTGGTCGTGATGATGAGATTCGCCGCACAATTCAAGTTTTGCAGCGAAGAACCAAAAATAATCCTGTACTCATTGGTGAGCCGGGGGTGGGTAAGACAGCGATTGTCGAAGGCCTGGCTCAGCGTATCGTCAATGGCGAAGTCCCCGATGGCTTAAAAGGTAAGCGGGTTCTCTCTCTTGATTTGGCGGCTTTATTGGCCGGAGCTAAATTCCGGGGTGATTTTGAAGAGCGTTTAAAAGCCGTTTTGAATGAACTTGGCAAAGAAGAAGGCCGTGTCATTTTATTCATTGATGAGCTGCATACCATGGTGGGAGCTGGTAAAGCAGACGGCGCAATGGATGCGGGTAATATGTTAAAGCCTGCTCTGGCTCGTGGCGAGCTACATTGTGTGGGCGCAACCACCTTAAATGAATATCGTCAGTCTATAGAGAAAGATGCAGCCTTAGAGCGTCGCTTTCAAAAGGTGTTAGTAGAAGAGCCCTCCGAGGAAGATACCATTGCGATATTACGTGGTTTAAAAGAGCGCTACGAGGTGCACCACAGCGTTGATATTACTGACTCGGCAATTATTGCCGCAACGAAGCTGTCGCAACGTTACATTACTGATCGTCAGCTGCCAGACAAGGCAATAGATTTAATTGATGAAGCGGCTAGCCGTATCCGTATGGAAATTGACTCCAAGCCCGAAGTGATGGATAGGCTTGAGCGGCGTTTGATTCAGTTGAAAATACAGCGCGAAGCGGTAAAAAAAGAAGATGATGATGGTGCCCGTAAGCAACTTGAAAAGTTGAATGTGGACATCGATAAAATAGGCAAAGAGTTTGCAAACCTTGAGGAAATTTGGAAGGGGGAAAAAGCCGCTCTGCAAGGTTCTGCGCAAATCAAGGTTGACCTCGAAAAAGCCAAATTAGACATGGATAGTGCTCGTCGCGCCGGCGACCTCACCCGCATGTCCGAGTTGCAATACGGTGTTATTCCAAATTTGGAAAAACAACTAATTGATGCTGATTCTGTTGATCACGGTGAAATGCAGTTGCTGCGCAACAAGGTAACGGAAGAAGAAGTTGCCGAAGTGGTGTCGCGCTGGACGGGAATCCCCATTAGTAAGATGTTAGAGGGTGAGCGCGACAAGTTACTGCGTATGGAAGACGAGCTGCATCGACGCGTTATTGGCCAAAGTGAGGCCGTAGATGCGGTGTCAAATGCGGTGCGACGTTCGCGCGCGGGCTTAAGTGATCCTAATCGGCCCAATGGTTCTTTCTTGTTTTTGGGGCCAACTGGGGTAGGTAAAACAGAGTTGTGTAAAGCCTTGGCAATGTTTTTGTATGACAGTGAAGACGCGATGGTGCGTATTGATATGTCGGAGTTTATGGAGAAACATTCAGTAGCGCGGCTCATTGGTGCTCCTCCCGGCTATGTCGGTTACGAAGAGGGCGGCTATTTAACGGAAGCGGTACGCCGTCGTCCTTACTCGTTACTACTATTAGACGAGGTAGAAAAAGCCCACCCCGATGTGTTCAATATTTTATTACAAGTATTGGATGATGGGCGGCTAACCGATGGTCAGGGGCGCACCGTAGATTTCCGAAACACGGTTATAGTGATGACCTCTAATCTTGGTTCTGAAGTGATTCAGGAAATGACGGTAGCGGGGAGTGATTATCCCGATATTCGCGATGCCGTGCTCAGTGTGGTGTCGGGACATTTCCGGCCGGAGTTTATTAACCGGGTTGATGAGTTGGTGGTCTTCGAGCCTTTAGATCGCGTGCAAGTACAGGCCATTGCGGGTATTCAGTTAGACATACTAAATAGTCGTTTGGCTGAGCGAGAGCTGCGCTTGGAGGTCAGCGAGGAGGCTTTAAATCGTTTGGCGGATATTGGCTTTGATCCGGTCTATGGCGCGAGACCCTTAAAACGGGCTATTCAGCAAAAGTTTGAAAACCCCATGGCGCAAAGCTTATTGAAGGGTGAGTTTGTTGCTGGTGAGGTTATTCACGCAACCATTGATGGAGACCAAATCGTGTTCAAGGCGTCAGCCGCCGAGTAATGTATTGCCGCTGGTAGACGTGGTGTCTTGTCAGCGGCTATCTCGTGGTCGCGATCCATGTTGGGGTGTGTTAATTACAGTGTAATTTAATGATGCTTTGCGCGCGGTTTTCCTGCTGTTTGATTTCTTCGGCATTCAGCATGCGTGTACTGCCATCGGGATTAGTAATTCGGATTCTTGCGCCGTTCGCGGTCAGCGACCTCAGATTTTCTTGCGCTTTTTTGCATAAAGCGGGGTCTTTAGGTGGGAGGATCTCCATTTTGTCTGGAACATTGTCTAGTTCCGCGTCGGGCTCCTCCTCTACCTCCTCCCTTACTTCGGTAAAGTCGTCACTACCACCGCTACTAATACTTGCGCCACTGCGTGTTTCTATGAATTCGTACCGGCGACCCAAGGGGGGTTGCTGGGTAAAATGTTGTTTACCTTCGTTGTCGGTCCAGCGGTAATAGCCCATTTTATCTGCGTAAGTATTGTGGCTAATGACGGAAATACTGGCGCAGAGCGCAATTGTTAGGGCGAAATTTTTCATGGTGAACAATTACCGTTGCGATTGATTGATTTGATTATGGCAGATTATTGTCTGGGTGAACAAAAAGGTCGGCATTCAAAATAAGCGGATATTCCTGTTAATGAGTTTGTGATGCTGGGGTTGTGGCAATAAGCGGGTAAACCAGCCTAAGTGAGGCGCTTTATACAAATTAAGTGGCTGTTGGTATTGACATAAGACCTCATAGGTTAAAAAATACGCGGTCTACCGTTTACGGTATCAGATGGCTGTTTCTCGCGTTGCTTACCTGCAACCAAAGTACAGAGTACGACTCATCGTGTTGTACTGCTACTACCATGTAGTTCCATTCACTCTGCAGACACATGACCTGTGTTGCGAGATTGCCCGCGTCGCGTTATCCCGCGATGCATACAAGCGTTGCATAGCAACTTTTTGGCGTTTCGCTCGGATTTCAGCCGTGTCGGCTGAGAACCGATGGTAATGTGTTTCGACACCTATTGTTCTTGTTCCATACTTTTTGCTGAGGATTATCCTCTGCAGCGCTATGACAAGTTTTTACGTATTCAAACTGAATCGAGGATATTTCAGTGGAGTTGTTATCTGGCGGCGAAATGCTCGCGCGTGCCATGGAAGACGAGGGTGTAGAATTCATCTTCGGTTATCCCGGTGGTGCAGTACTGCATATTTACGATGCTTTGTTTAAAAGCTGCAAAGTCCCCCATATTTTAGTGCGCCACGAGCAGGCGGCTACACATGCTGCAGATGGTTACGCACGCGCAACGGGTAAGCCCGGTGTGGTGCTCGTCACGTCCGGTCCAGGGGCGACCAATGCCATTACGGGTATTGCAACGGCTTATATGGATTCCATTCCTATGGTGGTTTTGTCGGGTCAGGTTATGAGTCACCTGATTGGCGAAGATGCGTTTCAAGAAACCGATATGCTGGGTATTTCTCGGCCTATTGTAAAACACAGTTTTCAGGTGACTCGCAGTGAGGATATTCCCGAGATTGTCAAAAAAGCGTTCTATATTGCGTCTAGTGGACGCCCCGGTCCGGTTGTTATTGATTTGCCAAAAGACCTGACCAATCCGCATGATAAATTTGAGTATAACTACCCTAAAAAAGTGAAGTTGCGCTCTTATACGCCGGCTACTCGTGGTCACTCTGGTCAGATTAAAAAGGCGGCAAGTTTACTTTTGGGTGCCAAACGCCCAGTTATTTATGCCGGTGGTGGTGTGGTTCAGGGGAATGCCTCTGAGCAGTTGCGAGTACTGGCCCGTGAGCTTAATTTTCCCGTTACCCATACCTTAATGGGCTTGGGTGCTTATCCTGCCAGTGATCGTCAGTTTCTTGGAATGCTAGGCATGCATGGCTTTTATGAAGCCAATAATGCCATGCATCACAGCGATGTGATTTTAGCGGTAGGTGCACGATTTGACGACCGTGTTACCAACACCACTGGTAAGTTTTGCCCTGGTGCCAAAATTGTTCATATCGATATCGATCCCGCGGCCATCTCTAAAACGATTGCAGCAGACGTGCCCATAGTTGGGCCGGTCGATTCCGTGTTGACGGATTTGTTGGCGGTGATTCACGAAATGCGTCAGGCAGATGCAAGCCTGCCAGACAAAGACTCATTAACCCATTGGTGGAATCAAATTGATGAGTGGCGTGATACCCATGGTTTATGGGTTAAGCCGCGCTATGATATTTCCACACCTTACATAAAGCCCCAGCAGGTTATTGAAACGTTATGTAAGGTGACGCAAGGGAAAGCTTATGTCAGCTCAGATGTTGGGCAGCACCAGATGTTTGCTGCCCAGTATTATAAGTTTGACGAACCGCGGAGATGGTTGAATTCGGGTGGTCTTGGCACCATGGGGTTTGGCTTGCCAGCAGCTATGGGCGCTAAATTGGCATTTCCAGATGCCGATGTGGCTTGTGTAACAGGGGAGGGCAGTATTCAAATGAATATTCAAGAGCTGTCTACCTGTGCGCAATATAATATCCCTGTGAAAATTATCAGTTTGTATAACGGTTATCTCGGCATGGTTAAGCAGTGGCAAGACATGCAGTATGAGGGGCGTTATTCTGAGAGCGTTTACGAGAATTCATTGCCTGACTTTAAAAAGTTAACGGAGGCTTATGGTCACGTTGGGATTAAAGTGACGCAGCTAAGTGATTTAGAAGAGGCAATGAAAGAAGCCTTTGCTCGTAAAAATGATCTGGTATTTATGGATATTCATGTCGATCCACATGAGCATGTTTACCCTATGCATATCGCGCCAAATGGATCTATGCGTGATATGTGGTTGAGTAAGACGGAGCGTACCTAATGCGGCATATTATTTCGGTATTGATGGAAAATGAGCCGGGTGCGCTGTCGCGGGTTGTTGGTTTATTCTCACAGCGTGGATATAACATTGAGACTCTTAATGTTGCGCCCACAGAAGACCCAACACTGTCACGCTTAACGCTGACAACGGCGGGTGATGATCACAAAATCGAACAGATTACCAAGCATCTAAATCGATTAATTGATGTTGTTAAATTGGTGGATTTGTCCGAGGGCTCGCATATCGAGCGCGAGTTGATGTTGGTAAAAGTGCGTGCAACGGGTGCCCAGCGCGCTGAAATTAAGCGCTGTACTGATATCTTCCGTGGTCAGATTGTTGATGTTGGCCCCAGTGTGTATACCATCCAAGTAACGGGAGCGGCGGATAAGCTCGATTCTTTCCTTGAAGCGGTTGGCGAAGCGGCAATTATGGAAGTAGTTCGCAGTGGTGTTTCAGGTATTGCTCGGGGTGAGAAAATTCTGAGTTTGTAGTCTTGAAAATGATGTTATAAGGCGCCTTTACGGCGCCTTTTTTATGGCTGTGTGGTGCGAATTATAATGGGCACATCAATGGGAGCAAAAAGTAAGGCAATTAACGCTACACGTTTATGTGTATGACACCACTTAGTGCGCGCTAAACGCCTGCACACAGTAGCCTTTGGTTAAGGCTTCTAAAATTTGCGGGTCTTTTGCTAAAGCAGGATTGTTAGGTATTTGGGCATTTTCGATTAGCTTGCGCTTTTCAATTTGGACATCCCGAAAACCTTCCGCCATCACAAAAAGCTGGGCCAGCTTTTCGGCGCCAAACATATCTTTAAAATCGATATAAACAATAAAAGGTGCTTGCTCACCTTCGGTGAATTCACCTTGAGTCTTTTTTGCGGTGGCATTTACTGAAAATAAATACATGATTTTCTCCGGCCAGATTATTGGCTAACAATGGCCAGGCGCAATGCTGACATATTCAGTTGCAGTGATTGTAGGGCCGTCATGCCGAGTGTTGTTTCCCTGTCAAACGCCTCAAGTTCTTGAGGGGCGACATGGGGGTTGCGGCTCATTAATGATTGCAGGCGCTCACGCTCATTATCACGATCAGTTTTATAGTTTTCTGTGGCTGTTTTCACCCATGCTTTTGTTGTGTCTTCGGCAAGGGTTTCTATGTGGGGAATCATGGCCGTAATACTGGTGCGGACTTCTCTGAGCAATACTGGCATAAGGGTTTTCTTAACACCCTGTGCCAACTGATTTAATTTACTGTGGGCAACGGCATTAGATAAATTGCGATTTTGTTGATCGGTAACGAGCCTAAAGCTTTGAGCTGGTAAATATCCCTGCAGCTGCAGCCATGCAGGGGCTTGTAATGTAGGGCTGAAAAATGATTCCAATAGCAGGGTGCCGGGCTTGAGTGCTTTTACGGAGATGGTGCAAATACTCGCACTGCCGAAATCACTAGACATCACCAAGTCCATTGCGCCACTAACCAGTGGGTGCTCCCAGCTAAAATACGCCATGTCTTCGCGGCTGAGGGCGCGGTCGCGGTCGAATGTGCCGGTGATGCCATCGTCGGGTAAATGCGGGAAGGCTTCGGTAATCATATGATCACCAGGGCGCAGAATCACGGCGTTATCGCTGTGGTCTTCATGCTCTAGGCCAAATTGTTCGGCCAGCATTTCAACGTATTCGGCTAAAGTATCACTGCGTTGTTCAGTTTCTAATGCACTAATTAATTCTGCAGCGCGCTGAGGCTGGCAGGAGTTTAGTTCCAGTAAACGGTTGCGACCCTTGCGCAGGTTTTCTTGTAACTCAATTGCTTTGTCGGCGGCAAGTGCAATGACATCGTTAATAGGGTTGTTGTCGCCTTTTGTTAAGGCGCTGTGTAAATCGTCACCAAATTCCAGCATAAGCGCATTGCCGACAGTGCAAGGCTGTTTGAATATATTCACAGCGTCGCGATACCAGCTCAGCAATTTCTCTTGGGCGCTGCCTGCGTAGTACGGTACATGCAGGTTGACGTCGCCAAGTTGACCAATACGATCTAGGCGGCCAATGCGCTGCTCTAGCAGATCGGGGTTTAGCGGAAGGTCGAATAGGATTAAGTGCTGGGCAAACTGAAAATTACGGCCTTCGCTACCAATTTCAGAGCAAATTAATAACTGGGCACCGTCTTCCGAGTCAGCAAAATAAGCGGCGGCCCGGTCGCGTTCAATTAGACTGAGTTCTTCGTGGAATACCGCGCTGGCGATACCGCGCCGCAGTCTCAGGTGTAATTCAAGGTCGCGGGCTGCGCTTGAATCCGCTGCAATTAATAAGACTTTATCATCGGGGTTTTGTAGTAAAAATTTCTCGACCCAGGAAACCCTTGGGTCTGCTTTTAACCATGCGGCACCCAATAATTGCTCTGGGTGTAAGGTTTCTTCTATCGTGGCGGTGGTACACGCTTGCTCGTATCCACTTGGTACGGTTAGGGGGTGCTCGTGCAGTATACGCTCAGGGAAGCCACCGACTGATGCGCGGGTGTTGCGGAATAACATACGACCGGTTCCAAAACGATCCAGCAGGTCGCGGATGGTTTTGTCTAGCTGTTCTGGGCTTGGGTTTTTTTGTAGCGCGCTGAATTGCGCTTTGCCAAGTAGTGTCTCTAAACGCTGGCAAAAATCAACGTCGCTAAGCGAGGTGTCAGGTGAATCACTTAAGCCCTGAATGAGCTCACTGATTTCTTCGTAATGGCTTTGCTCTTCTAAAAAGGCGGCTAAATCTGGATAGCGAACAGGGTCCAGTAAACGGAGGCGAGCAAAATGGCCGTCAATACCGGCATTTTCGGGGGTGGCGGTTAGGAGTAATACCGAGGCAATTTCTGCACTTAATCGCTCAACCAATTTGTATTCCGGCGAGGCGTCGCCATCTTCGTGCCAGTGCAGGTGATGAGCTTCGTCAACAACAAGCATATCCCAGCCGGCATCGCACAATTGCTGCTGTCGACGTTCATGCGAACTTATCCAACTGAGGGGGCATATGACAAGTTGTGCGTCTTCAAACGGGTTTTCTTCTTGTTCTTTAGACGCTTCTTCGTCAAAAAATATACTGCTTGGGTCGTCTTCGTATTTGTCTATTAGCTGGCAGCGAGCTTCATTAAAAATACTGAACTTGAGGTTGAAGCGGCGCAGCATTTCTACCAGCCATTGGTGAACCAGGCTGTCGGGAACGACGATTAATACTCGTTTTGCGCGTTCGAGAAGTAATAGCTGGTGAATGATCAGGCCGGCTTCTATGGTTTTACCCAAGCCCACTTCGTCGGCAAGTAAAACACGAGGCGTGGGTCGGCTGGCGACTTCGGCGGCAATGTACATTTGATGCGGAAGTAATTGTACTCGTGGACCCAATAAGCCGCGGGTACTGGCGGCTTGGCTGGTGTTTTGTTGTTCTAGAGTAGCTGCTCTTAAAGCAAAGCGGCGATGGTGCTCCACTTGGCCTGCTAATAAGCGCTCTTTGGCATTGCTGAGCTTGATGTTGGCGCTCAGGATTTGCTCCGGAACAGGGTGTACGTCGCCATTTTCATCTTCGGCAAAATAGACAATGCAGCCGTTGTGTTCTTGTTGTTCAGTAACGGTTAGAGGGCCTTGGTTGGGGACGTCGATATTATCGCCAACCTGAAATAAAACCCGCGATAAAGGCGCTGCCGCCGCTGCATAGGTTCGTTCTTCTTCGGCAGCGGGAAAGGCGATGACGACGCGACGATTTTCGGCTTCAAGAATGATACCCAGACCTAGGTCGGGTTCTGGGTTGCTGATCCAGCGTTGGCCGGCGATAAAAATAGTAGACATAAAGTATGGGTATGGCTCGGTGTATTGAGTAGGCTCATAGGGCGGATGGTGCCTACCCTAATTTCCGGAGTGCGAATGTTACGCATCACCGAAGCGAAGTGAAAGGTTTAATACCGTAAATCTGCCCGTCATCAACTTACTTTCTTTTTTATGACACAAATCTTACGGTTGAAAATATAGACTATTGTCGAGGTATTATGAGTTAGGTCTTACGCTAGACTGTGATTATTCATTTAGCGATTGCCGATGATCGGTGTGGTGAGGTTGGGTGCTGACAAATCAATGGATTGTATTATTGGCGTTTGTATACGTCGGCTGCTTATTTCTAATTGCATGGTGGGCTGATCGACACGCTCACCGGCCTGCAAGATTGCGAGCCTTTATATATAGTTTATCTCTAGCGGTATATTGCAGTTCATGGACATTTTTTGGTGCGATTGGCCAGGCGGTTGAGGATGGCTGGTCTTTTGTCCCTATATATCTGGGGCCGGTATTACTATTTCTGTTTGCGTGGCCGTTTATTCGACGCTTGTCTGTAGTGAGTACTCGGAATCGGGTGACATCAATCGCTGATTTTATTGGCTCACGCTATGGTAAACATCAGTTCCTTGCTGCCTTGGTAACTCTAATAGCCGTGGCGGGTAGCTTGCCATACATCGCTTTACAGCTTAAAGCGGTGACCCAAGCTTGGATAACGGTGCAGCATATTTGGCAATCTAGCGAGGTATCAAACCATAGTAGCACTAGTTTTATTGCAGCATTAATCTTAGTGGTATTTACCGTTGTTTTTGGCACACGAGTTGTTGATAAACGGCACCGCCATCGAGGTTTAATGGCTGCGATTGCTGTGGAGTCGGTGGTTAAGTTGACCGCATTTTTGGCTGTAGGCTTGTTTGCATTAAGCGTTCTGTCGAGCGCCTCTGAGCGTGGTTTTGATATTAATTATGGCAAGTTAACTACCTTGCCTGAACCGGTTAATTTCGTCACTCAATTGCTATTGGCTGGGGCTGCAATCGTGTGCTTACCAAGGCAGTTTCATGTCATGGTAGTAGAGAGTCATAGTCGTCGTGACATGCGTAGCGCGCGATGGATATTTCCGATTTACTTGGTTTTGTTTTGCCTCTTGATAGGGCCTGTGGCGGTATTGGGGCAATCTCTCTTAGGTGATGGGCTATCCTTAGCTGGCGGTAGTGCTGATATGGCGGTGGTGTCTGCACCCCTCGCGGCAGGAAGTACTAGCTTAGCAATTGTTGCCTTGATGGGTGGCTTGTCGGCGGCGACGGGGATGGTGATTGTGGCGTGTGTCACGCTATCGGTCATGATTTGTAATGAGTGGATGGTACCACTATGGCAGTATTTTAACCGTGCTCACAGTATTAATGCGCGCTGGTTGCAGTTAGCTAGGCGCGGCGCGATTGCTGCGGTTCTTTTGGCTGCTTGGTTGGTTGAGCAGCAGTTATCACATCGTAGTGGTTTGGCATCGATAGGTTTGTTGTCTTTTGCTGCCGCCGCGCAATTACTTCCTGCGATTCTTGCCGCATTGTATTGGCCTAGAGCACACTCCCGAGGCGTGATAGCAGGGTTATTTTCTGGCGGTCTCCTGTGGTGTTATTGCCTGCTTTTACCTGCATTATTGGATACAAATCACCCTTTGCTTGTGCAGGGCTTATTTGACCAATGGTGGTTAATACCTGATGCGTTGTTCGGTGTTAACTTCTTGGATCCCTTAAGTCATGGCGTCTTTTGGAGTTTGGTGCTTAATTGCCTGAGCTTGGTGCTCGTGTCTGTGTTTAGTCGGTTTCGCGCTATAGAGTTACGTCAAGCGCGGGCGTTTACGCAATTACGCTTAGGTACTGGTTATAAGAAGGCCGATTTTGAGCTTACGAAGGTGGAAGGGTGGCAGTTGCAGCGAATGCTGACGCCGTTGCTGGGGTCTGAGCGCAGCCGCCAGTTATGGCAGCGGTTTGAGCAGCGAGTGGGACAGCGCTTATTACCTAATGATTTAGTACCTAGGTTTGTCGTGAAAGAGGTGGAGGCGGCATTGGCTGCAATAGTTGGAGCGGTTTCTGCACATCGAACCTTAGATTTATTGCAGCGCAAAAAGCCTTTAGCACTAGATGAGTTTGTGTTGTTGATTGGCGATACGTCTAAGCAGTTACAGTTTGGTCAAGATTTGCTGCAAGTTACCCTAGAGACAATTCCTCAAGGGATTAGCGTGGTTGACGCTAATTTGGATTTAGTTGCCTGGAATAATCGCTATATTGAATTGTTCGGCTTTCCAGAACGTTTACTCTACGTTGGCTGCCCTATTGCTAAAGTGTATCAATTTAACGCTGAGCGGGGTTATTTGCAGAATGCGGATAGCGATGTCGATGGCGCAATTTCACGGCGTTTAGCTTTGCTAAGTGATGGCAAGCCCTATCGAATTGAACGATCGCTGCCCAACGGTCTGGTTATTGAAATTTGTGGAACGCCCATGGCGCGAGGCGGTTACGTTACCACTTATACAGATATTAGTGAGTATCGGCGAGTATTTGATGAGTTGGATAAGGCAAAATATGATCTTGAGCAACGCGTTGTTGAACGAACATCGGCCTTGGCTGCTGCAAACGATTCTTTAGCAAATGAAAACCAAGCTCGAGCGAAAATAGAGCGGGAATTAAATACGGTTTATGCCAGTAAGAGTCGTTTTCTTGCCGCAGCAAGCCATGATTTATTACAGCCTATCAGTGCGGCGCGTTTGTTTACCGCGGCGTTAACGCATGAAACCAAAGGAACTGAATTTTCGTCAGCGGTCGAGCATATAGATTCTGCCCTAACGGGTGCAGAAAATTTAATTACCTCGCTGCGCGAAGTGGCTCGTCTGGACTCGGGAAATGTTGAGCTGAAGCGCAGTGATTTTTGTCTGCGGGACATACTTGAACCCCTCGCGCGCGAGTGCGCCCTGTTTGCTAAAAACAATGGCTTGAAATTACGTTATCGCGCTTCAGATTGTTGGGTATACAGCGACCAGAAGCTACTGCGCCGGGTGATTCAAAACTTTCTTTCTAATGCCCTTCAATACACCCGCTCGGGTGGTGTGCTACTTGCTAGCCGACGGCGTGGCGATAGTATTTTAATTCAAGTTTGGGATACCGGCCTCGGTATATCTGTACAAGATCAGCAGCGTGTGTTTGATGAATTTGAACGCTCTCATAGTGTGTCTCGCCGCGAGTCTGAGCAGGGGCTTGGTTTAGGTTTGTCTATTGTTCAGCGGATTAGTGGGCTGCTTGGGCACAAAGTCACCTTGAGCTCCGTTGAAGGGCGAGGAAGTGTATTTTCTATTAGTGTGCCTGCGGGGCAGCAGCGAATACGTCAGCTTACCTCAATCTCATCGGGTTTAGAGTCGGAATTGAAAGGGGTTAGTGTTCTCTGCATAGATAATGAAGTGGGTATTAGAGCGGGAATGCAAGCGCTGCTCAGCCAATGGGGATGCCGAGTTTATACTGGCGCAAACCTTGGTGAAGTACTTGGCCAGTGGCGTTTAGAAACCGCACCGGATATTGTGTTGGCGGATTTTCATTTAGATAATAATGAAACGGGTTTAGACCTTATTCAGGCCCTGAATTACCGCTGGGATACTTGCTTGCCGGCGGTAATAATCAGTGCCGATAATAGCCCTGATGTACGTGCTAAGGTTGAGTGTGCTGGATATAGGTTTATGTCAAAGCCAGTTAAGCCCGCCGCGTTAAGAGGGGTTATGCGGCAATTGTTACAACGTTAAAAAGGGCTTGTTAGTCGGTCAATTGTGGTGGTGTGACTTCTAAGCGGCTAAATAGTAAGGCGGCTTGGGTTCGTGAATGGACGCCAAGCTTGCGGAATATTTCAGTGACGTGCGCTTTGATCGTCGCTTCGGTGACATGGAGTTCGTAGGCGATCTGCTTGTTTAATAAACCTTGTACTAACAGGGTTGCGACGCGGAATTGCTGGGGCGTTAGGCTGGCTATGTCATTCGCTAATTGTTGATCGCTGTGGTCTTTTTCTGCTTGGTAATGAATATTGTTGGGGAGCCAGCGTGAGCCAGCAGTAACGGCGTTAATAGCGCGTGTCATCACTTCAACCTGACTGCTTTTAGGTAAAAAACCGGCTGCACCGTGATCGATGGCGCGAGCCATTACATCGGGGGTTTCGCTTCCGGAAATGACCATGACAGGGATTTCAGGGTAGTGTGCCTGTAAATGTATTAAACCGCTAAATCCCTTCGCATCTGGCATATGTAAGTCTAATAAAATGAGGTCGCATTCGCTGTCAATTACCAGTAAGTCTTGCAGCTCCGCGATGGATGCCGCTTCGTGAATAATGCATTGCTCAAAATTTTGGGAAAGGTTTACTTTAAGCGCGGCGCGAAACAGAGGGTGATCGTCGGCAATGATAAATCGGAGGGTGTTCATCTGGCGCCTTTTTTATTAATTAGTTTTGGCAACAGTGTATAGAAAAAAGCCCTGCTATGCAGGGCAAAAGTCCACAACGGAATTTAGGCAATACGGGTGATTTCTTCGCTATGAGTCTCAATGAGTTTGGTAACTACCGCTGGGTCAGCGAGCGTTGATAAGTCACCGAGGTTTTCATAATCATCGGCGGCAATCTTTCTCAGAATTCGCCGCATGATTTTTCCTGAGCGGGTCTTGGGTAAATCGTCAGTCCATTGAATAACATCGGTGGCGGCGATGGGCCCAATCTCTTTGCGTAACCATTGTTTGAGTTCGTTGCGCAGTGTTTCACCCTCAGCGGTTTTGTCGGTAAGCGTAATGTAGGCATAAATGCCTTCGCCTTTAATCGGGTGCGGGAAACCCACAACCGCTGCCTCTGCAACTAAAGGGTGAGCAGCCAATGCACTTTCTAATTCAGCCGTGCCTAACCGGTGGCCTGATACGTTTAATACATCATCCACCCTTCCGGTAATCCAGTAGTAGCCGTCTTCATCTCGTCGGGCTCCGTCGCTGCTGAAATAGTATCCTTCAAAGGTGGAAAAGTAGGTATCAATAAAGCGCTGGTGATCGCCGAAAATAGTGCGCATTTGACCAGGCCAGCTATCACAAATAACAAGATTGCCTTCGGCTTCGCCGTGCAATAACTTGCCATTATTATCGACGAGTGCGGCGTGAATACCGAAGAAGGGTACGGTGGCTGAACCGGGCTTTAAGCCGATAGCACCAGGGAGTGGGGCAATCATTATGCCACCGGTTTCGGTTTGCCACCAGGTATCCAGAATTGGGCATTGACTATGGCCAAACTGTTCGTAAAACCACGTCCATGCCTCTGGATTTATGGGTTCGCCGGCAGTTCCTAGCAAGCGTAGAGAGCGGCGGTCGGTATTGGCAAGCGCTTCGTCGCGGCAGGCCATTAGGGCGCGAATAACCGTTGGTGCTGTGTAGAGGATGTTTACTTGATGTTTATCGATGATACGGGCAAGTCTGCCGGCATCAGGATAATTGGGAATACCTTCGTACATTACCATGGTTGCGGCGTTGCTGAGTGGTCCGTAAACCGCGTAGCTGTGGCCGGTAATCCAGCCGATGTCAGCCATGCACCAATATATTTCGCCGGGTTTATAGTCGAAAACACAATGGTGACTCAGTGATGTATACACCATGTAGCCGCCAGTGCTGTGTACCGCTCCTTTGGGCTTTCCGGTAGAGCCAGATGTGTACAAAATAAAGAGGGGGTCCTCTGCGGCCATGACTTCTGGGGCGCAATTATCGTTTTGTTTTTCTATTAGTGTTTTGTAATCAACATCGCGTTGGGTTTGCCAGCTGGTTTTGGCTTCGCAGTGGTTAACCACTAACACGTTTTGAACCAAGTCGGGTGTACATAGCGAGATGGCTTCATCAACATTATCTTTAAGAGCGACACGTCGCCCGCCTCGATTTCCTGCATCGGCGGTAATCACTAGCTTTGATTGGCCATCTTCTATTCGGCCGGCAAGTGCTTCTGGTGAAAATCCCCCGAAAACGACGGAGTGTACGGCGCCAATACGCGCGCAGGCGAGCATGGCGATGGTAGCTTCCGGAATCATTGGCATATACAGCGTGACAACTTCACCCTTAGCAACACCGAGGCTCTTTAATCCGTTGGCAAGTTTGCAGACCTCAGTGTGGAGTTGTTGGTAAGTGTATTTTCTGACCGTGGCGGTTTCGCTGTCGGGTTCCCAGATCATTGCGAGCTGGTTTCCGTGCTGCTCTAGGTGGCGATCTAGGCAATTTACGCTGGCGTTGAGCCGCCCGTCTTCAAACCAGCGAATCGCTAGCTTGTCTTTGTCAAAACTACAGTTCTTGATGGTGCTTGGTTTAACAACCCAGTCTATGCGTTCAGCTTGCTTGGCCCAAAAGGCTTCAGGTGTTTCCAGCGACTGTTGGTAAAGCGTGGTATGGGTTTCGGTGTTTATATGTGCTGTATCCCTAACCTTGGTGTGAACTGGGTAATGAATGTTGGACGTTGTGGGCGTAGCCATAACCGTGGGCTCCATTTATCAATTATTGCTGCTAACTATCGCGGATCTAAAGCATAAAGAGAATTAGACCTTGGTCTAGTACCTATAGATTTATTGAGTGACTTAGACTTTGGTCTATATATGACTAATGGCTAATACCGATTGGTTGATAGTAGGGCTATAAATTTCGTGTTACTTACTGATTCGAAAGAGCTCACTATGATAAAAAATAATAAATTAATTCAAGGTGCCTCGGCTTTCTGTTTGCCTAGGTGGAACGTAATGACGTCTGCTGTCTGTTTGGCACTACCGTTCTCGGTGATGGCCGAAGTCACTCCGCTCGAAACTATTGAACAGCGTGTGGCGCGATTGGAGGCTGCGCTTGCTGAACAAGAAAATTCTTCCGAAGAAGCCGCATCAACATCTGAGACGCAGTACAGTTTTGGTGGGTATATTAAGTTAGATGTGCTGGCTAGTCATTATAGCGATGGCGATCGCTCTTTGGCTGCGGTAGGGGATGACTTCCTTGTCGCATCCACCATACCGATAGGTGGGGAATCTGGTGACAGTTATGTTGATATGCAGGCAAAGCATTCGCGCATTTGGTTTAAAACAGCACGTGATACGGACGTTGGTGTAATAACGACGTATATCGAAATGGATTTCGGGATTAATCAGATAGGTGATGAGCGAATTAGTAATTCTTCCGTATCGAGGGTCCGGCATGCTTACTTGAATTGGCAATATAGTAAAAAGAGCACTTTGTTGGCGGGGCAAACGTGGAGCACTTTTTTTAATGTTGGCAGTTTGCCCGACACATTAGACTTTGTGGGGCCCGTAGGCACGTTATTTGAGCGCCAAGCGCAATTGCGTTGGACGCAAACATTGGCAGATGGCAGTGCGATGATGATGTCGCTGGAAAACCCGTCAAGCGGATTGTATGGGCAAAGTGGTTCGGATGCCGGGGCGGGCGCTTACGATAATAATACGATGCCGGATATTGTTTTCCGGTACAACCAAACGTCCGGTGATTTTAACTATAGTTTGTCGGCAGTAGTCCGCGAAATCGCTTATAAGCAAAACTTTAATAACAGTCAGGCGCAAGCGGTTGCTGGCGAGGATAAGGTCTACGGCTATGGTTTTAGTTTTGCTGGAGTGTGGCAACTTGGTGTAGATGATATTCGCCTGCAACTTAATGGTGGTAATGCCTTAGGTCGCTATTTGGGTTTGCAGAGTTATCGAGATGGCATCATTACAGATAATGGCGACATTAAATTAATCGATTCTGTCGGCGGGTATCTCGCGTATCGGCATTATTGGGCGCCGAAGTGGCGTAGCAGTGTCGTGGTGTCCGCTAGTTCAGCAGATAACCCCAGTAGTGTTGCTAGTACCACTGCGGCGTCATATCAAAGTGCTCACGCTAACCTCATCTATTCCCCCGTTTCTGCATTAAGTTTTGGGCTTGAATATATTCATGCAAGAAAAACAATTGAACGTCCCGTTAATGGTGACGATAGCGGCGATGTAAATAGGCTGCAGTTCAGTGCCAAATATGTGTTTTAACGGTTTTCTGCTTAGTCGACTAAGGTCGAATGGTCGGTGGGCATCAATGCTGTAATGCTTCAGGTATAAGACGAAAATAACAGGAGAATAACAATGGCGTTTCATTCCAAAGAACTTGCAAAAGCATACTGGCGGGAGAATATAAAACTCTTGCTTAGTTTGCTATTCATATGGGCCCTAGTGTCTTTTGGCTTCGGGATTATTTTGGCTGATACATTAAATCAGATTCAATTTTTTGGATTTAAATTGGGTTTTTGGTTTGCGCAGCAGGGATCTATTTACTCGTTTGTGGTGCTGATTTTTGTGTACGTTTACAAAATGAATAAGCTCGACGAAAAATACGATGTCCAAGAAGACTAGGGGGAAATGATGGATATTAGAATTTGGACGTTTTTAATTGTCGGCTTGAGTTTTGTTTTGTATATCGGTATCGCAATCTACTGCCGCGCTGGTTCAACAAAAGAATTCTACGTTGCTGGCGGTGGTGTGCATCCTGTTGTTAATGGTATGGCGACGGCTGCTGACTGGATGAGCGCGGCCTCGTTTATATCTATGGCGGGTTTGATTTCGTTTATGGGTTATGACGGTGCCGTGTATCTCATGGGCTGGACCGGTGGCTATGTGTTATTAGCACTTTGCCTCGCACCTTATTTAAGAAAGTTTGGAAAGTTTACGGTGCCGGACTTTATTGGTGATCGTTATTACTCCCAGACTGCGCGAACAGTGGCAGTTATCTGTGCTATTTTTGTGTCCTTCACTTATGTGGCAGGGCAAATGCGCGGGGTTGGTGTGGTATTCAGCCGTTTCCTAGAGGTTGATATCACGACCGGGGTGATGTTGGGTATGGCAATCGTGTTTTTCTATGCTGTATTAGGAGGGATGAAAGGCATAACCTATACTCAGGTTGCTCAATACTGCGTGCTGATGATGGCGTATCTAGTACCAGCGATTTTTATTTCGATCATGGTTACTGGGCATGTTATTCCGCAGTTTGGTTTTGGTGCAACTTTAGCGGACGGGTCAGGAGTGCATCTGCTAGATAAACTTGATGGTTTATCTGCTGAGTTAGGCTTCGCAGCTTACACCAGCGGTACTAAATCTACGATCGATGTGTTGTTTATCACCGCAGCTTTAATGGTGGGTACTGCTGGCTTACCTCATGTGATTGTCCGCTTCTTTACAGTACCTAAAGTAAAGGACGCACGTAAATCTGCGGGTTGGGCTTTAATATTCATTGCTGTGTTGTATACCACGGCGCCTGCGATTGCTGGTTTTGCCCGGTTGAATATGATTACCACGATTAACGGAGCAGACAGTCAGGGAACGGAATATAGCGAAGCGCCTACCTGGGTCAGTAATTGGGAAAAAACCGGCTTGATTGGCTGGGAAGACAAGAACAATGATGGACGTATGTTCTATTCTGGGGACGAGCGCAACGAGATGCATATCGACCGAGATATTATGGTCTTGGCCAACCCTGAAATTGCAGACCTTCCTGCTTGGGTTATTGCTTTGGTCGCGGCTGGTGGCGTAGCCGCAGCCTTGTCGACGTCAGCAGGCTTACTATTAGTTATCTCGACCTCTATTTCTCATGATTTATTAAAACGAAATTTGATGCCGAATATCTCGGATAAGTTAGAGCTAAGATATGCTCGCGGTGCGGCAGCGGTGGCAGTGTGTATTGCTGGTTATCTCGGGATTAATCCGCCGGGGTTTGTCGCGCAGGTTGTGGCTTTTGCCTTTGGCTTGGCGGCGTCGAGCTTCTTCCCAGCGATTATCCTAGGTATATTTTATAAGCGCATGAACAAGCAGGGTGCTATATCAGGTATGGTTAGTGGCCTTCTGTTTACTGTTGCGTATATTGTGTATTTTAAATTTATTAATCCTGCAGCCAGCGTGCCAGAGAATTGGTGGTTTGGCGTGTCGCCAGAAGGGATTGGTACTTTAGGCATGATTGTTAATTTTGTGGTTGCCGCTGTAGTGTGTCATTTAACCCCTGCTCCACCGCAAGATGTGCAAGATATGGTTGAGAGTATTCGTTATCCACAGGGGGCTGGTGTAGCGCAGGTTCATTAGAACTGTTGAGTTCTGGCTCAGAGCCGTTATTCATATTGGATAGCGGCTTTTTTATGCTCATTAATAAAGTGTCTATTGTGCAATTTGTGTTTGCAAGTGTTTATGATGTGCGCGGTATCGGTTTTTGGGGTAGTTAATGGCTTTAGATTTTGAAGAATTACACTGTTTTGTCGATTCGGTGTTGACCGGAAATGAGGGTGACCATTTCACCACCTTGGGGATTCGCTCAGAGTTTGTCAGTCGTCATAAAGTCGGCATGTCGATGCCCTATAGCGAGGTGCTGATCGGTGATCCTGATACGGGCGTTATTCACGGCGGCGCGATTACTGCTTTATTGGATACCTGTTGCGGTTTTGCGGCAGCAACAGCGCTGGATGATTTGGGGATGACACCTACGATCGATCTGCGGGTTGATTATATGCGTGCAGCCACACCAGGGCATACGGTATATGCAGATGCGGAGGTTTATCGGATTACTGAAAGTGTTATTTTTACTCGCGCGGTGGCGCATCATGGTGATGCTGAAGAGCCGATTGCCTCGGCTGTGGCTAATTTCTTCCGAATGGAGTTGGCTTTGTTTGACGATATGCGTCGAGACTTTCGTGCTTCCCAAGCGGCGATAAAAGCAGGCTTAGCTTTGGGGGAGAAATCTTAATGAATAGCTCAGAATTGCAGCAGCTAATTCAGCGTGTCCCTTATGCGCAAACCATCGGTATTGTTGCCAGTGATGAGTCTGGTTGCTTTTTGCTGCCAGTAAAAAAGACCAATATTGGTAATCCGACGCTTCCGGCCCTTCATGGTGGTGCATTGGCTGGCTTTATGGAGCTATCGGCCATGATCCATGTTCTACAGCTTAATCAAACCCAGGCCATTCCTAAGGTTGTCGACTTTTCGGTGGATTTTGTGAGGGCTGGTCGGTACGTCACTACGCATTCTCGTTGTAAGTTGGTGTATCTTGGAAGGCGGATGATGAATGTCGGAATCAGCGCGTGGCAAGAGGACGAAGCGTCGCCGATTGCCATGGCTCGGGCGCAATTTTTAGTAAAGGCGTAATCAGGTATATTAATTGGCAGAATGAAAAAACGGGCACCATATGATGCCCGTTTTTGTTTTAAACGTTTTGCTTTTTAGGCAATCGGTTTTAAACGATTTTCTTCATCGCTGTCATATAACCGCGCAATCTGCGGCCAACAACTTCGACAGGGTGGTTGCGGATTTCAGCGTTAACGGTAATAAGCTCCGCATTGTCTACGCCTAGGTCTTTGATGTTCAAACCTTTACCGATAATATCGGTAGAGACTTTGCTCATAAAGTCGGTTAGCAGTGGGCGGCAGGCGTGATCGAACAGATAGCAACCGTATTCTGCAGTATCCGAAATTACCACGTTCATTTCATACAGCTTGCGGCGGGCAATGGTGTTAGCAATCAACGGTGTTTCATGCAGAGACTCGTAGTAAGCAGACTCTGGCTCCATGCCAGCGGCAACCATGCACTCAAACGCAAGTTCAACACCGGCTTTACACATGGCGACCAGTAAGATGCCGTGGTCGTAGTATTCTTGCTCGCTGATTTCTACATCGCCTGCTGGCGTTTTCTCAAACGCGGTTTCAGCAGTTGCTGCACGCCAGCCGTGGAGGTTTTTGTCGTCGTTAGCCCAGTCTTCCATCATGGTCTTGGAGAAGTGACCGCTGATAATGTCGTCTTGGTGCTTTTCGTACAGTGGGCGCATGATGTCTTTTAACTCTTCTGCTAAATCAAATGCTTTGATTTTTGCAGGGTTAGAAAGACGATCCATCATATTGGTGATGCCGCCGTACTTAAGGCCTTCAGTGACAGTTTCCCAGCCGTACTGAATAAGTTTAGAGGCGTAGCCGGCGTCGATGCCTTGCTCAACCATTTTGTCAAAGCAAAGGATGGCGCCTGTTTGCAGCATGCCACATAAAATAGTCTGCTCGCCCATTAGGTCAGATTTAACTTCGGCAATCGGAGATGACTCCAAAACGCCGGCGCGATCGCCGCCTGTACCAGAAGCTAAGGCTTTAGCAATGGCCATGCCTTCGCCTTTGGGATCATTTTCGCGGTGAACGGCGATAAGCGTTGGAACACCAAAGCCACGCTTGTACTCTTCGCGTACTTCTGTGCCAGGGCATTTAGGGCACATCATTACCACTGTTAAGTCTTTGCGGATCTGCATGCCTTCTTCAACAAGGTTGAAGCCGTGGGCGTAATCTAGGCAAGCACCTTCTTTCATTAAGGGCATTACTGCATTAACAACGGGAGTGTGTTGCTTGTCTGGTGTCAGGTTCATTACTACGTCGGCAGTTGGTACTAGCTCTTCATAGGTGCCAACGGTAAAGCCATTTTCAGTAGCATTCTTCCAGCTTTGGCGCTTTTCAGCGATGGCTTCGGCACGGAGTGTATAAGAAACGTCGAGACCAGAATCGCGAAGATTTAAACCTTGGTTAAGCCCTTGTGAGCCACAGCCGATGATGACAATTTTTTTGCCCTTTAAATATTCGCAGCCGTCTGCGAATTCGCTGCGGTCCATAAACCGGCATTTGCCAAGTTCTTGGAGTTGAAGGCGAAGCGGTAAGCTATTGAAATAATTCTGACCCATGGGGCTCTCCTAGTGTGCATTTAGTAAAAGGGGTGACAAATTAGCGCATGGGTTGGTGTTGTTTGACCCATTCCCAGCAATGGCGGCCACTTTAGCACTGCTTTTATGTTGCGTAAAATGATATATAGTGGATGTAGTGTTGCGTAAATCGGTATGATCGTGGCGCTGTACTTATTGTCTTCGTTTTGAAAGAAATATTTGTTATGAATACAAAAGAGTTGGAAATATTTATCGATCTTGCTCGGACTTTGCATTTTGGCCGTACGGGTGCTGCGATGCACTTGAGTGCGTCGGCGGTGAGTCGGTCAATCATGCGCTTAGAGGAGCAGGTTGGGGTGGCTTTATTTGAGCGAGATAATAGACGGGTACAATTAAGCGCTGCTGGTCGAGAGTTTTTGGGGTATGCCGAGCAGGCTGTGGTGAATTGGCGCTCGGTGTTGCAGCGGTTGCACAGTCAAGGAGAAGCATTACAGGGGGAGTTGAAGGTGTATTGCTCAGTAACAGCGTCTTATAGTGTGCTTAGTAATATTCTTGAGGTGTTTCGGCGTCGATACCCTGCAATAGAGTTGAAATTACATACGGGTGATCAGGCGGATGCGATTGAGCGTATTGTTGAGGGCGGCGAAGATGTGGGAATTACCGCTAAGCCTAAGCAGCTATCTTCCCGTTTGCAGTATCAAGAGCTGACGCGTTCACCGCTGCGCTTGCTAATACCAAATATCCCTTGCGCGGTGAATGAGCAAGTTGCGGCGATGGAGGGCGTTTTGTCGCCAAGTCTGCTAGCTGATTTGCCTTTTATACTGCCTGAGCGTGGTGTGGCAAGAACATTGATAGAGCAGTGGTTTCGTCAGCAGCAAATTAAGCCTAGTGTGTATGCGCAGGTAAGTGGTCACGAGGCGATTGTGAGTACGGTTGCATTGGGCTTGGGGATTGGTATTGTGCCTGAGTTGGTTTTGGAGACGAGCTTTCTTCGCGAGCGTGTACGGGTCGTTCCGGTGGAGCCCGCGTTGCCTAATATGGAGGTGGGGGTGATTGTGTTGCAGCAGCGTCTATCAAATCCGCTTGCTAAAGCATTCTGGGAATGTGCCAAGTCATCGTACAGCTCAGTGAATTAATTTATGATGTTGTTTCTTTTTACATGGTTTAACAGGTCGAGCACCCTATGACAGAACAGCCGGACAGCGAAAAAACAAAATTGAGCTTTGATAAGGAAGCCTTATTGCTGATCGATGATCACGAGGAGGAGGTGTCGGTTAATGGCAAGACTGAGCGCAAGCGCGGTATTTATCTGCTGCCAAACTTGTTTACTACGGCAGCCCTGTTTTCCGGCTTCTTTGCCATTATATCGGGTATGCACGGTAATTTTGAAAATGCCGCCATCGCAATTTTTGCGGCTATGGTATTTGATGGCTTAGACGGGCGTGTCGCCAGATTGATGAATGCGCAAAGTAAATTTGGTGCAGAGTACGACAGTTTGGCGGATATGGTGTCCTTTGGTGTGGCGCCGGCTTTGGTTGTGTTTAGTTGGGCGCTGGTGGATTTGGGTAAATTTGGTTGGGCTGTGTCATTTATCTATGTGGCTTGTGCGGCATTGCGTTTGGCGCGATTTAACACACAGATTGATACCGCCGATAAAAACTACTTTACTGGCCTTGCTAGTCCTGCGGCGGCGGCCGTGATGGCTGGCTTGGTTTGGGTTTGCGCAGAAGAGGGTTGGGTTGAAAAAGGTGTGCATTTTGAGTTGGAGGTGTTTGCAGGGCTGTTAATGGCATTGTGTGGCATGCTGATGATTCTTAATGTGCGTTATAGCAGCTTTAAGGGCATAGATTTTCGTGGGCGAGTGCCTTTTGTTGTGATGATAGCCGTGGTCTTTATTTTTGGCTTGGTCTCTGTTGATCCGGCGCGGGTATTATTGGCTGCCGCGATGGTCTACGCAATGTCCGGACCGGTTCAGGCCATTTATCGCCGGTTTAAATAATCTGCGTTTGTAACAAAAGCGGGTGTGACGCATCTAAATAGTGGTTGTAGTTAATATTACTTTTATGGGAGTCATGCCGTGCTTATTCGTTCCCCCTCTGGTATACCGAGTAGCGAGATTACACCAGAGAGTGTCTATCTTGAGCGTCGACAATTTATGCAAGGGCTTGGTGTTGGCGCCATTGCGATGGCTGGGTTGGGGCTGCCTAGTGTAGGTCTAGCTGCTAGTGATGATGCTCGTCAGGCTTTGGCGTTTAGTCCGGTGGCCAAAAAAGCGGACAACCCTTTCTATACAGATGAGAAAGCGGCGAGTTTTGTTGAGGCGAGCAGTTATAATAATTTTTATGAGTTTGGTACAAATAAAACCGATCCCGCTAAACACGCTCACACCTTAACAACTGACCCTTGGTCGGTTCAGGTTGAAGGGCATGTGGCAAAACCGGGTAGTTATCCTCTTGAAGATATTTTAAAGCTCATGACTCTGGAAGAGCGAATTTATCGGCTTCGCTGTGTGGAGGCTTGGTCAATGGTGATTCCGTGGGTTGGGTTTTCGCTTGCAGATCTTATAAGCGTATTCGAGCCAACGTCTGACGCGAAGTATATCGAATTTACAACACTGCATCGCCGTGAAGAGATGAGAGGGCAGCGCTCTGCGTTTAGTACTATTGATTGGCCTTATACGGAAGGCTTGCGAATGGATGAGGCAATGAATCCTCTCGCATTTATGAGTGTGGGTATGTATGGCAAGACCCTGCCAAACCAGAACGGTGCTCCTATCCGTTTGGTGGTTCCGTGGAAATATGGCTTTAAAAGTATCAAATCGATAGTGAAATTGCGGTTTACATCTAGTCGTCCCAAAACCAGTTGGGAGAGTATTGCGCCCAGTGAGTATGGTTTTTATGCGAATGTGAACCCCACGGTGAGTCATCCTCGTTGGAGTCAGGCTTATGAGCGGCGTCTGCCTAGTAGCCTTTTAAGACCTAGCCGGATTAAGACGGAAATGTTCAATGGTTATGGTGATCAAGTGGCGGGTTTGTATAAGGGCATGAATTTGCGCCGGTATTATTAATGTCTGCGATGAAGTCAAACCTCCGGCGATTTTCGAAGCCCATGGTCTTTTTTCTGTGTTTACTACCCTTGGTTTATATAGTGTATGCGGTAGTGACAGAGAGCCTTGGTACTGACCCAGTAAAATCCTTAATTCATCTCACCGGGGAATGGGCGATACGCCTATTTGTGCTCACGCTCGCTATTAGTCCAATGCGGGCTTGGTTGGGCTGGGGGGCGGCGTTGCGGTTCCGCCGGATGTTGGGTTTGTTTACGTGGTTCTATACCAGTTTGCATTTGTTGATAGTGACGACCTACCTCTTTGCCTGGGACTGGGAGCTGGCAAAGATAGAGCTGGCAGAACGCCCCTATATATTTGTTGGTTTTGCGGCCTGGCTATTGATGGTGCCACTGGCGTTGACGTCGAGTAATTGGGCGGTGCGGAAGTTGCGCAAAAACTGGGTGCGCCTCCATATGTTGGTATACCCTTCTGTACTTCTTGCTTGGCTTCATATTGCATGGCAGGTTCGCGCGAGTTACTTTGATGCGGCCTTGTATGCAGTGCTTATAATTTGCTTACTTTTTCAACGATTTCAAAAACTTCGAAAAAGATTGTAGAAAGAAGTTGACTCTCAGTCTGCCATCTCTATAATGCGCCTCCTCAACTGCTGACGCGGACTTCACCGAGGTGAGGTAAGCAAGAAAACGAAGCGGTTGAGGCGGCAAGAAAGTTTAAAAAACTACTTGCCACGGAGGATTAAGTATATATAATACGCCTCCTCGCTTAAGGGCAACAACCTAAGCGACATCAAAACCCCGGCGGTTTTGAGTT